>NZ_JBEOXF010000008.1:0-223024 GCF_040296405.1 Streptomyces sp. NPDC002133 | reverse complement strand
ACGCCGTCGAAGAGGCGCTCAAGCGAATGGCCGGAAAGAAGGACGTACGGCTGGTGTCCTTCAGGCAGTTCTGCGACTGGCTCGACGTCCAGGACCCGAAGATCCTCGCGAAGCTCCGTACCCTCGAGGTCGGACAGTCCCCAGCGGGGGGCTGGAACACCTTCCTCCGTGAGACCACCGCTTAATCGATCTTGACAACGGGCGATACGGGCACCGAGGGGGGTGCGGAAGATCCCCCGAAGCCCCATGCGAAACTTTTCACATGAGCCTTAGCCGCGCCCCTCGACGCACTCTGCTCGCCGCCGGCGCCGGTGCCCTGGCGGCCGCGCTCACGCTCTCGGCGTGCAGCGGCGACTCCAACGGCAAGTCCGGCGGCGGCGGCGACACCAACTTCGTCACGAGCACCGGCGGAATCTCCACCGCTGCCAAGGGCAAGCGCGTGGCCGCCCCGGAGCTCTCCGGCAAGGATCTGCAGGGCAAGCCGCTCGATCTCGCCGACTACAAGGGCAAGATCGTCGTCATGAACGTGTGGGGCTCGTGGTGCACGCCCTGCCGCAGCGAGGCCAAGTACCTGGAGAAGGTCGCCAAGGACACCAAGGCCCAGGGCGTCGAGTTCGTCGGCATCAACACCCGCGACACGCAGACCGCGCCCGCGCGCGCCTTCGAGCAGGAATTCGGTGTCAGCTACCCGAGCTTCCACGACCCGATCGGCAAGCTCATCCTGAAATTCCCCAAGGGCAGCCTCAATCCGCAGGCCATTCCCACCACCCTCGTCATCGACCGGGAGGGGAAGATCGCCGCGCGCGCGCTGCGCCCCCTCGACGACAAGATGCTCCGCTCGATGGTCGACCCGCTGATCGCGGAGAAGTAGCGTGAACGAGACGGTCTACAACGGGGCACTGCTGCTCGCCCTGCCCATCGCCGTGCTGGGGGGTCTCGTCTCCTTCTTCTCGCCGTGCGTGCTGCCGCTGGTCCCCGGCTATCTCTCGTACGTGACCGGAGTCACCGGTACCGATCTGGCCGAGGCCAGAAAAGGCCGGATGGTCGCCGGGGCCTCCCTCTTCGTGCTCGGCTTCTCCGCCGTCTTCGTCTCGGGCGGGGCGCTCTTCGGCTACTTCGGCGGGACCCTCCAGGAGCACCGGGAGACCCTCACCGCCGTCCTCGGCGCGCTGATGATCCTGATGGGGATCTTCTTCTTGGGCCTGATGCCCTTCCTCACCCAGCGCGAGTTCCGCTTCCACAAGCGGCCGACGACGGGTCTGGTCGGCGCGCCGGTCCTCGGCGCCCTCTTCGGTGTCGGCTGGACCCCGTGCATCGGCCCGACGCTGAGCTCCGTCAACGCCCTGGCATGGGAGCAGGCCAGCGCGGGCCGCGGCGCGCTGCTGACCGCGGCGTACTGCCTCGGGCTCGGACTGCCGTTCATCCTCGCCGCGGTCGCCTTCCGCAAGGCGCTCGGTGCGTTCGGCTGGGTCAAGCGGCACTATGCGTGGGTGATGCGCATCGGCGGCGGAATGATGATCGTGACCGGCCTCCTGCTCCTCACAGGCGCGTGGGACATCCTCGTGCAGGAGATGCAGGGTTGGTCCGAAGGCTTCCAGGTGGGGATCTGATCCATGAGCAAGACGGCACGGACGGCGGCCGAAGAGACGGTGGCCGATGAGTCGGTGGCCGAGGAGACGGGGACCGCCCGGCTCTCCACCGCACCTCAGGACGAGCAGGCGGAGCCCGTCGGCGGACCCACTCTCGGCGTCATCGGCTGGATGCGCTGGTTCTGGCGCCAGCTGACCTCGATGCGGGTCGCCCTGATCCTGCTCTTCATGCTCTCGCTCGGTGCGATCCCAGGCTCCCTCGTCCCGCAGAACAGCGTGGACGAGACGAAGGTGGCCGCCTGGAAGGCGAACAACGAGTTCTGGACGCCGGTCTTCGAGAAGCTCCAGCTCTTCGACGTCTACAGCTCGGTGTGGTTCTCCGCGATCTACATCCTGCTGTTCGTCTCGCTCATCGGCTGCATCGTGCCCCGCACCTGGCAGTTCGTCGGCCAGCTGCGCAGCCGCCCGCCGGCCGCCCCCCGGCGGCTCACCCGGCTGCCCGCGTACACGACCTGGCGCACGGACGCCGAGCCCGAGGCGGTCCGCGAGGCCGCGCTCGCGCTCCTCAAGAAGCGCCGCTTCCGCTCGCACATGGCCGGTGAGGCGGTCGCCGCCGAGAAGGGCTATCTGCGCGAGGCCGGCAACCTCGTCTTCCATGTCGCGCTGATCGTGATGCTGGTGGCCTTCGCGGCCGGGCAGCTCTTCAAGTCCGAGGGCGGCAAGCTGATCGTCGAGGGCGGTGGTTTCTCCAACACGCTCACCCAGTACGACGACTTCAAGTCCGGTTCCCTGTTCGGCATCGACGAGCTGGCCCCGTTCAGCTTCCGGTTGGACGGCTTCACGGGTACGTACGAGGCCGGCGGGCCCCAGCGCGGCACCCCGCGCACCTTCGAGGCGGCCGTGACGTACACGGAGGGCGCGGAGGGCCGGGAGAAGAAGCGCATCATCCGGGTCAACGAGCCCCTGAAGGTCGGCGGCTCCAAGGTCTATCTGCTCTCCCACGGCTACGCGCCCGTCGTCACCGTCCGGGACGGCAGGGGCAAGGTCGTGTTCCGGGACGCGGTGCCGCTGCTGCCCATCGACAACAACGTCAGCTCCACCGGGGTCATCAAGGTGATGGACGGCTACCGGGACAAGGACGGCAAGAAGGACCAGCTGGGCTTCCCCGCGTTCTTCGTCCCGACGTACGCGGGCAAGGGTCACGGCGAGATGCTCTCGCAGTTCCCCGGCCTCGTCTTCCCGGCCCTGAACCTGGGCGCCTACCACGGCGATCTGCGGGTGAATGCGGGACTTCCGCAGAACGTGTACCAGTTGGACACCAGCAAGATGACGGCGTTCAAGGACGCCAAGGGCGATGTGTTCAAGCAGACGCTGCTGCCCGGCGAGACGATGACGCTGCCCGACGGCGCCGGCTCGGTCACCTTCGAGAAGGAGATCAAGGAGTGGGCCAGCTTCCAGATCTCCCAGCAGCCCGGCAACGGTCTCGCCCTCGCCGGGGCGATCGCCGCGATCGCGGGGCTCGTCGGCTCGCTCTTCATCCAGCGGCGCCGGATCTGGGTCCGGGCCGTACGGGGCGACTCCTCCACCGGGGGGCTGACCGTCGTCGAGATGGCGGGGCTCGGCCGGAGCGAGTCCGCGAAGCTCGGCGAGGAGCTGGGGGACCTGGCCGTCACTCTCAACGCACAGGTGCCGACCGCGCCCGATCCCGTCCCAGATCCCGATCCTGCCGACGCTGTTCCTGCCGAAGGGGCCGAGAAGTGCTGACATCCCCGGGGAACGACCCCCGGATCCCGGGCGGCGACCCCACGTGCTCGAAGCCGCATGAATCCTCCCGAGGGGCAACCCAGTGAATCTTGCCGCCGCCACCAACGAGAGCCTCGCCGAGTTCAGCAACGTGCTGATCTACTCCGCGATGGCCGTCTACACCCTGGCGTTCCTGGCGCACATCGCCGAGTGGGTCTTCGGCAGCCGCAGCAAGGTCGGCCGCACCGCCGCCGCGCTGACCGCCCCCGCGCCGGCAGCGGGCGTGACCGCAGGTGCCGGCGCCGGCTCCGCAGGAGGCGGCACGACCGTGCTGGAGCGCCCCAAGGTCGTCACGCGCACGGCGGCCGGACGGCGCGACGTGCCGGACGGTCCCGGTGCCGCGGGCGGCACGGCCAAGGGCGACCTCTACGGGCGGATCGCGGTCTCGCTGACCATCCTCGCCTTCCTCGTCGAGGCGGCCGGCGTCACCGCCCGCGCCGTGTCCGTGCAGCGGGCCCCCTGGGGCAACATGTACGAGTTCTCGACCACCTTCTCCACGGCGGTGGTGGGCGCGTACCTGGTCTTCCTCTTCGCGAAGAAGAACGTCCGCTGGATCGGACTGCCGCTGGTCACCTCGGTCCTGCTGGACCTCGGCATCGCCGTCACCTGGCTCTACACCGAGAGCGACCAGCTGGTCCCGGCACTGCACTCGTACTGGCTGTGGATCCACGTCTCCACGGCGATCTTCTGCGGAGCGGTGTTCTACCTGGGCGCCGTCGCGACGCTCCTCTACCTCTTCCGGGATTCGTACGAGAACAAGCTGGAGAGCGGTGGCAACCCCGGCTCCTTCGCCCGCTCGGTGCTGGAGCGCCTGCCCGCCGCGGCCTCCCTCGACAAGTTCGCCTACCGCGTCAACGCCGCGGTCTTCCCGCTGTGGACCTTCACGATCATCGCGGGCGCGATCTGGGCCGGTGACGCCTGGGGCCGCTACTGGGGCTGGGACGCCAAGGAGGTCTGGTCCTTCATCACCTGGGTCGCGTACGCCGCGTATCTCCACGCGCGTGCGACCGCGGGCTGGAAGGGCCGCAAGGCGGCGTACATCGCGCTGGTCGCCTTCGCCTGCTTCCTTTTCAACTACTACGGCGTCAACCTCTTCGTGAACAGCCTCCACAGCTACGCCGGGGTCTGACGGATCCGACGCAGAGGCCGGTTCCTGTGACGCAGGTCATGGGAACCGGCCTTTGCCGTTCGGACGGATGAACGGGCGTGGACACACAACTGAGGACGCGTGTGCGCGCGGGCGACCACGACGCCTTCGGCACACTGTTCGACGCGCACGCCCGCTCCGTCTGCAACCACGCCTACCGGCTCACGGGGGAGTGGGCGGTCGCGGAGGACGTCGTGTCGCTGACGTACCTGGAGGCGTGGCGGCTGCGCGGCAAGGTCGACGCCGAGGGCGGCTCGCTGCTGCCCTGGCTGCTCGGCATCGCCACGAACGTCACGCGCAACGCGCAACGCGCCGGGCGCCGGCATGCGGCCGCGATGGCGCGGCTGCCCCGAGACGAACGGGACACGACGTCGCCGACTTCGCCGACGAGGTGGCGGCCAGGATCGACGGCACCGAGCGGCTCGGACTCGTACGGACCGCAATGGCGGCGCTGGGGCGGCCCGAGCGAGAGGTGCTCGCGCTCTGCGTGTGGTCGGGGCTCGACTACGCGGCCGCGGCGGAGGCGCTCGGCATCCCCGTCGGCACCGTACGCTCCCGGCTCTCCGGGCGGGGCGAGGCAGCTACCGGCATCTGGAGACCCTGCCGACCGACCCCGGCAAGATGCTGGACCGGCTCCGCGAGAACGCCGACGGCGGCGGGAGCAACAGCGAGGAGCAGCAGATGTTCGTCCTCGTCGGTGACCTGATCCGGGAGAACGTCATGCCCCCTGAGGCCGGCGCCGCGCTCTTCCGCGCAGCGGCGAAGATCCCGGGCGTGGTCGTCGTCGACGACGTGGCCGACGCCGCCGGTCGGCACGGGGTCGCGATCGCCCGCGAGGACGACGGCATCCGCGCGCAGCTGATCTTCGACAGGAACACCAGGGAACTCCTCGGCGAGCGCGACATCGCCGTCCGTGAGACCGAGGGCGGACTGGAGAAGAGCGAGCTCGCCGGCACGAGCGCGATCCTGGTGCGCGCGGTCGTCGACCGGGTGGGCGAGACACGGTAGCGGGCCCGGCCCGCACGGGCGACGCTGGTGCCATGACGACCGAAGCGATCCCTCATGGCACCAGCGAGACCCGCGAGGGCGCCGACGGCGACACCCACGTCCTGCACTTCGTGATGCACCTGCCGCACCCCGTGGTGAACGTCTGGGTCGCCGTGGCGACCCCGGAGGGCTTGCCCCAGTGGCTGGCCGCCGCCGACCCGCTGGAGCCGCACCTCGACGGGCGGGTGACGCTCCGGTGGCTCAACGCTCCCGCGGAGGGGGAGGGGACGGTGGTGTCCGGGCGGGTGACGGCCTGGGACAGGGAGGCCGTCGCCGAGTACACCGTGGAGCTCCACGGCCGGATCCGCTTCCACATGGAGCCGGCCCCCGCGGACTCCCTGGCGACGGTCCTGCGCTTCACCAACGAGTTCACCGGGACCGACGAGCAGCGCCTCGACAATCTGGCGGGCTGGCACCAGCACTTCGAGTACCTGGACGCCGCGCTCGACGGACGGCCCATGGACTGGTCCGGCTGGACCCCGGACCGCTTCAGGCAGCTGCGCGACGAGTACGTCAGCCGGCCGTGATCGCGTCCAGCTGGGCACGCAGATACGTGTGCGAGTCGATGCCCCGCACATCGGTACCCGGATCGCACTCGTAGAAGTAGACGAGCGACATCAGCTCCTCCGCCGGTGCGTCGGCGGGCGGTGGCAGCACCCGATGGCGTCCCGAGCACCAGCGGCCGCCGGTCCAGCGGGCCATCAGGTCCCCGATGTTGACGGTCAGCGCGTCCGGTGCGTACGGGGCGTCCTCCCAGCCGCCCCCGTCCGTGAAGACCTGGAGACCGCCCTTGCCGGTCTGCCGGTCGAGGACGGTGACCGTGCCGAAGTCGGTGTGCGGGCCGATCCGGAACTGGCCGGGCTGCGGCTCGCCGACGGTGTCCCGGCCGGGATACCAGTTGATGTTGAAACCCCAGGTCGGATGCGTGGTGTGCCGGGTGAAGAAGTCCTCGGACTCGCCGAGCGCCACCCCCAGCAGGCCGAGGAGCCGATCCGACAGCACTCGCATCGCGGCCAGATACGCCTCCACGGCAGGACGCAGCGAGGGACACTCGCCCGGCCAGGTGTTCGGCAGGAACCACTCCGCGTCGACCGCCGGGTCGCCGCTCGGCTCGTCCGCGGCGAAGGACAGCGACTCCTTGAGATCGGGCGGCGTCCGTGTGCCCTCCGCGTAGCCGTTGGCCTCCGCCCCGGGCCCGAGCCAGCCGCGTCCGCCGACCTTCACCGCGTACGGCTCCTTCGCCGCCTGCGGGAGGCGGAAGAAGCCGCGGGCCGGCTCCCGGATCTCCGACCGCAGGTCCTGGCCGACCCCGTGGCCGGTGACGAGCAGGAAGCCCGCGGTGCGCAGGGCCTCGTCGACGGTGGCGGCGGTGCGGGCGCGGGACTCCTGGTCCCCGGCGAGCCAGGGCGCCAGGTCGATCACGGGAATGCGGTCACTGGTCATCGCCGATGTCCTCGCTCCACAGCTCGGGGTGCCTGCCGGCGAACGCGCCCATCAGGGCCGTGCATTCGGGGTCGTCCAGGACCACGACCTCCACGCCGTGCGCGGCGAGCCAGTCGTGGGCGCCGTGGAAGGTCTCGGCCTCGCCGACGACGACCCGGGAGATGCCGAACTGCCGGACCAGCCCGGAGCAGTACCAGCAGGGGGAGAGGGTCGTGACCATCGTCGTACCGCGGTACGAGCGCTGCCGCCCGGCCGCCCGGAACGCGGCCGTCTCCGCGTGCAGCGACGGATCGTCGTCCTGGACGCGGCGGTTGTGGCCGCGGCCGAGGAGGGCACCGTCCGCGCCGTACAGCGCGGCACCGATCGGGATGCCGCCCTCCGAGAGGCCGGCGCGGGCCTCGGCGAGAGCGGTGGACAGCCAGCGCCGTGCCTGCTCCTGGTCCATGACCCCCGGCCCCTTCCGCAGCCCGTTCAGCCGGCCCTGCCCGTCAGGACTTGCCCGGGTCCTCGTCCCGCCTGGGGTCCTGCCCCGGGTCCTTCGTCGGATCGGTCTCGTCGTCGAGGGACCTCAGGAAGTCCGGGTTGTCGTCCGGGGCCACCCAGCGGCCGCCGCGCTCCGGCCGCGCGGCCGTGCGCTTCTTGCCGGCGACCAGCCAGGAGATCGAGCCGACGAGCGGGAAGAGCAGCACGAGGATCGCCCAGATCGGCTTGGGGATGTGCCTGATCTCCTGCTCGTCGGTGGAGATGCAGTCGATGAAGGCGTAGATGCTGAGCGCCAGCGGCACCAAGAACATCAGTACCCGAAGCATGGGTGGCCCCCTGCGTGCGGAGATTCGGGACCGTGGGCACGGCCCCCGTGACAGCTCCAGCGTAGCGAGTGGCCGATACTGGACGGCATGGCTTACGACGATCTTCGCTCGCTGCTGCGCGCACTGGAGCGCGAGGGCGACCTCAAGCGCATCAAGACCGAAGTCGACCCCTGTCTGGAAGTCGGGGAGATCGTCGACCGGGTCCAGAAGTCCGGCGGCCCCGCGCTCCTCTTCGAGAACGTGCGCGGCTCGTCGATGCCGCTGGCGATGAACGTGTACGGGACGGACCGCCGGCTGCTCAAGGCTCTCGGTCTGAAGTCGTACGACGAGATCAGCACGAAGATCGGCGGACTGCTGAAGCCCGAGCTGCCGCACGGGTTCGTGGGGGTGCGCGAGGCGTTCGGGAAGCTCGGCGCCATGACGCACGTCCCGCCGAAGAAGGTGAAGGACGCCCCGGTGCAGGAGGTCGTCCTGCGCGGGGACGACGTCGATCTGGACCGGCTGCCCGCGCTGTTCACCTGGCCGGAGGACGGCGGCTCCTTCTTCAACCTCGGTCTGACGCACACCAAGGACCCGGAGTCGGGCGTGCGCAACCTCGGGCTGTACCGCCTCCAGCGCCACGACAAGCGCACCATCGGCATGCACTGGCAGATCCACAAGGACAGCCGCAACCACTACCAGGTGGCCGCGCGGCGCGGCGAGAAGCTGCCCGTCGCGATCGCCTTCGGCTGCCCGCCGGCCGTCACGTACGCCTCCACGGCGCCGCTGCCCGGCGACATCGACGAGTACCTCTTCGCCGGCTTCGTCCAGGGGAAGCGCATCGAGATGGTGGACTGCAAGACCGTGCCGCTGCAGGTACCCGCGCAGGCGGAGGTCGTGCTGGAGGGCTGGCTGGAGCCGGGGAAGATGCTTCCCGAGGGCCCGTTCGGCGACCACACCGGCTTCTACACGCCGCAGGAGGACTTCCCCGCGCTGACGATCGACTGTGTGACGATGCGCAAGCGCCCGCTGCTCCAGTCGATCGTGGTCGGCCGCCCGCCGACGGAGGACGGCCCTCTGGGGCGCGCGACGGAACGCTTCTTCCTGCCCTTGCTGAAGATCATCGTGCCGGACATCGTGGACTACCACCTGCCCGAGTCGGGCGGCTTCCACAACTGCGCGATCGTCTCGATCGACAAGAAGTACCCGAAGCACGCGCAGAAGGTCATGCACGCGATCTGGGGCGCGCACATGATGTCGCTGACCAAGCTGATCGTGGTCGTCGACTCCGACTGCGACGTCCACGACCTGCACGAGGTCTCGTGGCGGGCGCTCGGCAACACCGACTACGCCCGTGACCTGACGGTGGTCGAGGGACCCGTGGACCATCTGGACCACTCCTCCTACCAGCAGTTCTGGGGCGGCAAGGCCGGAATCGACGCGACGAGGAAGTGGCCCGAGGAGGGCTACACCCGGGACGGGGGCTGGCCGAACATGGTGCTCTCCGACCCGGACACGGCGGCGCTGGTCGACCGCCGCTGGAAGGAGTACGGCCTGTGAGCCCCATGGCCGTGGGCGGTCCCGCCCTGTTCCTCGGCGCCGACACCCCGTGCGTGGCGCTGGTGCGCCCCGAGCTGGACGTGAACGACCCGGGGCTGCGCCTCGCTGCCGAGCGGGCCGGGGTCTCCCCGGAGGAGTTCGCCGGCCCCGAGGACACGTGGCAGATGCTCGCCGACCGGGCCGACGGCGAGAGCCGCGGCTTCGTCCTGCCCGGCTTCGCCGTCGCCGAGGCCGCCGCGTTCGCGGACGCCCTGCTGACGGCGTTGGACGGCGACGCCGACTTCGCGCTGGACCTCGCGGACGGTGCGCTCGGCCTGGAGGGCCGCACCCGCGGCGACGACCGGGTGGCCCTGCTCGCCCGTGTCACTTCGCCCGACGGCGGTGAGGACCCGCTCGAACTGGAGCTGGGGGCGCTGCCCGTCGCGGACCTCCGCGACGAGCTGGAGGACTTCCGGAGGAGCCTGGCATGACCACCACCGCAGACGGCGTAGTCGGCCCCGGCTCCGCGCCGCAGCCGACCGGCAAGGTCAAGGCGTTCCTGCGGCTGGTGATGATCGAGCACTCGGTCTTCGCGCTGCCGTTCGCCTACATCGCGTCCCTCACCGCGATGTTCCAGCTGGACCGGAACATCCACTGGACCGAGCTGCTGCTGGTCACCGTCGCGATGGTGGGCCTGCGGACCTTCGCGATGGCCTGCAACCGGATCATCGACCGCGAGATCGACGCCCGTAACCCGCGCACCGCGGGACGGGAGCTGGTCACAGGCGCCGTGTCCCTGCGGTCCGCGTGGACCGGGGCGGGCATCGCGCTCGTGATCTTCCTGGGCGCGGCGGCACTGCTCAATCCGCTGTGCCTGGCCCTCGCACCCGTCGCGATCGTCCCGATGGTGGTCTATCCGTACGGGAAGCGCTTCACGAACTTCCCGCACGCGATCCTGGGGCTCGCCCAGGCGATGGGCCCGGTCGGCGCATGGATCGCGGTCACCGGGACCTGGTCCTGGGACGCGGTGATCCTCGGCCTGGCGGTCGGCGTGTGGATCGGCGGCTTCGACCTGATCTTCGCCTGCCAGGACGTCCGGGCCGACCGTGCGGAAGGCGTGATGTCGGTGCCGGCACGCTTCGGGGTGCCGGCGGCGCTGTGGGGTGCGCGGGTGTGCCACGCGGTGACGACGGGACTGTTCGTCTGGTACGCCCTCGCCACCGGCGCCGGCCTCTTCTTCTGGGCGGGACTGGTGATCGTCGCCGTCGCCTTCGGCTACGAGCACACGATCGTGCGCCCGCACGACCTGTCCCGGCTGAACCGGGCGTTCTTCACCGTGAACGGCTTCATCGGCATCGCGCTCTTCGCGTGCGCTCTGCTGGACCTGCTGGTGCGAGGCCTCACGGTGTGAGGCTCACGGTGTGAGCGGGGCCCGCTGCGGAGTGCGGTGGCGGCGGAAGAAGAAGGCCGCCGCCACACCGCCCAGCACACCGAAGAGGTGGCCCTGCCAGCTCACCCCCGACGCGGTGGGCAGCACGCCCCACAGGATCGAGCCGTAGAACGCCGCCACGAGCAGGCCGACCACCACGTCCACCGCGCTGCGGTCCACGAACCCGCGGACCAGCACATAGCCGAAGAGGCCGAACACGACGCCCGATGCGCCCAGCGTGAGGGAGCCCTCGGGTGAGGTCAGCCAGACGCCCAGGCCAGACGCCAGCACGACGGTGGCGACGACCCCCAGGAAGCGGCGTATGCCCCCGAGGGCGGCGAGGAAGCCGAGCACGAGGAGCGGGAACGTGTTGGCCGTGAGGTGGTCGAAGCCGAAGTGGAGGAAGGCCGCGGGGACGATGTCCCGCAGCTCGCCGAACTCGCGCGGCGTGATCCCGTACGGATCGAGGCTGTGGCCCGTCGCGAGGTCGACGACCTCCAGGAGCCACAGCAGCGCCAACCAGCCCAGCATCAGCTTGCCTGCCGCCATCGCCCGGTCGGTCCGGCTCCATTCGAGTGCCCTGGTCGACATCGCGGCCCCCCTGAGGTCTCTGCGTCTCCCCCGGAAACGTCCGGGAGACCTTACTCAGTTCCGCCACCCGGCGGCCGGATAGGCTCGATGCCATGAATGACGCCAACCGCACCCCGTGGGTAGTCGGGGTCTCCGGGGCGTCCGGGACCCCGTACGCCGCCGCCGTGCTGCGCGGACTGCTCGACGCCGGTGAGAGTGTCGACCTGGTGGTGTCGCGGGCGTCGCGGCTCACCCTGCTGGACGAGACCGGCATCGCTTTCCGGGACGCCCACTGGCGCGACGATCTGCGCGTGTGGCTGGAGCGGGGCGCCGACGGCAAGCCCGGCACCTTCGCGGTGGACGAGGCCGCGGACGTACGGCACTGGGCCGCGGGGGACCTCGCCGCGGGACCGTCGTCGGGCTCGTACCCCGTCAAGGGGATGCTGATCGTGCCGGCGTCGACCGCGTGTGTCGCGGGCGTGGCGCTCGGACTGTCGAAGGACCTGCTGCAACGGGCGGCGAGCGTGACGCTGAAGGAGCGCCGGAAGCTGGTGGTCGCGGTGCGGGAGACCCCGCTGAACGGGCAGACCCTGAAGCATCTTGTGGCGCTGGACGAGGCGGGCGCTGTCGTCCTGCCCGCCTCTCCGGCGTTCTACGCGGGGGCGACGCACATCCAGGATCTGGTGGACTTCGTCGCCGGGCGGGTCCTGGACGCGGCAGGGGTGCCGCACCGGCTGTACCGCCGTTGGGAGGGGGAACTGGGTGGTGCCCAGTCCCGAGGTGACTAGGGATCGGACAGGAACCGGGTCCTGCCCGAAGGGGCCTGGGTCCTGTCGGACGGGACCTAGCGCTTCTTGGCCGCGCGGCGGGCGGGAGAGGCCGTCCGGTCGGCGCGTTGCGCGGCGGCAGGCCGGTGAGCACGCGAGCGGCTGGCCAGCTCCTGCAGCTGTCGCATGTGGGCGTAGGCCATCTCGATCGTGTACACGGTGAGCGTCATCTCCTGTATGGATCGTCTGTGATCGTTTGAAAAGATTCACAGGGTGTCGGCCCTGTGTGCCTTAGATTCTACACGTAAACTTGCGGTATCGCTGAATAATGGAAGGCTCAGGCATATGGACGCCGTGGATAGGCAGCTCATCCAGGCTCTGCGCGAGAACGGCAGAGCTTCGTACGCCGAGCTCGGCCGGCTCGTCGGACTCTCGGGTCCCTCCGTCACCGACCGCATCAACCGCCTGGAGGCGGCGGGCGTCATCACCGGATACCGTGCGACCGTCGACGCCGCCTCGCTCGGCCTCGGCGTCACCGCGCTGATCGGCATCTCCCTCTCCGACGCCGCCGACCACGAGGACGTGGCGCGCCGGCTGCGCGACCTCGAGGAGATCGAGGACTGCTGGTTCATCGCGGGCGACGACTCGTACATGCTCAAGGTGCGGGTGGGCGACGTCGACGGACTGGAGAAGACGATCCGCCGGCTGTCCGGGACGAAGGGCGTCTCGCGGACGCGTACGACGATCGTGCTCTCCACGAAGTGGGAGAACCGGGTCGGCGAACTTCCCGAGGAGGCCTAGCGCGGAGCGCTGTGGGGGCGCCCTCGCCCGTGAAGTGCGGGGGAGTACGGTGTGTGAGGCCCGATTGGTTGACGTATGGGAGGCGGCTTGATGGACGCGGGGCTCAAGCGCGAGCTGGAGGAGAAGGTCCGTGCCGGCGAGCGGCTCAGCCGTGAGGACGGCATCGCTCTGTACGAGTCGGACGACCTGGCCTGGCTCGGTGGCCTCGCCCACGAGGTGCGTACGCGCAAGAACGGCGACGTCGTCCACTTCAACGTCAACCGTCACCTCAACATGACGAACGTGTGCACCGCGTCCTGCGCGTACTGCTCGTTCCAGCGCAAGCCGGGCGAGAAGGACGCGTACACCATGCGCATCGAGGAGGCCGTCCGCCTCGCCAAGGCGATGGAGAACGAGAACCTCACCGAGCTGCACATCGTCAACGGGCTCCACCCCAACCTGCCGTGGCGCTACTACCCGCGGTCGCTGAGCGAGCTGAAGAAGGCCCTGCCGAACGTCTCGCTGAAGGCGTTCACGGCGACGGAGATCCACCACTTCGAGACCATCTCCGGGCTCTCCGCGTCCGAGATCCTCGACGAGCTGATCGAGGCCGGTCTCGAGTCGCTCACCGGTGGCGGCGCCGAGATCTTCGACTGGGAGGTCCGGCAGCACATCGTCGACCACCGCACCCACTGGGAGGACTGGTCGCGCATCCACCGCCTCGCGCACGAGAAGGGTCTGAAGACCCCGTGCACGATGCTGTACGGGCACATCGAGGAGCCCCGCCACCGGGTGGACCACGTCCTGAGGCTGCGTGAACTCCAGGACGAGACCGGCGGCTTCCAGGTCTTCATCCCGCTGCGCTACCAGCACGACTTCGTCGACATGAAGGACGGCAAGGTCCGCAACCGCCTTCAGGCGCGGACGACGATGGCGACGGGCGCCGAGGCGCTGAAGACCTTCGCGGTCTCGCGGCTCCTCTTCGACAACGTCCCGCACGTCAAGGTCTTCTGGGTCATGCACGGCGTCCAGACGGCCCAGCTGGCGCTGCAGCACGGCGCGGACGACATGGACGGCTCGGTCGTCGAGTACAAGATCACGCATGACGCCGACAACTACGGCACGCCCAACAAGCTCACCCGCGACGACCTGCTGGAGCTGATCCGCGACGCGGGCTTCCGCCCGGTCGAGCGGAACACCCGCTACGAGATCATCCGCGAGTACCCGGGCCCGGACGCGGACCGCCGCGAGTCGCCGCAGCCGATGCGGGTCTGACGGTCCGGCGGCTCCCCCGGGGCCGGCGGGAGCGGGTGTCCGTTCTCACAGCCGGACGGGTTCCGGGGCAGTCCCGGCCGGTTGTTACCTTCGGGGCATGGCCCTCGTCTTCCAGCTCGATCCGCCCGTTGGGCCCGCCCTGCGCGAGGGAGTGCTCACGCTCTGGGCGGACGTGTCCAACGCGGGTGGGGCCGTGGGCTTCGTACCACCCGTCACGGGGGACGACATACGGCCCGAGTGGCTGAAGCATCTGGCCGGGATCGCCGAGGGGCGCAAGCGGCTGCTCGTCGGGTACGACGAGGACGGGCAGCTCGCGGCCGCAGCCTTCCTCACCCTCAACACGCACCGGCTGATGCGGCACTGGATCTGGCTCTACACCGTGATGGTCCACCCTCGGCACCAGGGCAAGGGGTACGGCCGCGAACTGCTCGCCGCCGCCGCCGACGCGGCCCGTGGACTGGGCGGCATCGAGGCCATACGGCTCACCTGCCGCGGTGGCCTCGGCCTGGAGACGTTCTACGCCTCGTGCGGCTACAAAGAGGTCGGACGAGTGCCCAGCGCGATCCGGGTGGCCGAAGGGGACGACCGTGACGACATCACGATGCTGCTCCCCCTGAACTGATCAATTCGGGACGTGCTTCACTGGACGGGCACGTCAGTGAAGGGAAAGGGGCCGTCGTGTCCGACAGCAAGACGAGCGCCACGCTCCGGTACACGCTCATGCGGCTCGGCGTCTTCGCCGGCTGCTTCTTCGTCCTGTGGGGACTTGTGTACCTGAGGGTGCTGCCGCGCGGCCTCGGTGACTCGAACCTGCTGTGGGTGCTGGTCCTCGCCATCGTGATCTCGGCGCCGCTGAGCTACGTCCTTCTGCGCAAGCAGCGCGACGCGATGTCCGAGCAGATCGTGACGAAGGTCGACCGGGCGAAGTCCCGGCTGGAGGCGAACCGTTCGCAGGAGGACAGCGCCCTCCGGTAATAAGCGGAATGTAAGACTCCTCATATTCGTTCGACACCCCGTACCCGAGCAGCCGCTCCCGTGCGGGGTGTTGGCGTGTTCCGGGGCCTCGAGTGTGGCGGTCTTCCGCTTGGCGGGTTGCCGCCTCAAAGCAGGGCTTTGAGGTTCTCAAAGTTCAAGTGTTAACGTGTTGCCCATGACGACAGCAGTGCGCCCTCACGCCCCCATGAGCCCTCCGCTCGTGGCGCGCCTGCACGTCGATCTCTGCCGCTGTATGTCCGCGGTCTGTTGCCGCTCGGTCTGACCCGGCATCACAGCGGCGCCGCCCTGGTTCGTCCCGGTTCCTCCTGGTCCTCAGGCGCGGGCGCCGCACCCTGTCCTCGTACGCCCCCGTACTTCCCTACGCCCTGAGAGCGTGGGGGACCCCCTGATGGAGTGTGTCCGTGTCCGCGAACTCCGCGACGCCCACCCGCACCAGCCGCATACCCGACGTCCCCTTCTGGGCCCAGATCGTCGCCGGTCTCGTGCTCGGCGCCCTGCTCGGCTGGCTGGCCCGCAGCCAGGACATCGACTGGCTGTACAAGACCCTCGAGCAGGTCGGCGGAATCTTCGTCCAGCTGCTGAAGCTGGCGGTCGCCCCGCTCGTCTTCTTCGCGATCCTTGTGTCGATCACCAACCTGCGCAAGGTCAACAACGCCGCCCGACTGGCCACGCACACGCTGCTCTGGTTCATGATCACCTCGCTCATCGCGGTCGCCATCGGCCTCGCGATCGGTCTGATCACCAACCCGGGCGCGGGCACCGGCCTCACCCCGAAGGACGGCCAGAAGCCGGAGAACGCGGGCTCCTGGATCGACTTCCTCACCGGGATCATCCCGACGGACGTCATCACGCCCTTCACCGAGCTGAACGTCCTTCAGATCGTCTTCATGGCCGCCGTCGCGGGAATCGCGGCGCTGGCGCTCGGTGAGCGCGCCAAGCCGATCCTCACCCTCAGCGAGTCCGTCCTGGAGCTGCTCCAGAAGGCCCTGTGGTGGGTCATCCGCCTCGCCCCGATCGGCACGGTCGGCCTCATCGGCTACGCCATCGCCGACTACGGCTGGGACCTCATCGGCAAGTACGCGACCTTCACCGCCGACGTCTACATCGGCTGCGCGCTGGTTCTGTTCGGCGTGTACCCGCTGCTGCTCGCGACCGTCGCGAAGGTCAACCCGCTGCAGTTCTTCAAGGGCGCGTGGCCGGCCATCCAGCTGGCCTTCGTCTCCCGCTCCTCGGTCGGCACGATGCCGGTCACGGTCAAGGTCACCGAGCGTCTCGGCGTACCGAAGGAGTACACCTCCTTCGCCGTCCCGTTCGGCGCGACGACCAAGATGGACGGCTGCGCCGCGATCTACCCGGCGCTCGCCGCGATCTTCATCGCGCAGATCTTCGGCGTCGAGCTGGGCGTCAAGGACTACCTGCTGATCGCCTTCGTCTCGGTCGTCGGCTCGGCGGCCACCGCGGGCCTCACGGGTGCGACGGTCATGCTGACCCTGACCCTCTCCACCCTGGGCCTCCCGCTGGAGGGCGTCGGTCTGCTGATGGCGATCGACCCGATCCTGGACATGATCCGCACGGCCACGAACGTAGCCGGTCAGGCGCTGGTCCCGGTCCTCGTCGCGGCCCGCGAGAAGATCCTCGACCTCGACGCGTACAACGCGGCCTCGGCCTCGCCGGTCGACGACCAGGAGCCGGCCGACGCCGGGCGGAACGTCGCCGTGCCCGCCGCCGTGTAGCCGCACATCGGCCCGAGACGCCCGTGCCCCGCACCCCAGGACCCTGGGTGCGGGGCACGGGCGTTGTGGTGTCACCCGGGCCCCCTGTGTTGACGTTCGTCGAATCACGGAGGAGCCTTGTTTCGAGAAACATCGATGCGTCGTCCCGGAGGTGGGTCGAGGTCATGAGCGAGCAGCCCGTGAATCTGCGCGAGACCGTCCGCCGGCGGTACGCGGCCGCTGCGGTGCAGTTGACCGAGGGCGGGGTCGCATGTTGCGGGGCCGAGCCCGTCGAGGTCGGGAAGGGTTTCGGATCGGCGCTCTACGCGGCCGACGAGCGCGACCTGCTGCCTGTCGAAGCCGTCGCCGCCTCGCTCGGCTGCGGCAACCCGCTCGCCGTCGCCGACCTCCACGAGGGCGAGCGGGTCCTGGATCTGGGCTCCGGCGGCGGCATCGACGTCCTGCTCTCCGCGCGCCGTGTCGGTCCGGCCGGCACGGTGTACGGGCTGGACATGACCGAGGAGATGCTCGCCCTCGCCCTGGCCAACCGGCGGAAGGCCGGTGCCACCAACGTCGAGTTCCTCAAGGGGACCATCGAGGCCGTCCCGCTGCCCGCGAACACGATCGACGTCGTCATCTCCAACTGCGTCATCAACCTGTCCACGGACAAGTCGGCCGTTTTCGCGGAGGCCTTCCGCGTGCTGGTCCCCGGTGGCCGGCTCGGCGTCACCGACGTCGTCGCCGACGACGGTCTCTCGCCCGAGCAGCGTGCCGAGCGCGGTGACCACGTCGGCTGTGTCGCGGGAGCCCTCTCGTTCGCCGAGTACCGCGAGGGCCTGCGGGCCGCCGGGTTCACCGACATCGAGATCACGCCGACCCATGGAGTCGCGGACGGCATGCACTCCGCCGTCGTGCGCGCCGTCAAGCCGGTCGGCGGCGGTCGTGGTGCGGTCCCGATGGGCCGAAACTAGACTGACGAGGCCATGGATAAGTCCTGAAACAGGGAGATCTGGCCATGTCCAAGCGAGGCAGCAAGCGGCGTGCCCGCAAGAAGAAGAAGGCGAATCACGGCAAGCGCCCCAACGCCTGAGCCGCCCCGTAGTTCACCGGTGCCCCGGATCGAGCGCGATCCGGGGCACCGGTCTGCGAGGGGCCGGGGCGGGCCCCTCACGGACCGACCCGGCTGCCGACGGGCCGTAGGCTTGCCGCGGGGTAGGACCGCGGGGCGGGAGGAAAGCCGGAATGGTCGCTGTGGGTGCCGGAAGGAGCGGCAAGCGGATGCCGCGTGCCGTGCGGGAGCAGCAGATGCTGGACGCCGCGGTGCACACATTCGGGCAGCGCGGGTACCGGGCGGCGTCCATGGACGAGATCGCCGAGCTGGCCGGGGTGTCCAAGCCGCTGGTCTATCTCTATCTGAACTCCAAGGAGGAGCTGTTCACCGCCTGCATCCGGCGCGAGGCCGCGGCGCTGATCGAGGCGGTGCGAGCCGCCGTGGAGCCGGGGCTCCCGGCGGACCGGCAGCTGTGGGAGGGTCTCGCGGCGTTCTTCCGGCACACCGCCGAGCACCCGGACGCGTGGGCGGTGCTGCACCGGCAGGCGCGTACGCACGGGGAGCCGTTCGCCGCGGAGGTGGCGGTGATGCGGGACGAGATCGTGGCGTTCGTGACCGGGCTCATCGGGGCGGCGGCGCGCGAGGCCCACGGGGGCGGGGAGCTCGCCGACCGCGATGTGGCAGGGCTCGCCCAGGCGCTGGTGGGCGCGGCCGAGTCGCTCGCCGGGTGGGCGAACGAGACGCCCGGCGTCTCCGCGAAGGAGGCCGCGGCGACGCTGATGAACTTCGCCTGGGAGGGCCTGGGCAATCTCATGCGGGGCGAGCGGTGGACGCCGTCCGGCCGGTGAGGTGGACGCGTCGCCGGTTCCGCGGGTTCCGCAACTCGAAGGCGCCCTCGTCGTCCGCCGCGTGCTCCACCGTGCCGGGCAGGAGCACGGACGCCCTGAACTCGGCTTCGGCGTAACGGATTTCACCCTCACGGCCGTCGGCGGCCTCCGCGTCACGCGCCCGCGCTACCGCCTCGGCCGCGCCCGGGGCTTCAGCCGCGCCTGAGCCGCCAGTCCCGCAGGACTTCCTCGACGTCGTACGGCTTCTTGCCGAGCGGCGGGCCCGGGGGCGGCATGAGGAGCATCTTGGTGATCTTCTCGTTGATCTCCGTGACGATGCGGCGCACCGCGGTCTCCGAGGGCGCCGAGTAGGCCTTCTCCAGGGCGTCCTCGGCCTCCTTGCGCAGGGCGAGGGCCGGCGGCAGCACGGCGATGCCCTCCTCGTGCATCTTGCCCTTGACCCACCAGAGCTCGTCGTAGGGCGCCCTGTCGTCGGGCAGGGGCTTCCCGAAGCCGGGCAGGTCCTTGAAGTCACCGCGTCGGTTCGCGTCACGGATCTGCCTGTCGACCCACGACTCGAAGCCGACACCCGGGGGCTTGCGCTCGGTCATGCGTTCCAGGGTACGGGCGCATGAGACGGTCGGTGAGGCCTCTGGGACACTCGGAGTGTGCTGATCAGAGACGCGACTGCCGAGGACTGGGACCGGATCTGGCCGTTCTGGCACCGGATCGTGTCCGCCGGGGACACCTACGCCTGGGACCCCGACACCCCCGAGCCCGACGCCCGCGAGCTGTGGATGGCACCCGCGAACCACGTCTTCGTCGTCGAGGACGAGGACGGCGCGCTGGTCGCCACGGCGTACGTACGCCCCAACTACGGCGGCCCGGCCGCACACATCGCGAACGCGGGCTTCATGGTCGACCCGGACCGGGCGGGCCGCGGCCTCGGCCGGCGCCTGGCCGAGCACGTGCTCGACCAGGCGCGTCGGGACGGCTACACCGGCATGGTCTTCAACGCGGTCGTGGAGACGAACCCGGCGCTGAAGCTGTGGGAGTCCCTGGGCTTCCGGACCCTGGGGACGGTCCCGGGGGCGTTCCGGCATCCTGAGCACGGGCCGGTCGGGCTGAGCATCATGTTCCGGGAGCTGTAGCCACCCGAGCCGTGGCCGTCCCGATTCCCGGTGCTCACTTCCGTCTCGGGTCGAGCAACTGCTCCCGCAGGGCCGTCAGATGGTGGGAGGACTCCACCGCCCGGGTCTCTTCCAGCGCGGTGAGGGCGAGGAGCAGGACGTCGGCGATCACCAGCCCGGTGAGCGACTCCGCTGTCATGCGGGGCGGCCGGGCCATGGAGCAGGGGCGGACCGCCGAGGTGCTCGCCGCGCCGCAGCATCCGTACACCCGGCGGCTCCTGGCCTTCGTGCCGCGCCTCGGCCGGGACCCGGCGGCGGTCCCGGCCTGACGGGTGCCGGGGCATCACGGTCCCGCAGGACACTCGGGTCCCGGCCGGGAAAGGCAGGAACCCTGCTCCGTACGTTCTGTACGGAGCAGGGCTCCTTGGGTACTGCTAAGTCGTGCGCGATCGCCGACCCGGGCAACTCAGGCCGGGGTGACGTTCTCCGCCTGCGGGCCCTTCGGGCCCTGGGTGACGTCGAAGTTCACGACCTGGTTCTCCTCGAGGGAGCGGAAGCCGGTCGCGTTGATCGCGGAGTAGTGGACGAAGACATCCGGGCCGCCGCCGTCCTGGGCGATGAAGCCGAAGCCCTTTTCAGCGTTGAACCACTTGACGGTTCCGGTAGCCATAAGCCCTCCTTGGGCCAAAGGGTTGCCCTGCTCCAGAACCTGCAAACAAGTCTGAAAACTACAAAAGCCTGCGGGTCACATGCTCCGCAGGCTCTGTACTGCAAGGGAAACCAAACTGCAACTTGCGTCGAGCGTAGCACGCAGGGTGTTGGGAGCGATAGAGGGAAAGATCACTTCACCCGGATGTTTGATGCCGGCTTGACATGCTGACGGTCATCCGGGTGTTGTGGCGCGGCCGACCCGGCCATTCCCGCCGCGGTCCGGAGGTCTAGCCTCACGATGTGGACAGTCATGCAGAGCCCGCGGAACCCGCGGAGTACGCCGCCGACGACGACGACCGTCGCAGTCGGCCGCGCGTCGGTCACATCCAGTTCCTGAACTGCCTGCCCCTCTACTGGGGTCTGGCTCGCACCGGGACCCTGCTCGATCTCGAGCTCACGAAGGACACCCCGGAGAAGCTCTCCGAGCAGCTGGTGCGCGGCGACCTCGACATCGGCCCCATCACCCTCGTCGAATACCTCCGCAACGCCGAAGGCCTCGTCGCCTTCCCCGATCTCGCGGTCGGCTGCGACGGGCCCGTGATGTCGTGCGTCATCGTGTCGCAGCTGCCGCTGGAGCAGCTCGGCGGTGCGCGGGTCGCCTTGGGCTCCACCTCGCGCACCTCGGTGCGGCTCGCGCAGCTGATCCTCTCCGAGCAGTACGGCGTGACGCCCGACTACTACACCTGCCCGCCCGACCTGGGCGTGATGATGCAGGAGGCGGAGGCGGCCGTACTGATCGGGGACGCGGCCCTGCGCGCCTCGCTGCACGACGCGCCGCGCCTCGGCCTGCGGGTCCACGACCTGGGCCAGATGTGGAAGGACTGGACCGGGCTGCCGTTCGTCTTCGCGGTGTGGGCGGCGCGCAAGGACTACCTCGCGCGCGAGCCCGGTGTCGTGCGGAAGGTCCACGAGGCGTTCCTGGCCTCGCGCGATCTGTCCCTGGAAGAGGTCAAGAAGGTCGCCGAGCAGGCGTCGCGCTGGGAGAGCTTCGACGCCGAGCTGCTGGAGCGGTACTTCACCACGCTCGACTTCCGCTTCGGTCCGGAGCAGCTCGCCGGCGTACGGGAGTTCGCGCGCAGGACCGGGCCGACGACCGGCTTCCCGGCGGACGTACGGGTCGAGCTGCTCGACCTCTGACCCGGGCCGACCCGTGGATCAGGGAGTGGGGACGGGCGCCTGCATGTGCCGGCTGATCCACTGGATCGACCCGTCCTCCATGCCCTGCACATAGGTCCTGGCGTTGTGCTCGCCGCCCTGGACGACCTGCAGCCGCGTCTTGACCGGGCCTTTGGTGTGTGCGCGGATGAAGGACTTCAGGTTCCTCATCCCGGACTCCCTCGTGCCGATCTGGAAGGCCAGATAAACCCGGTTGTCCTTGGTGTCCGGCCTGGCGCCGAGGACGTCGGCGAGCTTCTCGGGGTTGTTCGCCTGCTGTTCGGCGGGGTGTCCCGCCCACAGCGGGGAGTCGGGCACGGTGTCCGGGCCGGAGGCGATGACCGCCTTGAACCTGTCGGGGTGCTGCAGCACCGACTTCAGCCCCACGAAGCCGCCGGAGGACGATCCCATGAAGGCCCAGCCGTCGCGTGAGGTGAACGTACGAAAATTGGCCTTGACGAAATCGGGGACGTCCTCGGTCATCCAGGTGCCCATTTTCGGCTGCCCCGGAATATCGCTGCCGTCGTAGTAATACCTGTCGTCCGGGTTGAGTACGGGCATCAAGACTATGAACGGAAGGCTCTTTTCTTCCTGTGCCCACCGGCTGATGCTGCTCTGCAGCTTCAGGTCGGTGCCCATCCAGTAATTGTTCGGATATCCGTTGCCGCCGGGGAGCGCGATGAGCACGGGGAATCCGCTGCGCGCGTACGCGGGGTCGAAGTACTGCTTCGGGGCCCAGACCCAGACCTTTCCGGTGAAGCCGGACTTCGTGCCGTGCAGCGTCGTGACGCCGATCCTGGTCCCGTCGTCGATGGTGTTCTGGGTGGTGAACTCGGCCTTCGGGCCGGTCGGCATCCGGGTCTTGGCCGCGGCCTCGGCGGCTGCCCGCGAGGCCGCCTTGCCGCCCGACGACGCCCCGGTCGCGGCCCCGGTCGCGGGCGGCTGCGCCGACGGGCCGTCGAAGGAGACCGGGTTCCCCCCGTCCGAGCAGCCCGCGACGAGCGCGACCGAGCCGAGGGCGACGGCGGCCACGAGGACCTTGGACAGGCGCAGACGGCGGCGATTCATCGTGAACTCCGAGGCTTCTGCCGTTTTATGGGCAAGGGGTGGCATTTACGCCCAGGGAGATGAGGGCCACGGCCGATCGGTTGATCCGGGGACGGGCCCAATCCCCGTGATCCGGCCCACCCCGCGTTCTACGCTGTCCCGGACGGACATCGCGGAGTCGGGCGAAAGCCGAATCGGGGGAGCACATGCAGCCGCTGGAAGCGGGCGAGCCGCAGACCATCGGTGCGTACCGGCTGCTCGGCAGGCTCGGCGCGGGCGGCATGGGGCGGGTGTACCTGGCCCGCTCCGAGGGCGGCCGTACCGTCGCGGTCAAGATCGTCCATCCGCACTTCGCGCTCGACGAGCAGTTCCGGGAGCGGTTCCGCCGCGAGGTCGCGGCAGCGCGGCGGGTGGGCGGCGCCTGGACGGCTCCGGTACTGGACGCGGACCCGGACGCGCCCGTTCCGTGGGTGGCGACCGGCTATGTGGCCGGGCCGTCGCTGGGACAGGCGGTCACGGACCACGGGCCGTTGCCCGAGCAGACCGTACGGACGCTGGGCGCGGGCCTCGCGGAGGCGCTGGCCGCCGTCCACGCGCTCGACCTGGTCCACCGCGACGTCAAGCCCTCGAACGTGCTGCTCACGCTGGACGGCCCACGTCTCATCGACTTCGGCATCGCCCGCGCGACGGACGGCACCGCCTCGCTCACCACGACCGGTGTCTCCGTCGGCTCACCCGGGTACATGGCACCCGAGCAGATCGTCGGCAGCGGTGCGGTCACGGGAGCGGCCGACGTCTTCTCACTGGGCGCGGTCCTCGCGTACGCCGCGACCGGCACGGCGCCCTTCCCCGGCGACTCGTCGGCCGCGCTCCTCTACAAGGTCGTCCATGAGGAGCCCGAGCTGGGCGCACTGACGGGGGAGCTGCGGGAGCTCGTCGCCGACTGCCTGGCCAAGGACCCGTCCGCACGCCCGGCCCCCGAGGACGTCGCCCGCCGGCTCGCACCGGGCGGCCCGGGTGCGCTGGTGGCGGGCGGCTGGCTGCCTGGGCCGCTGGTGGAACAGGTCAGCCGGGCAGCGGTACGGCTCCTCGACCTGGAACCGGCCCGGCGGGACGCGGGGTCGGGGCCGGTGCCGTTCACCAGCCATGCGCTGGGTGAGTTCGGCCCCCCGGTCGATCCCTCGTCACTGCCCTCGTCACTGCCGTCGTCCTCCTCGCTGCCGTCCGTGCCACCGGCCCCGCCGCCCGTGACCGATGCGGTTCCGGCACAGGGCGCCCCCGACGGCCGCCTCTCCGTCTCCGTCACCACCAGCACGGAACGCCACCGCCCCGGCGGCGGCCGCAGGGTGAGCTGCACGGTCGCGCTCGCCGTGGCCGGCGCGCTGGCCACGGTGACGGTCGGCGCGGGCATCCTCTTCGACCTCTTCCCGGGCGGCGGCAACAAGTCCGACGCCATGGCGGAGCCGCCCGCGTCGTCGTCCAGCGCCTCCGCGGACGGCGGAGCGCCTCAGGAGGATGACGTACCGGAGACGTTCATCGGGACCTGGGAGGGGACGATCACCGCGTCCGGTCTCCCCGCCGGCACCATGAAGGTCACCATCGGACCCGGCCGCACCGGCGAGCAGATCGGCAAGGCCGAACAGACCGACATCCTCGGCAACTTCATCTGCGAGGACCTGCTCACCGCCACCCGTGCCGACGCGAAGACCCTGGTCGTCGACGCCAGACGCGGCCCGCGCAGTCAGGGCATGTGCACGGAGAGCACGAAGGGCCTCCGGCTCGAACTGAGCGGCGGCGCTCTGCGGTACGTCTCCGCCGACGCGCGAGCCGGAAAGCCGACCGGCGATCTGGCGAAGCAGCGCTGAGGCGGGGCGGCGCCGAGTCCGGGGCATCTGCGGCGGAGGGTGTGCCGGAAGCCGAGCGAAATCGCTGGCGTAGGCTGTTTCGGACCGTCCAGACCCCGCCGAAAGGTGACTCCCGGTGACCGAGAAGGCCGACCTTCAGTCCGTCCTGGACCGTGCCGCCGAGGGCGGACGGATCACCGCCGAAGAGGCGCTCGACCTGTACCGGTCCGCGCCGCTGCACGCGCTGGGCTCCGCGGCCGACGCCGTGCGCCGCCGCCGCTACGCCGGTACGGAGCACATCGCGACGTACATCATCGAGCGCAACATCAACTACACCAACGTGTGCGTCACGGCCTGCAAGTTCTGCGCCTTCTACGCCGCGCCGAAGGACACCGCGAAGGGCTGGACCCGCGACCTCGACGACATCCTGCGCCGCTGCGCCGAGACGGTCGAGCTGGGCGGCACCCAGATCATGTTCCAGGGCGGCCACCACCCGGACTACGGCGTCGAGTACTACGAGAAGCACTTCGCCGCCATCAAGAAGGAGTTCCCGCAGCTGGTCATCCACTCCCTCGGCGCCTCCGAGGTCGAGCACATGGCCCGCATCTCCGGCGTCTCCGTCGAGGAGGCGATCTCCCGCATCCACGCCGCCGGTCTCGACTCCTTCGCCGGCGCCGGTGCCGAGCTGCTGCCCGAGCGGCCACGCAAGGCGATCGCGCCGCTGAAGGAGTCCGGCGAGCGCTGGCTGGAGATCATGGAGACCGCGCACCGACTGGGCGTGGAGTCGACGTCCACGATGCTGATGGGCACGGGCGAGACCAACGCCGAGCGCATCGAGCACATGCGGATGATCCGCGACGTGCAGGACCGGACGGGTGGCTTCCGGGCCTTCATCCCGTACACGTACCAGCCCGAGAACAACCACCTCAAGGGCCGTACGCAAGCCACGATCTTCGAGTACCTGCGGATGATCGCGATCGCCCGGCTCTTCTTCGACAACGTCGCCCACATCCAGGGCTCGTGGCTGACCACGGGCAAGGAGGTCGGCCAGCTTTCGCTGCACTACGGCGCGGACGACCTCGGCTCGATCATGCTGGAGGAGAACGTCGTCTCCTCGGCCGGTGCCAAGCACCGCTCCAACCGTCAGGAGATCATCGACCTGATCCGCAGGGCGGGCCGCGTCCCGGCGCAGCGGGCGACGACGTACGAGCACATCGTCGTCCACGACGACCCGGCGAACGACCCGGTCGACGAGCGGGTCGCCTCGCACATCTCCTCGACGGCGATCGAGGGCGGCACGGCGCATCCGGAACTGAAGCTGCTGAGCGCCAACTGAACCCCTCATGCTGACCGTTCATGCCGCGCCCCTGGTCCTTCCGGTGGGCGCGGCGGCCCTTGTGGACGGCGCGGTGGCCGTCGACGGCGACCGGATCGTGGCCGTCGGCCCGTACGAGGACGTGCTGGCCGCCCGGCCCGGGGCGCGGGTGCGGCGCTGGCCCGGCGTGATCACGCCGGGGCTCCGGCAGTGGAACGGCCGGTGGCTGCTCACGCGGGTCTACCACCCGGACCCGCGCGAGGCGGACGAGCTGGGCACCGAGCCGATCACGGGCGAGGCCTTCGACGCGCTGGAGCTCGACGCAGCCCGTATGGCGGGCAGTGTGCGGCGTGGGCTGCAGCGGATGCTGGCGCACGGCACGACGGCGGTCGCCGGGAGCTTCCCGGACACCGTGCGGTCGGCGGTGGACCGCTCCGGACTCACCGTCGTGGCCGCCGTGGGCGCTCCCGGATTCCTGTTCTCCGGGCCGAACCTCGATCCGCTCGTCGCGGGCCTCGACCTGGCCGGCTCGGTGCACGCCCCGCTGACCGTCGGCGGACGCGCCGACCTGGCCGCCTTCGACGTGGCCGACGAGACGGCCCTGCTGGAGCGCGGCGCCGGTACGTGCGTCGCGACCGTCCTCGGCGGACGGCTGGTCCACCGCCGCCGCTGAGTCCCTCCGCGCGTCCAGCGTGCCCTGCCCGCGCTCCGGCCGGGGGCGAGCGGCACAATGGGGGGCGTGACCCGAGCCTCCCTGGACAAGCAGCCGCACGAAGTCGCCTCCATGTTCGATGGTGTGGCGGCGAACTACGACCTCACCAACGACGTGCTCTCGCTCGGCCAGGACCGGCGCTGGCGCAAGGAGGTCGCCAAGGCGGTCGACGCGCGCCCCGCCCAGAAGATCCTCGACCTCGCCGCCGGTACCGGCACGTCCTCACTGCCGTTCACCCGCACCGGCGCGTACGTCGTGCCCTGCGACTTCTCGCTCGGGATGCTGCGCGAGGGCAAGAAGCGGCACCCGTGGCTGCCGCTGACCGCGGGCGACGCGACGAAACTGCCGTTCCGGGACGACGTCTTCGACGCCGTCACCATCTCCTTCGGCCTGCGCAACGTGCACGACACGGACCAGGCGCTGCGCGAGCTGCACCGGGTGACCAAGCCGGGCGGACGCGTCGTGATCTGCGAGTTCTCGCACCCGACCTGGACGCCGTTCCGGACCGTGTACGAGGAGTACCTGATGCGGGCGCTGCCGCCCGTGGCCCGCGCGGTGTCGTCCAACCCGGACGCGTACGTCTATCTCGCCGAGTCGATCCAGACGTGGCCCGAGCAGGCCGAGCTCGCCGGGCTGCTGCAGAAGGCCGGCTGGTCGAAGGTGGCGTGGCGGAACCTGAGCGGCGGGATCGTGGCACTGCACCGCGGCACCAAGCCCCAGTAGGACCCGGCCCGGCGCACGCCCATGGACTACCAGGCACTGCTGGAGCAGGTCGCGGCGGACGTGGCCCCGCTGGTCGGCAGCGGGACCCTCGCCGAGTACATCCCGGCCCTCGCCTCCGTCGACCCGAACCGCTTCGGCATCGCCCTCGCCGACCTCGACGGCAAGGTGTACGGAACCGGCGACTGGGAGCACCCCTTCTCCACCCAGTCCGTCACCAAGCTCTTCGCCCTCGCGCTCGCGCTCTCCCTCGGCGGCCACGACCTGTGGGAGCGGGTGGGACGTGAGCCGTCCGGCAACCCGTTCAACTCGCTCGTCCAGCTGGAGTACGAGCACGGCATCCCGCGCAATCCGTTCATCAACGCGGGCGCGCTCGTCGTCACCGACCGACTGCTCACCCTGACAGGCGATGCGAGCAGTGAACTCCTGGAGTTCCTGCGGGCGGAGAGCGGCAACCCGGACGTCGCCTTCGACCCTGAGGTCGCCGAGTCCGAGGCGGAACACGGCGACCGCAATGCGGCGCTGGCCCACTTCATGGCCTCGTACGGGACCATCGCCAACCCCGTCCCGACACTCCTCGAGGACTACTTCTGGCAGTGCTCGATCGAGATGAGCTGCGCCGATCTGGCGCTCGCGGCGCGCTTTCTGGCCAGTCACGGGCTGCGGGCCGACGGGACGCGGCTGCTGAGCCGCAGCGAGGCGAAGCAGATCAACGCCGTGCTGCTGACGTGCGGGACGTACGACGCGGCAGGTGAGTTCGCCTACCGGGTCGGCCTGCCCGGCAAGAGCGGCGTCGGCGGCGGGATCGTCGCGGTCGTGCCGGGCCGGTGCACGCTGTGCGTCTGGAGCCCGGGGCTCGACCGCCAGGGCAACTCGGTGGCGGGGGTTGCGGCGCTGGACCGCTTCACGACGCTGACGGGGCTGTCGGTGTTCTAGGGCGTGCTCGTGCCGGTGCGGGTGGGTGGGGCGTGGGCCGCTGCGCGGGGCCCACGCGGCGGAGGCGCACATCGGCACACACCGGCGGGGCGCCACGCTGAGCCCGTTGGAGGCACCCCCAGGCGGACCTCTGGGGGAGATCGAGACGGACAGGCGGCGCCACCGCGCGGTACCGGTCGTGTCGCCGGGGAGCTGGGGGAGCCGAGGGCTTGCCCTCCGTTCGGGGAGGGGCGGGCAGGGGAAGTGCCCCCCGTTCGGTGGGGCGGCGCTGCCGGTGGACGGCCTCTGCTTCCCGTTCGCGGTCGTGTGGGTGCCGATCGGTGCGGCCGTGGCGCTGCCGGGCCGGGTGGAGGACGTCGCGGCCGAGCGGCGGCCGGTGCTGCTGCCCTGATCCGCAGGAACAGGCCCTACAGCGTGAGGCCGAAGCAGTACCCCGTCCGCTCCGACACCGGCGTCGTGAACGTCTCGGCCAGCTCCATGCCGAGCCGCCGCGTCACCGCGATCGACCGCTCGTTGCGCGCGTCCACCATCGCGACGACGCGCGTGACCCCCGCCGCCCTGACCCGCTCCAGCGCGGCACGGGCGGCCGCGGTCGCGTAACCCCGGCCCCAGGCGCGGCGAGCGAGCCGCCAGCCGATCTCGATCTCGCCCGTCGGACCCCACGCGTGCGGCCACGGCTGCGCCCCCGTGAAGCCGATGACCTCGCCCTCGGCGTCCAGCAGCGTCCACAGGCAGAAGCCGCGCTCCGCGTCGTGTCTGCGCTGCCGGGCCGTCAGCTCCTCGTACACGGACAGCTCCGCCGGGGCTCCCCCGTGGAACTCCATCACGTCCGGGTCGGCGAAGACCCGGTGCCAGGCCAGGGCGTCCTCGTCGGTGGGCACACGCAACTGCACGACCGGCGCGGCGGGAAGCGTTTCGCTCATGGGACAACCCTTCGGTTCGTGGATCACTACGCCCCCATAGACTGCACAGGTCCAGTGCTTTTAAGCACGCGAAATCGAGTCTTCGGGAGTCCACGCCGTGACCGAGCCTCTCTCCGAGCACACCGCAGATGTGATCGTCGTCGGCGCGGGCCCGGCCGGTTCCACGACCGCGTACTACCTGGCCAAGGCCGGGCTCGACGTACTCCTCCTGGAGAAGACCGCGTTCCCGCGCGAGAAGGTCTGTGGCGACGGCCTCACCCCGCGCGCCACCAAACAGCTCGTCGCCATGGGCATCGACATCTCCGAAGAGGCCGGCTGGCTGCGCAACAAGGGCCTGCGCATCATCGGCGGCGGCGTACGGCTGCAACTGGACTGGCCGGAGCTGGCCTCGTACCCGGACTACGGGCTCGTACGCAAGCGGGACGACTTCGACGAGCAGCTGGCCCGGCAGGCGCAGAAGGCGGGCGCGCGGCTGTACGAGCGCTGCAACGTCGGCGAGCCGATCATCGACGACCGCACCGGCCGCATCACCGGCGTGCACGCCAAGCTCGGCGAGGAGAAGACCCCGGTCACCTTCCACGCCCCGCTCGTGGTCGCCGCCGACGGCAACTCCTCGCGGATCTCCCTCGCGATGGGCCTGCACCGACGCGAGGACCGCCCGATGGGCGTCGCGGTCCGCACGTACTTCACCAGCCCACGCCACGACGACGACTACCTGGAGTCCTGGCTGGAGCTGTGGGACCGCCGCGGCCCCGGCGAGGACCGGCTGCTGCCCGGCTACGGCTGGATCTTCGGCATGGGCGACGGCACGTCCAACGTCGGGCTCGGTGTCCTCAACACCACCGCGTCCTTCAAGGAGCTGGACTGGCGCGAGGTCCTCAAGGCCTGGTGCGCCTCGATGCCCGAGGACTGGGGTTACGTGCCCGAGAACATGACGGGCCCGATCCGCGGCGCCGCCCTGCCGATGGCCTTCAACCGTCAGCCCCACTACACGCGCGGTCTGCTGCTCGTCGGCGACGCGGGCGGCCTGGTCAACCCGTTCAACGGCGAGGGCATCGCGTACGCCATGGAGTCCGGCCAGATCGCCGCGGACGTCATCGTCCAGGCGCACGCCCGGGCCACCCCGGCCCAGCGCGAACTCGCCCTCCACAACTACCCGAAGGTCCTGAAGGACACCTACGGCGGTTACTACACGCTCGGCCGCGCCTTCGTGAAGCTCATCGGCAACCCGAAGGTCATGAAGATCGCGACGCAGCGCGGACTGACGCACCCGGTGCTGATGAAGTTCACGCTGAAGATGCTCGCGAACCTGACGGACCCGACGGGCGGCGACGCGATGGACCGCATCATCAACGGGCTGAGCAAGGTGGCCCCGAAGGCCTGAGCGCCCGTCCGCGCTCCCGGTCCCGGCGGACCGGCCCGTCCGTGCTCCCAGTCCGCGCGGACCGGCACGTCCGTCCGTACGGACGCCAGTACGTTGCGGCCGTGGTCCGCCACGGCTCCGGTCCCGGCCGCCGCTTGCACGGGCTCTCTGCCGTCGTCCGCGGGGTTGTCCTCGCGGGCGTCGTGGCGTCGCGGCGACGGGCTGGTACGTCACCCGTCCTGTCGCGCCGGCCTGCACCTTCGCCGTCTCGAAGCTGACCGACGGGAGCGGCGAACCCCGGCCGGACGGCAACGGGGTGGTGTGGTCCGACGAGGAACTGGCCCTGCGTGCCCATCACGACGCCATCGCCGCACGGCGGTGCGAGGCGCCACGGCCTCGATGGCAGCGGTGGCCCGGCTGAACTGCGATGCGGCGCACCGCGGTTCACGCCGTGTTCGTTCAACCGCCCACCGACCGGTCCTGGCTGGGCGGGGACTTCACCCGCCGCGGCGGTGTGCTCCCCTTCACCCTGGGAGACCGGCCGGGCTCCTGGGGCACCGGCGCGGACGACGTCCCGCCCTCGTACACCGACGGCAGCGACAGCCGCAACAACGTCGGGAGTGGCGGCCGAGTGGGACGACAGGTCGACCACGGACAAGGCGGTGGGCGAGACCCTGGACTCGTTCACCATCACCAAGTACGACGACGGCAGGAAGTACGTGACCGAGGACGGCGTCGCGGTCCCCGCTCCTGGGGGCGCGGCCTCCCGTCGCTGAGCGGAGCACAGCACCTCTGCGGCGCGTGTACGCGCTGTAGAGGTGCTGTGGCCGTCCGTGCCTGTTCCCTTCCGGCTCGACCGTCCCCTCCCTAACCTTCCTGACGTATTCCTGACAAGGCGTCGGGGAAGGGGGCTCCAGCCATGCACGGGAGCACGCACGGAAGCATGCACAGGGAGACGGAGACGGACGGGGGCACGCACGCAGACCCGCACGCGGACTCGCACGGGGCGCACAGCCGCAGGACGTTCCTCGCCGGGACGGCGGGAGCGGTGGGCGCCGTCGCCCTTGCTCCCGGTGCCCGGGCGGCCACCGGGCGGGCCGCTGCCCCCGGCCGCCGCGTCGCCGTCCTCGGCGGAGGTGTCTCCGGCCTGAGCGCCGCCCAGGAACTCGCCGAGCGCGGCTACGCCGTGACCGTCTACGAGTACTACGACGTCCTCGGCGGCAAGGCCCGCTCGATGGACGTCCCCGGCACCGGAATCGGCGGCCGCAAGCCGCTCCCGGGCGAGCACGGCTTCCGGTTCATCCCCGGCTTCTACCGGAACCTGCCGGACACCCTGCGCCGTATCCCGTACGCCGGGAACGCGAACGGCGTCCACGACAATCTGCGCTCCGGCACCGAGACCCTGTTCGCCCGCTCCGGCGGCCGTGCCGATCTGCACTTCCCGCTCCGGCGCGTCACCACGCCGCCGAGGCCCCGGGACCTCACCCCGGACTGGATCCGCGACCAGTTGCTGTCCGTACTCCAGCTGGCCACGAACATGCCCGCGTACGAGCTCGGCTACTTCGTCAACCGACTGCTCGTCTTCCTCACCAGCTGCGAGGCCCGGCGCGAGCGGCAGTGGGAGAGCGTCCCCTGGTGGGACTTCATCCGTGCCGAGGACTTCAGCGAGGATTACCAGAGGGTCTTCGGCGTCGGCCAGAGCCGCAATCTCACCGCCACCAGGGCGGAGGAGTCGTCGACCCGCACCGTCGCCGGCGTCTACATGGAGAACTTCCTCGTCTTCGGGCTGCTGGGTCTCGGCCATGACGGAGACATCGACCGGGTGCTCAACGGCCCGACGAACGAGGCATGGCTCGACCCGTGGACCGCCCATCTGCGCTCCCTGGGCATCGAGTTCGTCACGTCCACCCAGGTACGGGAGGTTCTGTACGGGAACGGCAGGGTCACCGGCGTACGCGTCAGCGCTCCGGACGGCACGGGCAGCCGGGTCGTCACCGCCGACCACTACGTCTCCGCACTGCCGGTCGAGCACGCCCGGCCCACCTGGGGGCCCATGCTGCGGGCCGCCGATCCGCAGCTGGCGCGGTGCGATGCGCTGCGGACCGACTGGATGGTGGGGGTGCAGTTCTACATGCGCACCCCCAGCCCGATGGTCCACGGGCACGTGAACTGTCTGGACTCGCCGTGGTCGGTCACCGCCGTCGGGCAGGCGCAGTTCTGGGACGGGCACGATTTCCCCGCCGAGTACGGGGACGGGCGCGCCGCCGACTGTGTCTCGGTCATCGCCTCCGAGTGGGACAAGCCCGGCATTCTCTACGGCAAGACCGCAAAGCAGTGCACGAAGGAGGAGTTCGTCGCCGAGGTCTGGGCCCAGCTGACAGAGGCCGTCGGCACTGCGGGCGATCCCGTTCTGAAAGACGAGGACCGCCTGGGCTGGTTCATGGACCCGGCCGTCACCGGGCTCGGCGGACCGAACCCCGCCAACCGCGAGCAGCTCCTCATCCATCCGGTCGGTTCGCTGCACGACCGGCCGTCGGCAGGGACTCGGGTGCCGAACTTCTTCCTGGCCGGGGACTACGTCCGCACCGGGATGAACCTGGCCTCGATGGAGGGGGCCAACGAGGCGGCCCGGCACGCCGTCAACGCCCTGCTCGACATCGACGGCTCGGCCGCCGAGCGGTGTGCCACCTGGAGCCACTATCGGCCCCCGGAGCTCGAACCCCTCAAGCGGGTCGACGAGATCCGCTTCCGCCTCGGGCTGCCGAATACCTTCGATCTAGGGTGATTTCGGGCGGACGACCGCAGAGCGGATACACAGAGGCCACCACCCCCGGGCGGGGAGGCGGTGGCCTCTGTGCGGTTCTGTGTCAGAGCACCCGGACCGCACCGCTCGCCGGGTAGCCCGACAGGTCCTGGATCACGACGCCCTTGCCGGGGTTGGCGGCGTCGAGGTACTGGCCGTTTCCGATGTACACACCCGTGTGGTACGCGGAGCCGGCGCCGCCCCAGTAGAGGATGTCGCCGACCTGGAGGTTGTTCAGGGACACCTGGGTGCCGGCGACCGACTGGTCCTGCGAGACACGGGGGAGGTCGACGCCGACCTGCCGGTACGCGGCCTGGACGAGGCTGGAGCAGTCCCAGGCGTTGGGGCCGGTGGCGCCCATGACGTACGCGTCGCCGAGCTGGGCCTTGAGGAAGGAGATGACGGTCCCGACGGAGCCGGACGGGGTCGAGGTGCTCCGGGAGGACGCGGAGAGGGTCGTGCGCTCGGAGGAGCGGGAGGCGCGCTCCTCGGCCGCGGCGCGGGCGGCCTCTTCGGCCTTCTTCTCGGCCTCGGCCTTGCGGACGGCCTCGGCCTTGGCCTTCTTCGCGGCCGTGGCGGCCTTCGCCGCGGCCGCGTTCTCCTGCGTCTGCAGCTGGGCGTCGAGGGCGGACTGCTGGGTCGCCTCGGCGGACAGGGCGACGGCGGCCGCGACCGAGGGGGACTCGAGCGTGAGTGCGGGCATCTCGATGGTCTCGGTCACCGGCTCGGCGTTCGCCGGCCCGGCGCTACCGGCCACCGCGATGGTGCTGAGGACGCCACCGGCAACTCCGGCCCGGAGCGCGAGCGTCGAGGCACTGCGAGGGCGGGGCTTCCGGTGGCTTCGTATGTGAGCGGTGTGGGACATGGGACAACCGCTATCAAGGACCACCGGTTCCCTTCAAGAAACGTGTGTTGCGCCACAGTTACGTCCGGAATCCGGCAATCCGCTTTCCTGGGAACCTTATTGACGCCGTAACGGGCAAAACGGTCATCGGTGATCAGGGCTGTGATCACGGCCTATCGGTAAAAGGTCCGGATTGCCCGTCGCTTACCACCCCTTCACACCGATGGCCAAGCCCCGAATTCCGGGGTGTGGCCGGGAGTGGTGCAGGTCACAGAAAGGTCACCGTCGGCCGCGCTCCGGAACCGTTCTTCCGGTGGTGACTCCGGGGCCGTCAGGAGCGGCCCGGCCGGATGGCGGGGAGCGGCCCGCGCTCGCGAGGAAGGACGGCCCGCGCTCGTGAGGAAGGACGGCCCGCGCTCGCGAGGAAGGGCGGCCCGCGCTCGCGAGGAAGGGCGGCCCGCGCTCGTGAAGGGATGCGCGTGTCCACCTCCGTCCCGGAGGCCCCTCGGCCGAGTGACAGCACCATCTACCACCCCCTTATGTGCTTCGCGAATTTGCGTGCGGGTGCCTGCCCTGATAGTGACGGCACCGCTCTGACCAGCGGTAACGCGACAGTGAATCACTTCTTGTAGCCGCTCGTGCGCTTCGCGTGCAAGATCACCGATCATCCGACTTCATGATCCTTCGTCAGGTGGTGGAGATCACAAAGACGTTGTTCCGTCCCGTGTCGCAGATCACAGACCGGCAGGCATAGGATGCGGAGCAGTCGGGCTTGTGAACTGCCTCACATATGCACGATCTTCGCGAGGCGGCGAGACGGATGCCCGGTGCGGTCCAACGGTCAAGGACGACTGGAAGGAGCGAGGAGCGTGAATGCCTACGCGCCCATTCTCGTGCTCGGCGCCCTAGGGGCAGGCTTTGCGATCTTCTCCGTGGTCATGGCCACGCTTATCGGCCCGAAGCGCTACAACCGGGCGAAGCTCGAGGCGTACGAATGCGGCATCGAGCCGACGCCGCATCCGGCCGGAGGCGGCCGCTTCCCCATCAAGTACTACCTGACGGCGATGCTCTTCATCATTTTCGATATCGAGATCGTCTTCCTCTATCCCTGGGCCGTCACCTTCGACGCCCTGGGGATCTTCGGGCTCGTGGAGATGCTGCTCTTCGTGCTCACCGTCTTCGTCGCCTACGCGTACGTATGGCGGCGCGGCGGCCTGGAATGGGACTGAGGGGCTGAGGAGCACACCAATGGGACTCGAAGAGAAACTTCCGAGCGGCTTTCTGCTGACCACTGTCGAACAGGCCGCGGGCTGGGTGCGCAAGGCGTCCGTCTTCCCCGCCACCTTCGGCCTCGCCTGCTGCGCCATCGAGATGATGACGACGGGCGCCGGGCGGTACGACCTGGCCCGCTTCGGCATGGAGGTCTTCCGCGGCTCCCCGCGGCAGGCCGATCTGATGATCGTCGCCGGGCGGGTGAGCCAGAAGATGGCGCCCGTCCTGCGCCAGGTCTATGACCAGATGCCCAATCCCAAGTGGGTGATTTCCATGGGGGTTTGCGCATCCTCGGGCGGAATGTTCAATAATTACGCGATTGTGCAGGGCGTCGACCATATTGTTCCTGTTGACATCTATTTGCCGGGCTGCCCCCCGCGTCCGGAGATGCTGATGGACGCGATCCTCAAGCTCCACCAGAAGATCCAGACCTCCAAGCTCGGCGTGAACGCGGAGGAAGCGGCCCGCGAGGCGGAGGAAGCGGCCCTCAAGGCGCTCCCGACGATCGAGATGAAGGGGCTGCTGCGATGACGGATCAGCCGAACCCCGAGAAGGAGCTCAGCGCGCAGAACCTGCCGGGGCAGCGCGGTGAGCACGGTGAGGAGATCCGCGTCCAGCGCGGGATGTTCGGCGCCGACAAGGGCGGCGACACCTCCGGCTACGGCGGGCTCGTCCGCTCCGTACGCCTGCCCGGTGCGGCCACCCGGCCGTACGGCGGCTGGTTCGACGAGGTCGCCGACGAGCTCGAGGGTGCCCTGGAGGAGCAGGACCTCGTTCCGGAGAACGCGATCGAGAAGACCGTCGTCGACCGCGACGAGCTCACCTTCCACATCGCGCGCGAGCACCTCGTCCGCGTCGCGAGGACCCTGCGGGACGACCCGGCGCTGCGCTTCGAGCTCTGTACGGGCGTGAGCGGCGTCCACTACCTCGGCGACAAGGGCCGGGAACTGCACGCCGTCTACCACCTGCGCTCGATCACCCACGGCCGGCTGATCCGCCTGGAGGTCAGTGCCCCGGACTCGGACCCGCACATCCCGTCGCTGGTCGAGGTCTATCCGACCAACGACTGGCACGAGCGCGAGACCTACGACTTCTTCGGCCTGATCTTCGACGGCCACCCCGCCCTCACCCGGATCATGATGCCGGACGACTGGCAGGGCTTCCCTCAGCGCAAGGACTACCCCCTCGGCGGCATCCCCGTCGAGTACAAGGGCGCCCAGATCCCGGCTCCGGACCAGCGGAGGTCGTACTCGTGACCACCCCATCAGCCCACCGGTCTCCCGGCCACCACCCCTCATCGGGTCCCTCCGGGACGCCCCTTTCCACGGCACGTGAGACGACCGAGGGGACTGTATATACAGTCACCGGCGGCGACTGGGACGAGGTCGCCCGGTCCGCGGCCAAGGCCGACGACGAGCGCATCGTCGTCAACATGGGTCCGCAGCACCCGTCCACCCATGGAGTGCTCCGCCTCATCCTGGAGATCGACGGCGAGACCGTCACCGAGGCCCGCTGCGGCATCGGCTATCTGCACACCGGCATCGAGAAGAACCTCGAGTACCGGACCTGGACGCAGGGCACGACCTTCGTCACGCGCATGGACTACCTCACGCCGTTCTTCAACGAGACGGCGTACTGCCTCGCGGTCGAGAAGCTGCTCGGCATCGAGGACCAGATCCCGGACCGGGCGACGGTCCTCCGCGTCCTGCTGATGGAGCTGAACCGGCTCTCCTCGCACCTGGTGTGCATCGCCACCGGCGGCATGGAGCTCGGCGCCACCACGATCATGATCTACGGATTCCGTGATCGTGAACTCATTCTCGACATCTACGAACTCATCACCGGCCTGCGGATGAACCACGCGTACATCCGCCCCGGCGGCCTCGCCCAGGACCTGCCCCCGGGCGCCGTGGACCAGATCCGCGAGTTCGTGAAGAAGATGAAGAAGAACCTGCCCGAGTACGACAAGCTCGCCACCGGGAACCCGATCTTCAAGGCCCGGATGCAGGACGTCGGGTATCTCGACCTGTCCGGCTGCATGGCCCTCGGCGCGACGGGACCGGTGCTGCGTTCCACCGGCCTCCCGCACGACCTGCGCAAGACCGACCCGTACTGCGGCTACGAGACGTACAACTTCGACGTCCCGACCGCCGACACCTGCGACGCCTACGGCCGCTTCCTCATCCGCCTCGAGGAGATGCGACAGTCGCTGCGGATCGTCGAGCAGTGCCTGGACCGGCTGGCACCCGGCCCGGTCATGGTCGCCGACAAGAAGATCGCCTGGCCCGCGCAGCTCGCGCTCGGACCCGACGGACTCGGCAACTCCCTCGATCACATCAAGAAGATCATGGGCACCTCCATGGAGGCCCTGATCCACCACTTCAAGCTGGTGACGGAGGGCTTCCGGGTCCCGGCCGGCCAGGCGTACGCGGCCGTCGAGTCGCCCAAGGGCGAGCTCGGTGTCCATGTCGTCTCCGACGGCGGCACCCGCCCCTACCGGGTCCACTTCCGCGACCCGTCCTTCACCAATCTGCAGTCCATGGCGGCGATGTGCGAGGGCGGCCAGGTCGCCGACGTCATCGTCGCCGTCGCGTCCATCGACCCCGTGATGGGAGGCGTCGACCGGTGACAGACGTATCGCTCGGGATGCCACAGCTCCCCGCCCCCGAATACCCGGTGGAGGTGCGCGAGCGGCTGGCGGCGGATGCCGAGGACATCATCGGCCGCTACCCGGACAGCCGGTCCGCACTGCTGCCCCTGCTGCACCTCGTGCAGTCCGAGGAGGGCCATGTCTCCCGCACCGGGATGCGGTTCTGCGCGGACATGCTGGGGCTGACGACGGCTGAGGTGACGGCCGTCGCCACCTTCTACACCATGTACCGGCGCAAGCCCTCCGGCGACTACCAGGTGGGGGTCTGCACCAACACGCTCTGCGCGGTGATGGGCGGCGACGCCATCTTCGCCGAGCTCAAGGAGCACCTCGGGGTCGGCAACGGCGAGACCACCGACGACGGCAAGGTCACCCTCGAGCACATCGAGTGCAACGCGGCCTGCGACTTCGCGCCCGTCGTGATGGTCAACTGGGAGTTCTTCGACAACCAGACGCCCGAGTCGGCGCGGCAGCTCGTCGACGACCTGCGGACCGGTCGGACCGTCGAACCCACCCGCGGGGCCCCCCTGTGCTCGTTCAAGGAGACCGCCCGCATGCTGGCCGGCTTCCCCGACCAGCGCCCCGGCGCCGTCGAGGCGAGCGGCGGCGCGGGCCCGGCCTCCCTGATCGGCCTCCGGCTCGCCAAGGGCGAGCCGCCCCACCCACGCGTCGTCCACCCGCGCGGCGCGGTGGCCCACGACGAACCGCGCGACGCCGCATCCGAGGAGGGGGAGTGATGACGGTGTCCACCAGCTATGAGGGCCCCTCCCAGCCGGAGGCCGGGGGCGAGACCAGCCCGGAGAAGCTGCTCGTCCCCGTCCTGTCGGCCTTCTGGGACGAGCCCGAGTCCTGGACGCTGGAGACGTACCGGCGCCACGAGGGCTACCAGGGCCTGCGCAAGGCCCTGGCGATGGCCCCGGACGACCTGATCGCGTACGTCAAGGACTCAGGACTGCGCGGCCGCGGCGGCGCCGGCTTCCCCACCGGAATGAAGTGGCAGTTCATTCCTCAGGGAGACGGCAAGCCGCACTACCTCGTGGTCAACGCCGACGAGTCGGAGCCCGGGACCTGCAAGGACATCCCGCTCCTCTTCGCCAACCCGCACTCCCTCATCGAGGGGATCGTGATCGCCTGCTACGCGATCCGGTCCAACCACGCCTTCATCTATGTGCGCGGCGAGGTCGTGCCCGTGCTGCGCAGGCTGCACGAGGCCGTGCGTGAGGCGTACGAGGCCGGCTATCTCGGCACGGACATCCTCGGCAGCGGACTCGACCTCGACGTCACCGTGCACGCGGGCGCGGGCGCGTACATCTGCGGTGAGGAGACCGCACTGCTGGACTCGCTGGAAGGACGGCGCGGCCAGCCCCGGCTGCGTCCCCCCTTCCCCGCGGTCGCCGGTCTGTACGCGTGCCCCACTGTGGTGAACAACGTCGAGTCCATCGCGTCCGTTCCCGCGATCCTCAACAGGGGCAAGGACTGGTTCCGTTCGATGGGCAGCGAGAAGTCCCCGGGCTTCACGCTCTACTCCCTCAGCGGTCATGTCGCGAACCCCGGCCAGTACGAGGCGCCCCTCGGCATCACCCTGCGCCAGCTGCTCGACATGAGCGGCGGCATGCGCCCCGGCCACCGGCTCAAGTTCTGGACCCCGGGCGGCTCGTCCACCCCGATGTTCACCGACGAACACCTCGACGTCCCGCTGGACTACGAGGGTGTGGGCGCCGCCGGTTCGATGCTCGGCACCAAGGCGCTGCAGTGCTTCGACGAGACGACCTGTGTCGTACGGGCCGTCACACGCTGGACCGAGTTCTACGCCCACGAGTCCTGCGGCAAGTGCACGCCCTGCCGCGAAGGCACCTACTGGCTCGTCCAGTTGCTGCGCAACATCGAGGCGGGCAACGGCGCCATGGAGGACCTCGACAAGCTGAACGACATCGCCGACAACATCAACGGCAAGTCGTTCTGCGCGCTCGGCGACGGCGCCGCCTCGCCGATCTTCTCGTCGCTCACGTACTTCCGCGACGAGTACGAGCAGCACATCCGTGGCAAGGGCTGCCCCTTCGACCCGGCCGCGTCCACCGCGTGGGCGAACCGGCACGACGACAACATGGAGGTGAACGCATGACTGTGACGACGGGCGCTCCCTCCGGGAGCGGCGAGGCCGCGGTCCCGCCCGAGGACCTGGTCTCCCTGACCATCGACGGCATCGAGATCTCCGTGCCCAAGGGCACCCTGGTCATTCGCGCCGCCGAACTGCTCGGCATCGAGATCCCCCGGTTCTGCGACCACCCACTCCTCGACCCCGTCGGCGCCTGCCGCCAGTGCATCGTCGAGGTCGAGGGCCAGCGCAAGCCGATGGCGTCGTGCACCATCACCTGCACCGACGGCATGGTCGTCAGGTCGCAGCTCACCTCGCCCGTCGCCGAGAAGGCGCAGCAGGGCGTGATGGAGCTGCTGCTCATCAACCACCCCCTCGACTGCCCGGTCTGCGACAAGGGCGGCGAGTGCCCCCTGCAGAACCAGGCCGTCTCGCACGGCCAGGCCGACTCCCGCTTCGAAGGGCGGAAGCGGACGTACGAGAAGCCGATCAACATCTCCAGCCAGATCCTGCTCGACCGCGAACGGTGCGTGCTGTGCGCGCGCTGCACCCGCTTCTCCAACCAGATCGCCGGCGACCCGATGATCGAGCTGCTGGAACGGGGCGCGCTGGAGCAGGTCGGCACGGGTGAGGGCGACCCCTTCGCGTCGTACTTCTCCGGGAACACCATCCAGATCTGCCCGGTGGGCGCGCTGACCTCGGCGGCGTACCGATTCCGCGCCCGTCCCTTCGACCTCGTCTCGTCGCCGTCCGTCTGCGAGCACTGCGCGGGCGGCTGCGCGACCCGCACCGACCATCGGCGCGGCAAGGTCATGAGGCGGCTCGCCGCCAACGACCCCGAGGTGAACGAGGAGTGGATCTGCGACAAGGGGCGGTTCGCCTTCCGCTACGGCCAGCAGCGCGACCGGCTCACCACCCCCCTCGTCCGCAACAAGGAGAGCGGTGAGCTGGAGCCGGCGAGCTGGCCGGAGGCCCTGGAGGCCGCGGCCGCCGGGCTCGCGGCGGCGCGCGGCCGGGCGGCGGTGCTGACCGGCGGGCGGCTCACGGTCGAGGACGCGTACGCGTACGCCAAGTTCGCCCGGGTCGCCCTCGACACCAACGACGTCGACTTCCGGGCGCGCGTGCACTCCTCCGAGGAGGCCGACTTCCTGGCCTCGGCGGTCGCGGGACGCGGAAGGGACCTGGACGGGGCGGGCGTCACGTACACCTCGCTGGAGGCCGCACCGGCGGTGCTGCTCGCGGGCTTCGAGTCCGAGGAAGAGGCACCCGGCGTCTTCCTGCGGCTGCGCAAGGCCGCACTCAAGCACGGCCAGCGGACCTTCGCCCTCGCCACGCACGCCACGCGCGGTCTGAGGAAGGCAGCGGGTGTCCTGCTGCCCGCCGCACCCGGCACCGAGACCGAGTGGCTGAGCGCCCTGGCCTCCGGCACCGGGCTCGACGGGGACGGCGCCACGGCCGCCGAGGCGCTGCGCGCCGAGGGGGCCGTGATCGTCGTCGGCGAGCGGCTCGCCGCAGTGCCGGGCGCCCTGACGGCGGCGGTACGGGCGGCGACCGCGACCGGCGCCCGGCTGGTGTGGATCCCGCGCCGGGCTGGCGAGCGCGGCGCGGTCGAGGCGGGCGCAGTCCCGTCGCTGCTGCCCTGCGGCCGCCCCGCCACCGACCCGCGGGCCCGCGAGGAGACCGCGGCGGCCTGGGGCGTACGGGAACTCCCGCACCGTTACGGCCGTGACACCGGCCAGATCGTCGAGGCCGCGGCCACCGGCGAGCTGGGTGCCCTGGTCGTCGCGGGCGTCGAGGTCGCCGACCTGCCCGACCCCGCACGCGCACGCGAGGCGCTCGACGCGGTCGGCTTCCTGGTCTCCCTGGAGCTGCGCCCGACCGAGGTCACCGAACGGGCCGACGTGGTCTTCCCGGTCGCGGCCGTCGCCGAGAAGCCCGGCACCTTCCTCAACTGGGAAGGCAGGGCACGTCTCTTCGAGGCCGCGCTGAAGCCCGACCAGATGACCCGCCCGTCGGCGCCTGCCGATGCGCGGGTGCTGCACATGCTCGCCGACGCCCTGGACGTCCACCTCGCGCTGCCGGATCTGCGGTCCGTGCGGCGGGAGATGGACCGGCTCGGCGCCTGGGCAGGGCCGAGGGCGGGCGAGCCCACCGAGGCCGCCCGGCCGCTGCCCCGCCCCGGCGAGGGCGAGGCGGTCCTCGCGGGCCATCGGATGCTGCTCGACCAGGGACTGCTCCAGCAGGGCGACGAGGCGCTGGCCGGAACCCGGCACGCCGCGGTCGCCCGGCTCTCCGCCGCCACTGCGGCCGAGACCGGAGTCAAGGACGGCGATGTCCTCGCCGTCACCGGATCCGCCGGCTCCGTGCACCTCCCGCTGCAGGTGACCGAGATGCCCGACCGGGTGGTCTGGCTCCCGCTCAACTCGACGGGCGGCGGCGTGCTGAGCGACACGGGCGTCCGCCCCGGCGAACTGGTCCGCATCGGCCCGGCGGCCGCCGCGGCGGAGGCGCACATCGACACGGCCCCCGCGGCTCCCACGGAGGTGGAGGCATGAACACGGCACTCCTCGAACCGACCCTGCTCGCCGCCGAGGACCTTTCGCTCTTCGGGCGGGACCCCTGGTGGCTCGTCGTCGTCAAGGCGGTCTTCTGCTTCGCCTTCCTGATGCTGACCGTGCTGTTCTCCATCGTCTGGGAGCGCAAGGTCGTCGCGTGGATGCAGCTGCGCATCGGCCCCAACCGGCACGGCCCCTGGGGCCTCCTCCAGTCCCTCGCGGACGGCGTCAAGCTGATGCTCAAGGAGGACGTGATCGTCAAGCGCGCGGACAAGGTGGTCTACGTCCTCGCGCCGATCGTCGCCGCGATCCCGGCCTTCATGGCGATCGCCGTGATCCCCTTCGGCCCCGCGGGCAACGAGATCTCGATCTTCGGCCAGCGGACGACGATGCAGCTCACCGACCTGCCGATCGCGATGCTCTACATCCTCGCGGTCGCCTCGGTCGGTATCTACGGCATCGTGCTGGCGGGCTGGTCGTCCGGCTCGACGTACCCGCTGCTCGGCGGACTGCGCTCCTGCGCGCAGATGATCTCGTACGAGATCGCCATGGGCGCCGCCTTCGCCTCGGTCTTCCTCTACTCGGGATCGATGTCGACCTCGGCGATCGTGGAGGCGCAGGCGGACCGCTGGTACATCCTGCTGCTCCCGGTGTCGTTCCTGATCTACATCGTGACGATGGTCGGCGAGACGAACCGGGCCCCGTTCGACATGCCGGAGTCCGAGGGCGACCTGGTCGGCGGCTTCAACACCGAGTACTCGTCCATCAAGTTCGCGCTGTTCATGCTCGCCGAGTACGTGAACATGGTCACCGTCTCGGCGGTCTCGGTCACGCTCTTCCTCGGCGGCTGGCGGGCCCCGTACCCGATCAGCACCTTCTGGGAGGGCGCGAACCACGGCTGGTGGCCGATGCTCTGGTTCGTCCTCAAGGTGCAGCTGCTGCTGTTCTTCTTCATCTGGCTGCGCGGCACGCTGCCGCGCGTCCGCTACGACCAGCTGATGAAGCTCGGCTGGAAGGTCCTCATCCCGGTCTCGGTCGTCTGGCTGATGCTCGTGGCGACAGTGCGGGCGCTGCGCAACGAGGGCCAGGACTTCTCGCAGATCGTGCTGTACGTCGGCGGGGCCGTCCTCGCCGTACTGCTGCTGTCGTTCGTGGTCGACATGCTCCGCGGCAAGCAGGAGCGGGCCGAAGAGGCGGAGAAGGCGGCCGCGCCCCGGGAGTTCGACCCGATGGCGGGTGGATTCCCGGTACCGCCTCTGCCGGGGCAGGAATTGCCGCTGGTGCCGCGCAGGCGGCCGCGCCGCGACCGCGAGTTGATCGTCAGTGGTGGCACGAATACCGACAGTGACGGACCTCGTGACGGAAAGGAGGCTGACGGTGTCTGAGCGATCCGAGGAATCCGAGAGCGCGTTCCAGAACCCGGTCGCCGGCTTCGGCGTGACCTTCAAGGCCATGTTCAAGAAGCGGTTGACCGAGCAGTACCCGGAGCAGCAGAAGACGACGGCGCCGCGCTTCCACGGCCGGCACCAGCTCAACCGGCACCCGGACGGGCTGGAGAAGTGCATCGGCTGCGAGCTGTGCGCCTGGGCCTGTCCCGCGGACGCCATCTATGTGGAGGGCGCGGACAACACGGACGAGGAGCGCTACTCGCCGGGCGAGCGGTACGGGCGGGTGTACCAGATCAACTACGCCCGCTGCATTCTGTGCGGTCTCTGCATCGAGGCCTGCCCGACCCGCGCGCTCACGATGACCAACGAGTTCGAGCTCGCCGACAGCTCCCGAGAGAACCTGATCTACACCAAGGAGCAGCTGCTCGCCGGGCTCGAGCAGGGCATGGTCGACTCGCCGCACGCGATCTACCCCGGCATGGACGAGCAGGACTACTACCGGGGCCTGGTCACCGAGGCGGCGCCCGGTACGGAGCCCCAGGTCGCCGCCTCCAAGGGCGAACTGCATCCCTCGGCAAGCCCTTCGGGCGCGGCCCGGGACGAGGAGGCCGACGCATGAGCGCCATGCTCGCCGCGGCCACTTCGACCGGAGAGGCCGTCCAGTTCTGGATCCTGGGCAGCGTCGCCGTCATCGGTGCGCTGTGCACCGTCCTGATGAAGAAGGCCGTGCACAGCGCGCTGTGCCTCGCGGGAACCATGATCATCCTCGCGGTCTTCTACCTCGCCAACGGGGCGTACTTCCTGGGCGTCGTCCAGATCGTCGTCTACACCGGCGCGATCATGATGCTGTTCCTCTTCGTCGTCATGCTCGTCGGCGTCACGGCCGCGGACTCCCTCAAGGAGACGATCAAGGGCCAGCGCTGGTGGGCCGCACTGTGCGGACTCGGCTTCGGCGTCCTGCTGATCGCCGGCATCGGCAACGCCGCGCTGACCCCGAGCTCCTTCGTCGGCCTCGGTCAGGCGAACGCGGGCGGCAATGTCGAGGGCATCGCCGCCCTGCTGTTCACCAAGTACGTCTTCGCCTTCGAAATCACCGGCGCCCTGCTGATCTCGGCGGCCGTCGGCGCCATGGTGCTCACCCACCGCGAGCGCACCGAGCGCGCCAGGACCCAGCGGGAGCTGGCCGAGCAGCGCGTGCGCGAGGGCAAGCACCTGCCGCCGCTGCCCGCGCCCGGTGTCTACGCCCGGCACAACGCGGTGGACATCGCGGGTCTGCTCCCGGACGGCACCCCGTCCGAGCTCACCGTCAACAAGACGCTGCGCGCCCGCGGTCAGATCCGCGATGTGTCGAGCGAGGCGCTGAACGACCTCAAGGCGCTGGAGCGGCGATCGGAGGAGCGTCTCGGCCGGGACCGCGACGAGCCCGGGCGGAAGGGACACGACCGGACCGAGCACGACCGGGACGGCGAGCGCGACGGACAGGAGGCCAAGCGGTGAATCCCGTCAACTATCTCTACCTCGCCGCCCTGTTGTTCACCATCGGCGCAGCCGGCGTGCTGATCAGGCGGAACGCGATCGTGGTCTTCATGTGCGTCGAGCTCATGCTCAACGCCTGCAACCTCGCGTTCGTCGCCTTCTCCCGGATGCACGGCAACCTCGACGGCCAGATCATCGCGTTCTTCACGATGGTCGTCGCCGCCGCGGAGGTCGTGGTCGGGCTCGCGATCATCGTGTCGCTGTTCCGTTCCCGCCACTCGGCCTCGGTCGACGACGCCAGCCTGATGAAGCTGTGAGGGGCTGAAACGTGGAGAACCTGATTGCGCTGCTGGTCGCGGCGCCCCTGCTCGGAGCGGCGCTGCTGCTGTGCGGAGGGCGCCGGCTCGACCGTACGGGCCACTGGATCGGCACACTGCTCGCCGCCGCCTCCTTCGTCATCGGTGTCGTGCTCTTCGCCGACATGCTGGGCAGGCCCGGCGACGACCGGACCCTGTACCAGCATCTGTTCAGCTGGATCCCGGTCGAGGGCTTCCAGGCGGACGTGGCCTTCCAGCTCGACCAGCTGTCGATGACCTTCGTCCTGCTCATCACCGGCGTCGGCTCGCTCATCCACCTGTACTCGATCGGGTACATGGAGCACGACGAGCGCCGCCGCCGCTTCTTCGGTTACCTCAACCTGTTCCTCGCGGCGATGCTCCTGCTGGTCCTCGCCGACAACTACCTGCTGCTGTACGTCGGGTGGGAAGGCGTCGGGCTCGCCTCGTACCTGCTCATCGGCTTCTGGCAGCACAAGCCCAGCGCCGCGACGGCGGCGAAGAAGGCCTTCCTGGTCAACAGGGTCGGCGACATGGGCCTCTCGATCGCCATCATGGTCATGTTCACGACCTTCGGGACCTTCACCTTCGGCCCGGTGCTCGGGTCCACCGGTCAGGTCTCGGAGGGCACGCTGACGGTCATCGGGCTCCTGCTCCTGCTCGCCGCGTGCGGCAAGTCCGCGCAGGTGCCGCTGCAGTCCTGGCTCGGGGACGCGATGGAGGGCCCGACCCCGGTCTCGGCCCTGATCCACGCGGCCACGATGGTGACCGCGGGTGTCTATCTGATCGTCCGCTCCGGAGCGATCTTCAACGGGGCGCCGGACGCGCAGCTCGTCGTCACCGTCGTCGGTGCGGTCACGCTCCTCTTCGGTGCGATCGTCGGTTGCGCGAAGGACGACATCAAGAAGGCGCTGGCCGGTTCGACGATGTCGCAGATCGGGTACATGATCCTGGCCGCGGGCCTCGGCCCCATCGGCTACGCCTTCGCGATCATGCACCTCGTGACGCACGGCTTCTTCAAGGCCGGGCTCTTCCTCGGCGCCGGTTCGGTCATGCACGGCATGAACGACGAGGTGGACATGAGGAGGTACGGCGGCCTTCGGACGTACATGCCGATCACCTTCGTCACCTTCGGCCTGGGCTATCTCGCGATCATCGGTTTCCCGGGCCTGTCGGGCTTCTTCTCCAAGGACAAGATCATCGAGGCGGCCTTCGCCAAGGGCGGCACGGAGGGCTGGATCCTCGGTGGAGTCGCCCTGCTGGGCGCCGCGATCACCGCGTTCTACATGACGCGCGTGATGCTGATGACCTTCTTCGGAGAGAAGCGCTGGCAGCCCGACGAGAAGGGTGATCTGCCGCATCCGCACGAGTCCCCGAGGACGATGACCCTGCCGATGATCGTGCTCGCCTTCGGGTCGGTCTTCGCGGGCGGGCTGTTCTCCTTCCACGAATCGTTCGTGAACTGGCTGAAGCCGGTCACCGAGTTCGAGCACGGGCACCCGCCGATCAGCGCGGGCGCGGTGACCGCGTCCACGGTCGCGGTGATGGTGATCGGCGTCGCGCTCGCCTACGTCCAGTACGGGCGCCGTCCGGTCCCGGTGGTCGCCCCGCGCGGCTCGCTCCTCACCCGGGCCGCACGCCGCGATCTCCTCCAGGACGACTTCAACCACATCGTCCTGGTCCGCGGCGGCGAGCACCTCACCCGGTCGCTCGTGTACGTGGACCACACCCTGGTCGACGGAGTCGTCAACGGCACGGCGGCGTCGTTCGGCGGTCTCTCCGGCCGCCTCCGCAAGCTGCAGAACGGCTACGCCCGCACCTATGCGGTCTCGATGTTCGGAGGTACGGCGGTGCTGATCGCCGCGACCCTGCTGATGAGGGCGGTGTGACCACGATGTCGCAAGTGGCAAACGCTGGTTTTCCCCTCCTGACGGCGACGGCGGCACTACCGGCGATCGGCGCGATCGCCACGGCCGCCGTCCCGGCCGGCCGCCGCGCCGCCGCCAAGTGGCTGGCGCTGCTCGTCTCGCTCGGCACGCTCGTACTGGCGGCGGTCGTGGCCGTAAGGTTCGACCCCGCCGGCGACCGCTATCAGCTCACCGAATCCCACGCCTGGATCGCGGACTTCGGTGTGCGGTACGAGCTGGGCGTGGACGGAATCGCGGTGGCGCTGATCGCGCTGACCGCCGTACTGATCCCCTTCATCATCCTGGCCGGCTGGCACGACGCCGACCCCCTGGAAGTGTCCGACAGTGACAGTGTCGCGGGGCAGTCCAAGCGCTGGCGGCCGACGCAGGGCTTCTTCGCCCTGATCCTGTCGGTCGAGGCGATGGTGATCCTCTCCTTCGAGGCCACCGACGTCTTCCTCTTCTACATCCTCTTCGAAGCCATGCTCATCCCGATGTACTTCCTCATCGGCGGCTTCGGGGACCGCGCCCACGCGGGCAGCGACGAGAACGCGGCGACGCAACGCTCGTACGCCGCGGTGAAGTTCCTGCTCTACAACCTGGCCGGCGGACTGATCATGCTGGCCGCGGTCATCGGTCTCTACGTCGTCGCCGGGAACTTCTCGCTGACGGAGATCGCCGAGGCCCGCGCCAACGGGCAGCTCGACATGGCGACGAACACCGAGCGGCTGCTGTTCCTCGGCTTCTTCTTCGCCTTCGCCGTCAAGGCGCCGCTGTGGCCGCTGCACACCTGGCTGCCGAACGCCATGGGTGAGGCGACCTCCCCGGTCGCCGTACTGATCACGGCGGTGGTCGACAAGGTCGGCACCTTCGCGATGCTCCGCTTCTGCCTTGGGCTGTTCCCGGAGGCGTCGGAGTGGGCGACACCGGTGATCATGGTGCTGGCGCTGATCAGCATCGTGTACGGGGCGCTGCTCGCGGTGGGTCAGCGGGACATCAAGCGCCTGATCGCGTACGCGTCGATCTCGCACTTCGGCTTCATCATCATGGGCATCTTCGCGATGACCAGCCAGGGCCAGTCCGGCGCGACGCTGTACATGGTCAACCACGGGATCTCGACGGCCGCGCTGATGCTGGTGGCCGGCTTCCTGATCTCGCGGCGCGGCTCGCGGCTCATCGCCGACTACGGCGGTGTGCAGAAGGTCGCCCCGGTCCTCGCCGGCACCTTCCTCATCGGCGGTCTGGCGACCCTGTCGCTGCCGGGGCTCGCGCCCTTCGTCAGTGAGTTCCTGGTCCTGGTGGGCACGTTCGCCCGCTATCCCGTGGTCGGCATCATCGCCACCTTCGGCATCGTGCTCGCCGCGCTCTACACGCTGGTGCTCTACCAGCGGACGATGACGGGCCCGGTGAAGGAGGAGGTGCGGACCCTGCCGGATCTGCGCCTGCGTGAACTGCTGGTGGTCACCCCGCTGATCGCGTTGCTGATCTTCCTCGGCGTCTACCCGAAGCCGCTGACGGAGATCGTCAATCCGGCCGTGGAGCACACCATGTCGGACGTACAGAAGAAGGACCCCCAGCCCGAGGTGGAGGCGGCCAAGTGAGCACGACAGCTGTCCACAGCCTGTGGACAACGGCAGCCGAGCCGCTGGACAAGATCCCGGCCCCGCACATCGAGTACGCACAGCTCGCCCCCACGCTCATCGTGGTCGGCGCGGCGGTCATCGGTGTGCTGGTCGAGGCGCTCGTCCCGCGCAAGGGCCGTTACTACGCACAGGTGTTCGTCACCGTCGTCGCGCTGGCCGCCGCGTTCGCCGCGGTGGTCGGGCTCGCCGCCGGCGGGTACGGCACCACCAAGGCGCACATCGCGGCGATGGGCGCCATCGCGGTCGACGGTCCCGCGCTGTTCCTGCAGGGCACCATCCTGCTGGCCTCGCTGGTAGCGATCTTCACCTTCGCCGAGCGGCGGCTCGACCCGGTGGCGCACGGCAAGCGCGTCGACTCGTTCGCCGCGCAGGCGGCGTCCGTACCGGGCAGCGAGAGCGAAAAGGCCGCGGTCAAGGCCGGGTTCACCACCACCGAGGTGTTCCCGCTGGCGCTCTTCGCCATCTCGGGGATGCTCGTCTTCCCCGCGGCGAACGACCTGCTGACGCTCTTCATCGCACTCGAGGTCTTCTCGCTGCCGCTGTACCTCCTCTGCGCCCTGGCCCGCCGCAAGCGGCTCATGTCGCAGGAGGCCGCGGTGAAGTACTTCCTGCTCGGAGCGTTCTCGTCGGCTTTCCTGCTCTTCGGGATCGCGCTGCTGTACGGGTACGCCGGCTCCGTTTCGTACGCGAGGATCGCCGACGTCGTCGACGGCAGCATCCAGACCATCGACCCCGCGCTGGCCTCCACGATGGGCAACGACGCACTGCTGCTCATCGGCGGCGCGCTCATCCTGATGGGGCTGCTCTTCAAGGTCGGCGCGGTCCCGTTCCACATGTGGACACCCGACGTCTACCAGGGCGCGCCGACCCCGGTCACCGGCTTCATGGCGGCGGCCACGAAGGTCGCGGCGTTCGGCGCGCTCCTGCGGCTGCTGTACGTGGTGCTGCCGGGGCTGCGCTGGGACTGGCAGCCGGTCATGTGGGCGGTCGCGATCGTCACCATGCTGGGCGGCGCGATCGTCGCGATCACCCAGACCGACATCAAGCGGCTGCTGGCGTACTCGTCGATCGCGCACGCCGGGTTCATCCTCGCCGGTGTCATCGCGGTCACGCCCGACGGCGTCTCCTCCGTGCTCTTCTACCTGGGCGCGTACTCGTTCGTGACGATCGGCGCGTTCGCGGTCGTCACGCTCGTACGGGACGCGGGCGGCGAGGCCACGCACCTGTCCAAGTGGGCGGGGCTCGGGCGGCGTTCGCCGCTGGTGGCGGCGGTCTTCGCGGTGTTCCTGCTCGCCTTCGCCGGCATTCCGCTGACGTCGGGCTTCTCCGGGAAGTTCGCCGTCTTCAAGGCGGCGGCGGAGAGCGGCGCGGGCGCGCTGGTCGTGGTCGGTGTGATCTCGTCCGCGATCGCCGCGTTCTTCTACATCCGGGTCATCGTGCTGATGTTCTTCAGCGAGCCGAAGCCCGAGGGCCCGACGGTCGCCGTGCCGTCGCTGCTCACGTCGACGACGATCGCGGTGGGTGTCGCGGTCACGCTGGTGCTCGGTGTGGCGCCGCAGTACTTCCTGGATCTGGCGGGGCAGGCGAGCGTGTTCGTCCGGTAGCCGGCGGGCGCGATCATGCCGAAGGCCCGGTGTCTCCTCGGGGGAGACACCGGGCCTTCGGCATGTCCGAGCGCGCGGGCCGGGCCGCAGCAAAAGGACTACGCTCGACCAAGGGGAGGGCTGGAGGGTCAAGGGAGAGCCATCATGATCGACCAGTACCAGTACCCCGAGTACACCACTCCCTCGCAGGCCGAGGGCGAGGACCTCGAATCGACCGAGGAACAGCACCCCGACGTCTCCAGGACGACCCCGTCCCAGGCCGAGGGCGAGCGGACGGCGGACGACGAGGACTGACCGACGGGATGCCCCGGCGTCCGGGCCGTCGCACGGTGCGCATCTCGCATCCCGGCGTGTGCCGTGCCATGACCTCTCGGTCCGTGGCCTGCGGCCCGGCCCCGGCTCAGGAACCGCCGGCGCCGGCGCGGACCGAGCCGGTGCTCGAGCCGCTGGTGTCGCCCAGAAAGCAGGTGACCTCGCGGTCGCCGAGGGTCCAGCCGGCGGACTGCGGGTGGTAGTAGTACACCTCCAGCGTCTCCGGGAGCTTCGCGGCCTCGCCCACGTAGTCGGTGAGCGGCGTGCCGGCGCACTTCTCCTCGGCGATCGAGATGACCTTCTCGGTACCCGGGTACGGCCCGTCCTCCAGCTGGAAGACGGCGTACGCCTCGCCCTCGTGAGGCTGGTCGCAGGGCACGATGCGTACCGAGAAGGCGGCCTGGCCGCCGTCCGCGTCGCCGTACTCCGCCAGATCGTCCTCCGTGGTGAAGCAGTCTCCCTCGCGGATGTCCTGCACGTCGCTGGAGCCCGGGCTGGTGACCTGGCCACTGGTGTCGCGGCGCGGCTCGGGACCGTCGTCGAACGCTCCGGAGACTCCGAGGATCACCACGAGTGCGTAGAACGCGATGGTCACGGCGTGGATGGCGATGGCGGCGATGGCGAAGCCCTTGCCCTTCTCGCCGCGCTTGCGGATCTGGGAGAGGGCGATGATGCCGAGGATCAGCGGGACCAGCGGCAGCGCGCAGACGATCGACATGACGAACGCCACGACGGCCGGTGTGTTCGTTTTCTGCGGCGGCGCGGCGTACCAGCCCTGCGGGCCGCCGTACGGACCGGGTTGCCCGGGCTGTCCGTACGGTCCAGGTTGCCCCGGCTGCCCGTACGGCCCCGGCTGCCCGTACGGCCCTGGCTGTGGGTACGGCTCCGGGGACGATGGTGGTTGCGGCGGTATGGACATGCGCGTGGCGCTCCTTGTACAGACGGTGAGATCGCAACCTATAGCCAGGCTCTGACACCGCGGACGCCGGGTGGGAGTGGGGACAGTTGCCGAACTTCCCGCCGGCCGCTGTCACGACGGCTCCGCCGGTGGGGCTCGGATCCGGGCCCCGGCGGTGCGCGGCGGGGCAACCCGCGATCAAGGTCCGGCGTCCTTCGGGACGCCAGACCTTGATCGCGTCAACGGGGGACACATGAACACGCCGGCAGTGCAGGACACACAGCGCAGGCCTTCGAGCGCCGACACCTGGCCGGCGGTGCTCCTGCTCCCGGCCGTCCTGCTGCTGAGGTTCCTCGGCGAGCACCCCTGGGCCTACTGGACTGCGACGGTCATCGGCGTACCGGGGCTGATCGGCGCCGGTGTCGAGATCACCGGCGCGGTCCGGCATCTGCTGGGCGGACGCCGGCCGTGGGTGGCGGCCTGGGTCCTGCTCACGCTGGTGTCAGCGGTCCTGGTCCTGGCGCTCAGGCTGGCCGAGCACGGGTGACGCGCCGGGCGGCGCAGGCCCGAACGCCGGCGTCGGGGCGCTCGTGACGCCGGCAGAGTGGCCCCGCGCCCTCGTGGTCGTGGCGGGCGTGTCCTCCCGTGCGGGCGGCGCCGCCCGCCCGCACGCCGGAGGCCGCTAGTCGGCCGCGGGCACGATCCGGCCCGTGACCTCGCCCAGACCGACCCGTACGCCGTCGGGACCAGGCGCCCACGCGGTCATGGTGACCTCGTCGCCGTCCTCCAGGAACGTCCGCTTCCCGTACGGCAGGTCCAGCGGGTCCCGCCCGTTCCACGTGAGCTCCAGGAGGGAGCCGCGCTGGTGGACGTCGGGGCCGCTGACCGTGCCCGAGCCGTACAGGTCGCCGGTGCGGAGCGAGGCGCCGTTGACGGTCATGTGCGTGAGCTGCTGGGCGGCCGTCCAGTACATCGTGGCGAACGGCGGCTCGCTGACGGTCTGTCCGTTGACGGCGACGGAGATGCGGAGGTCGAAACCTCCCGGCTCCTCCTCGGCGGAGTCGTTCAGATAGGGAAGTACGGGGACGTCACGCGCGGGCGGGGCGACACGGGCGGCGTCGAGGGCCTCCAGCGGGGTGACCCAGGCGGAGACGGAGGTGGCGAAGGACTTGCCGAGGAACGGGCCGAGGGGGACGTACTCCCAGGCCTGGATGTCCCGTGCGGACCAGTCGTTGAGCAGCTGCAGGCCGAACACGTGCTCGCGGAAGGCGGACAGCGGGACCGGCCGGCCCGGCTCGGAGGGGGTGCCGACGACGAAGCCGACCTCCGCCTCGATGTCCAGCTTGACGGACGGGCCGAAGACGGGCGCCGGGTCCGCGGGGGCCTTGCGCTGGCCGGCGGGCCGGATCACGTCGGTGCCGGAGACGACGACCGTGCCGGAGCGGCCGTGGTATCCGATCGGAATGTGCTTCCAGTTGGGCGTGAGCGGCTCGCCGTCGGGGCGGAAGATGTGCCCGACGTTCGTGGCGTGGTGCTCGCTGGAGTAGAAGTCGACGTAGTCGGCGACCTCGTACGGCAGGTGCAGCGTCACCCGGGACAGGTGGTGGAGCAGGGGCTCGATGTCCTGCCGGTGCGCGGGCACGGTGACCCACGCGGTGAGCGCGCGCCGTACGTCACGCCAGGCCGTCCGGCCCGCCGCGAGCAGCGGGTTCAGGCTGGGCCGCGCGAGCAGCGCGGCGTAGGGGGAGCCGAGGGTGTGCGCCGCCGCCCCCGCGTCGAGCACATGGTCACCGATCCTGACCCCGAGCCGCTGCCGGTCGGGCTCGTCCGCGGTGGTGAAGACGCCGTAGGGGAGGTTGTGCGGGCCGAAGGGGTCGCCCTCGGCCAGATCGAGCGGGCTCTGCTCGGGCATCGGTGCTTGCCTCGCTTTCCACGTGTGTGGGGGACACGTTACGTGGGCGGTGCGCGTGGCGTCAGTGACCGGGGTTCCGCCCCGGACCCCGCCGCGGACGAGGCCGCGGGACGCGTGGCTATCGCGCGGTACGCGCAATCCGCTTCTCCCAGGTGCGGTGGAAGACGACCTCGTCGCTGTGCCGGCACACCACTTCGTTCGAGGTCAGGAAGTGCGCCGCGTCGCACGTGACTTCGGAGCGGGTCTCGATGCGGACGTCCCGGCCGAGTTCGGGCCGGTGCAGCCGGATCCTCCAGTCGGAGCGGGTGCGGGCGGACAGTGGGTCCCGTTCCCTGATCGTGTACGTCTCCAGTCCGTCCTCGGTGAACTCGAGGCCGTCGGGGTGAACACGGGTGCCGCCGAAGCCGGCCGTGGCCTCGAGGCGCCACTCGCCCTTGGCCACGTCACGGACGATCAGCCGCGGGGGGCGGGGCTCGTCCAGGGTCACGGGAGTGACGACGCCGAGGGGTTCGGACCGCTCGGGGTCCTCGAAAGCGATCGCGTCGGTCGTGGGGTCGCGGACCGGTAGTTCGAGGGAGGAGCCCGCGGGGTCGAGCGTGAAGCCTGCACTGCCGGCCCGGGGCCAGATCCACGGCCAGTACGCGGAGGAGACCGACAGCCGGATGCGGTGACCGGGCGGGAACGTGTGGCCGATGCCGCTCAGTTCGAACGTGACGTCCTCGGTGGCATCGGGCAGCCGGGCCCCGGCCGTCTCGCCGGCGGCCGCCGGCTCTCGGGCGCCGGCCGTCTCGCGGCCGTGCCGGGCCGAGAGATCGAGCGCGCCACGAGTGACGAGGGTCGAGGAGCCGTCGGGCGCCACGTCGCAGAGGCGCGCCACCGCCTGGCCGTGAGGCACGTCCATCCGGAGCCGCAACGTCACCCGGGGGGGCGTCCGAGGATCTCCACCCGGTCGGGGACCGCGAACTCGAAGCTCGCCGACCAGTCGGTCAGCCGGTGCGGGACGTATTCGAGGAGCGCCGGTACGGGCTCGTCGGTCAGCGGCCGCCAGACCCGCGCGTACAGCCGTGTGCCTCCCCCGGAGCCTGCGGCCCGCGTGGGGGTCCGCCCGGCCACCGGGATGCGGATGTCCTCGTGGCGGGTCTCGTACGGGAAGGATGTGCGGATGCGCATGGGAACCTCAGGGGAGGACGGGGCGGCGGGCCCGCGTCCGAGCAGGTGACCCGGGGCCGCGGAAGGCGGGGCGGTCTTCGGGCGGAGGCCGTTCGCCGTTCTCGTCGAGTTCGGTCGCGGTTCCGGACAAAGTGATGCTTCCGGTCGTATGAGTTGATCACGAACATACCGGGGGTGGCGGGAAGGCGCCGCCGTTGATCGAAAGGGGACCGGATAGGCTGACTTGAGTGATGACAGCGACACATCGACAATCCGCGTGATCGTCAGCAGACAGGAGTACCTCTCGTGACCGTCGTCGGGCCTTTCGGGCTGAGCGTGCGGGACCAGGCACTTGAGGCCGATGTCCAGAACGGATTGGCGGCTGTCGAGGCGGGCCTGCTCGATGCCACCAAGAGCGAGGTCCCCTTCATCACGGAGGCCGCACAGCACCTCGTCCGCGCGGGCGGGAAGCGCTTCCGGCCGCTGCTGGCCATGCTGGCGGCCCAGTTCGGCGATCCCTACGCGCCGGGTGTCGTGCCCTCGGCCGTGGTCGTCGAGCTGACACACCTGGCGACGCTGTACCACGACGACGTGATGGACGAGGCCGACGTGCGCCGCGGTGTCGCGAGCGCCAACGCCCGCTGGGGCAACTCGCTGGCGGTCCTGACCGGCGACTTCCTCTTCGCCCGCGCCTCGCACATCCTGGCCGACCTGGGTCCCGAGGCCGTACGGATCCAGGCCGAGGCGTTCGAGCGGCTGGTCACGGGCCAGATCCTGGAGACCGCGGGCCCGCGTGACGGCCGCGATCCGGTCGATCACTACCTCGACGTCATCGGCGGCAAGACCGGTTCGCTGATCGCCGTCTCCGGGCGCTTCGGTGCGATGATGTCCGGCGCCGACGAGGGCATCACCGACATCCTCACCCAGTACGGCGAGCGGCTCGGCGTCGCCTTCCAGCTCGCCGACGACGTACTCGACATCGCCTCCGACTCGCACGAGTCCGGCAAGACCCCGGGCACCGATCTGCGCGAGGGCATCCCCACGCTGCCGGTGCTCCGGCTGCGGGAGCGGGCCGCCGCGCACGGCCGGGCCGAGGACCTGGAGCTGGTCGAGCTGCTGGAGGGCGACCTCACGGACGACGCGCGGCACGCTGAGGCGCTGGGCAGGCTGCGGGTGCACCCCGCGCTGGAGCAGGCGCGGCGCGACACCGTGCGGTACGCGGAGGAGGCGCGGGCGTTGCTGGCGCCGCTGCCGAAGTGCTACGCCAGGGCCGCGCTGGAGGAGCTGTGCGACGCGGTGGTGCACCGCGCCGGCTGAGCCTCTCGGGCTCGTTCTCCCGCATCGACGGGGCGTGCGATCCGGGTCGCATTCTTGGGGGAGTCCGGATCAGGGCTCACTCCTGGACCTGAAGGCCCCCCGGTCCGGGGAGAACCGGGGCTGTTCGTGGACACCGGCGGATCCTCCGGCTGAACACGGTGGGCGGCGTCGCACCGGCCGGCAGCTGCCACAAGGGCTCGATCGTCGGGGTCCCGTAAGGGGCCGACTGCGTCTTCGTCCAGCACTGACCACCGCCCATCCCCTACGGGTCGGGTGAGACGTGAGGCCCCCGGGTCATACCGCAGCAGTACGTGGAGTTGAGCCCGGGGGCTGACGTTTCCGGCAGGGCGATTTGGTCAGATGGTGTGGACGGACGACGCCGCTATCACGGAGGTAGGGCACACCATGGCACCGAACGAGAACGCACCGATCACCGAAGAGCCGGGGGAGGACGTCCCGGCACGCCGGAGGGCGGCGCGCTACGTCGTCCCGGCCGCGGTGGCCGGCGTTGCCGCGGCGACCATCGGGCTTGTCCCGGCGCTCGCCGCGTCAGGAGACTCCGATCTGCCGAAGGTCACGGCACAGGAGCTCATCGAGAAGATCGCCGCATCGGACGCGCAGCAGCTCTCCGGCACGGTGAAGATCAGCACGGACCTGGGCCTGCCGGACCTGGGCGGTCTGGCGAACAGCCTCGTACCAGGGGCCGGCAAGGGCGCGTCCGGCGCCTCCGCGTCGCCCGACGCCAAGCTGATGGAGCTGGCCTCCGGCACGCACCGGGTGGACGTCGCGGCCGACGGCGAGGACAAGCAGCGGGTGTCGTTCCGGTCGGGCGACGAGGAGTACAGCGTCGTCCACAACGGGGAGGACGTCTGGACGTACGACAGCGCCTCGAACGAGGTCGTCCACGGCAAGGACGGCGGCGCGGGCGAGGGCAAGCACGACGGCGCGGGCGAGGAGGCCACGAAGGAGCTCCCGACCACGCCCAAGGAGCTCGCCGAGGAGGCGCTGAAGGCCGCGGACGAGACGTCGACCTCGGTGACGGTCGACGGCACGGCCCGTATCGCCGGCCGGGACGCGTACCAGCTGGTCATCAAGCCGAAGCAGAGCGGCTCGACGATCGCCTCGATCAAGGTCGCGGTGGATGCCGAGAACGGCGTGCCGCTGAAGTTCACGCTGCTGCCGAGCGACGGGGGCAAGGCGGCGGTCGACGCGGGCTTCACCAAGGTCGACTTCTCGAAGCCCGCCGCCTCCACCTTCGACTTCACGCCGCCGAAGGGCGCGAAGGTCACCGAGGCGGACGAGCTGAACGCCCTCGAGAAGGAGGCCCCCAAGTCCAAGGAGGGACTCGAGGAGTTCGAGGGGCTGGAGGGCTTCAACGGTCTGAACGTCATCGGCGAGGGCTGGACCTCCATCGCCGAGCTCTCCGCCCCCGGCGGCGAGGGCTTCGAGTCGCCGAAGGCCGGCGGGGGCGATGTCCCGCCGGAGGCCGGCAAGTTCCTGGACGCCCTCGGCGACCAGGTGAAGGGCGACTTCGGCACGGGCACGGTCTTCAAGACCCGCCTGGTCAACGCCCTGATGACGGACGACGGCAAGGTCTACGTCGGCGCGGTCACGCAGGACGCGCTGGTGAAGGCGGCGAACGAGGCGAAGTAGCCGGCCCGCTGCGGGTCTGCGGGTCTGCGGGCTTGCGGGTCTGCGGGTCTGCGGGCTTGCGGGGCCTGTGGCCTGAGGTCTGTGGCTCGGCGGACGGTGCGGGGCGTCCCTCAAAGGGGGCGCCCCGCACCGCGGTTGCCGTGAGATGCCTGGAAGTACGGCGCGATGCCTGGGGGTGTGATGCTCAGAAGGTGAGCTTCCAGCTGTCGATGTAGCCGGTGTCCTGGGCCGCCACGTCCTGGACCCTGAGCCGCCAGGTGCCGTTCGCGGCCTCGCTCGACGCGTTCACGGTGTACGTCGTGATGACGTTGTCCGCCGAGTCGCTGCCGCTGGAGTTCTTCAGGCGGTACGCCGTGCCGTCCGGTGCCACCAGGTCGATGACCAGGTCGCCCCGCCAGGTGTGCTTGATGTCCACGCCGACCTGGAGCGCGGAGGGTGCGTTGCCGGTACGGCCCGAGACGGTCACCGAGGACGTGACGGCGGCCCCGTTGTCCGGAACGGAGACGTCGGCCGCGTTCTCGTAGACGTCACCGTCCGGCGGGACGGTCGTACCGGCCGACAGGGTCCAGACCGCGTGGGCGATCGCGTCGCTGTTCCGGTCGAGGGCGGTGTCGCTGATGTTGGACGTGGTGTCGCAGGAGGAGTGGTAGCAGCGGTCGAAGGCCTGGCCTGCCGTGCCGCCCCACTTCTGGGCCTGCGCCGTGGACTTCGTGCGGCTGGCGCCGGTGAAGAGGCCGCCGACCGGTATCCCGACGTTCTTGAACGAGGCGTGGTCGGAGCGGCCGTCGCCCTCCGTCTCGATCTCGGTCGGGACACCGAGGCCCGCGAAGTAGTCCTTGAAGGTCTTCTCGATGGCCGGGTCGTCGTCGTAGACGAAGTATCCGGGGTTGGGCGAGCCGATCATGTCGAAGTTGAGATAGCCGGTGATCTTCGAACGGTCGGTGGCCGCAAGGTTGTTGACGTAGTACCGGGACCCGACCAGGCCCAGCTCCTCCGCGCCCCACCAGGCGAAGCGCAGATGCTTGTCCGGTTGGAGCTGGGCGCGGGAGACGGCGAGCGCGGTCTCCAGGACGCCTGCCGAGCCGGAACCGTTGTCGTTGATGCCGGGGCCGGAGCTGACCGAGTCGAGATGGGCGCCGGCCATCAGTATCCGGTTGGCGTCACCGCCGGGCCAGTCGGCTATCAGGTTGTAGCCGGTGGCGCCGGAGGACGTGAACTGCTGGACCGTGGTGGTGAATCCGGCCGCGTCCAGCTTGGCCTTCACATGGTCGACCGAGGCCTTGTACCCCGCGCGGCCGTGCGCGCGGTTTCCGCCGTTGGCGGTGGCGATCGACTGGAGGTCGGTGAGATGGGCCCTGACGTTCGCGAGAGGGATGTCGGGCGCGGCGAGCGCCGCCGGGGAAGGTGCGGCGCCCGGTGCGGCGGCGGTGTCGGTTGCGGCTGCGGTCGGGACGACTGCGGCGAGCAGGCCGGCGAGGGCAAGTGCCGTGACTGCGACGGCGCGTCTGTGCACGGAGTGGGTCATGTGGGGGGCTCCAAGATTCCGTACGGGGATTGGACGGAACGTGCGAGACACCCCGCGGCGGCGGTGCTGCAGGGTGCTGGAGCTGTACTCGGTGCGGCGTGTGGGTGAATGTTCAGCGAGAACCTGACTGACCGTCAAGGGCGGAAACCGGTCAGTCAGGTTCGGTGAGCGGACGCTATTGCACGCAGAACTCGTTGCCCTCCGGGTCCTGCATGACGACCCACTCGCCGCCCGGCTCCTTCACCCGTCGCTGCACCGTCGCGCCCAGCCCCTCCAGCCGGGCGACCTCCGTGTCCCGCCGCTCCGGTCCGGGGTGCAGGTCGAGATGGAGCCGGTTCTTGACCGTCTTGACCTCCGGGACCCGCTGGAACAGCAGCCGCCTCCCGAGACCGGTGCCGCTCTCCTCCTCGTACGGGTCGTCCGGATGCCGGACCGCGGCCAGATCACGCCAGAAGCGACGGCCGTGCCGTTCCACGGTCAGCTCGGGCGGTACAGCCCCGACGCCGAGCAGCCGCTCGATGAGCGCGCTGTTGTCCTCGGTCACGTAACCGAGGGCCTCCGCCCAGAAGTCGGCCTGGGCGAGCGGGTCGGTCGCGTCGATCACTAGCTTCCAGTGCAGCGTCATGGAAGCCAGTCATATTGGTTGCATGAGGGAGGTGGCAATGGACTCGCCGACAGCACCCGGACTGACGCTGCGCACACCGGAGGGCGGGGCGTTCCGCTTCGAGCCGGGCGCGCCCTGTCCGGAGTTGCTTCTCACCGGAGGCCCGGGCGGTCTCGCGCACTACGAAGTGCCGGGCGAGCCCGACGGGTTGGTGTGCTGGGCCGCTGAGAGCCGGCTTGCTGCCGGGCCGCGGCCCGCCGTGGACGAGGCGGAGGCGGCGCCGCTGCCCGCGCGCTGCGGGACGCGCTGTGGCGACCGACCGGCGCCCGCGCCCACGGCCGCTCCGCCGCCCCGGACGATCTGGCCGTGCTGAACGAGGCAGCAGCCCCCCGCCCCTCGTCACCCGCCCGTCGTCACCCGCCTCGCGCCGGACGGAACCCGCGACTGGGCCTCGGGGGCGACCGGCCCCCACATCCAGTCGACCGTTGCCCGCGATGCCGTCGGCTTCTTCACCGGCCCGCACGCGGACCGCGTCCGCGAATGCGCCGCACAGGACTGCCTCTGCTCTCCGTCGACACCTCCCGTCCCGGGCGCCGCCGCCGGTGCGCGATGGAGCGCTGCGGCAACCGGCACAAGGCCAGGGCCCACCGCGCGCGTCAGCCCCCTGACGGGCACTGACGCCTCCGGCGGGGGCCCGGTGCCGCGGGGCGGATACCGATTCCGGCGGGGTGGACACCGATTCCGGGTCGGGACCCGGTGAGTCTGTCCGTCCTCGCGGGACGGGCTGGGTGGTCGGGGGTGCCTCGTACCGTGGCGTTGCGGTTGGCTCCACCCACCTGGCCGCAGTCGGCGGACTACCGGGGCGGGGCCGTGCAGGGTCGCCTCCGCAGCAATCTGGCGGTGGTTCGTGATGACGCCGTACCCGCCGATTTCGGAGGAGGTGAGCCCGGAGGGCCCCGCACCCCCCACAGGCAGCAGCGGCACCAGGCCCGTTGGGGGAACAACCTTCCAGGCGATGCTCCGGGGGAGTTCGAGAACGGACACACCGGCCGTCGCCGCGGCACCGCCCACACCGGTGCCGGCGCAAACCCCGCACTGGTGGCCGCGCGGGGTGGGCGGGGGAGGCGTGCACGCTCAGCCCGCTGGGGCCTCCCGTGGGGCCGCGCTCACGGCCGGGTCCACCTTCGTGGCCGGGCCCACGGCCTGGCCCACCTCCACAGTCGCCGCCGCCGCGACCAGCCGTGCCGCCTTCGCCCGCGTGCGCCGAGCCGTGCGCAGCGCATCCCAGGTCAGAATCGTCAGCGCCAGCCAGACCAGCGAGAACCCGGCCCACCGTTCGGCCGGCATGGCCTCATGGAAGTACACGACGCCCAGCAGGAACTGGAACACCGGTGCCAGATACTGCAGCAGCCCCAGCGTGGACAGCGGTACCCGTATCGCCGCCGCGCCGAAGCACACCAGCGGCGCCGCGGTGACCACGCCCGTGGCCGCCAGCAGGGCAGCGTGCCCCGCCCCCGCCGTGCCGAACGTGGCCGACCCCTGGGATCCCAGCCACACGAGATAGCCGAGCGCCGGCAGGAACTGCACTGCGGTCTCCGCCGCCAGTGACTCCAGGCCCCCGATGTTGATCTTCTTCTTGATCAGTCCGTACACCGCGAAGGAGAAGGCCAGGATCAGCGAGATCCACGGCGGTCGCCCGTAGCCCACGGTCAGCACCAGCACCGCCGCGAAGCCGATGCCGACCGCCGCCCACTGCGCGGTCCGCAGCCGCTCCTTCAGCAGCAGCACGCCCATCGCGATGGTGACCAGCGGGTTGATGAAGTAGCCGAGCGACGCCTCGACCACCTGACCGGCGTTGACGGACCAGATGTAGACGCCCCAGTTCACCGTGATCACCGCCGCGGCGACGGTGATCAGGCCGAGCTTGCGCGGCTGGCGCAGCAGCCCGCGTATCCAGGCCCAGCGGCGCAGCGCCAGCAGCGCGACGGCCACCACGGCCAGGGACCAGACCATGCGGTGGGCGAGGATCTCGACGGCGCCGGCCGGCTTCAGCAGGGGCCAGAAGAGCGGGACCAGACCCCATATGCCGTAGGCACCGATCGCGTACAGCAGTCCTGCCCGCTGCTCGCTGTCCTTCACTGACCCTCCTGCCGCCCTGCGCCGCGCTGTCTTGTCGAAGGTAGCGCCGGGCAGGGCCGGCTGTCATGTCCGTATCCGTAATACGGTCATTACTGCTTCGTGAGAGCCTCGGCGACCGTGTCCGCGAGCGGCGTCGTCGGTCGGCCGATGAGCCGGGCGAGATCGCCGTTCCTGTGGGCGAGCAGTCCGCGCTCGATCGCCCTGTCCACGTCGACGAGGATCGCCGCAAAGCCCTCCGCCAGTCCGGCGGCGGCCAGGATCTGCCGGTTCGCCTCGGCGGACACGACGTTGTACGTGATGTCCTTGCCGGTCTGCTTCGCGACCTCGGCCGCGTATTCGGCGAAGGACCAGGCCGTGTCCCCGCTGAGCTCGTACGCCCGGCCGAGGTGGCCCTCGCCGGTCAGCACCGCCGCCGCGGCCGCGGCGTAGTCGGCGCGCGCGGCGGACGCGACGCGGCCGTCACCGGCGTTGCCGACGACGGCGCCGTGCTCCAGCACCGGGGCGAGGTTGTCGGTGTAGTTCTCGGTGTACCAGCCGTTGCGCAGGAAGGTGTACGGCAGGCCGGAGCCGAGGATCGCCTGCTCGGTGGCCTTGTGCTCGGCCGCGAGCTGGAAGTCGGCCCCGGGCCCGCCGAGGACTCCGGTGTACGCGAGCCGGGCGACCCCGGCCGCCTTTGCCGCATCGATCACGGCCTGGTGCTGCGCCGCGCGTCGGCCGACCTCGTTCCCGGAGATCAGCAGCACCCGGTCGCCCTCGGTGAAGGCGCCGGTGAGGGTCTCTGGCGCGTCGTAGTCGGCGATGCGGAGCTCGACGCCCTGCTCGGCGAGGCCGACGGCCTTCTCCTTGGTGCGTACGGCGGCGGCGATCTCTCCTGCGGGGGTGCCGGCGGCGAGGAGCTGCTCGACGACGAGGCGGCCGAGGTGCCCGGTGGCGCCGGTGACGACGATGCTCATGGGTGATTTCTCCGTTTCATCGGGACTCGGCACTCACCCTACGGCCGGTGCTAACTATCAGAAAGTACCCACTTTGAAGTAAGGTACTGGCATGAGCGTAAGGATGAAGCCTGACGTCAACGAGGCGATGTGCCCCTCCCGGATCGTTCTGGAGCACGTCACCAGCCGGTGGGGCGTCCTCGTCCTCGCGGCGCTGCTGGGCCAATCGCACCGCTTCAGCGAACTGCGCCGCGCGATCGGCGGGGTCAGCGAGAAGATGCTGGCGCAGACGCTCCAGACCCTGGAGCGGGACGGCTTCGTGCACCGCGACGCCAAGCCCGTCATCCCGCCGCGCGTGGACTACTCCCTGACCCCGCTCGGCAGGGAGGCCGCCGAGCAGGTGTGGGCACTGGCCCGCTGGAGCGAGCGGCACGTGGCGGACGTGGAGCGGGCGCGGACGGCGTACGACGAAGCCCGGGCCTCCTGAAAGGAGCCCGGGCTTCGGGAGGAAGACCTCGGCGGACCGTACCGGTCAGCCCACGACGGTCCACGTGTCGCCGCCGGACAGCAGTGCGGCCAGGTCTCCCTTGCCGTTCTGCTCGATGGCGGCGTCCAGCTGGTCGGCCATCTGGGTGTCGTAGACCGGCCGCTCCACGCTGCGGAACACCCCGATGGGAGTGTTGTGCAGCGTGTCGGGGTCCGCCAGGCGCGACAGCGAGAAGGCGGTGGTCGGGCTGGAGCTGTGCGCGTCGTGGACGAGGATCCGCGACTCGTTCTCCGGAGTGACAGCGACGACCTTCAGATCCCCGGTCGCCTCGTCCCGGACGACACCCTTGCCGGCGTCCTTGCCGAAGAGGATCGGCCGACCGTGCTCCAGCCGGATGACGGCCTCCTCGGCCTGCTCCCTGTCCTTGAGGGCGTCGAAGGCGCCGTCGTTGAAGATGTTGCAGTTCTGGTAGATCTCCACCAGCGCCGTGCCCGGGTGCTCGGCGGCGGCGCGCAGCACCTCGGTCAGGTGCTTGCGGTCGGAGTCGACGGTGCGGGCGACGAAGGACGCCTCGGCGCCGATCGCCAGCGACACCGGGTTGAAGGGCGCGTCGAGCGAGCCCATCGGCGTCGACTTGGTGATCTTGCCGACCTCGGAGGTCGGGCTGTACTGGCCCTTGGTCAGGCCGTAGATCCTGTTGTTGAAGAGCAGGATCTTGAGGTTGACGTTGCGGCGCAGGGCGTGGATCAGGTGGTTGCCGCCGATGGAGAGGGCGTCGCCGTCGCCGGTGACGACCCAGACGCTCAGATCGCGGCGCGAGGAGGCGAGTCCGGTCGCGATGGCGGGGGCACGGCCGTGGATGGAGTGCATCCCGTAGGTGTTCATGTAGTACGGGAAGCGCGAGGAGCAGCCGATGCCGGAGACGAAGACGATGTTCTCCTTCGCCAGGCCGAGCTCGGGCATGAAGCCCTGCACGGCGGCGAGGACGGCGTAGTCACCGCAGCCGGGGCACCACCGGACCTCCTGGTCCGACTTGAAGTCCTTCATGGACTGCTTGGCCTCGGCCTTCGGAACCAGGGACAGCAGTGAGGACGCTGTCTCAGTCATTGATGGCCTCCTTGAGAGCCGTGGCGAGCTGCTCGGCCTTGAACGGCATACCGTTGACCTGGTTGTACGACTGCGCGTCGACCAGGAATCTCGCCCGGATCAGTCCGGCGAGCTGGCCGAGGTTCATCTCCGGCACCACTACCTTGTCGTAACGCTTCAGAGTCTCGCCCAGATTCCTCGGGAACGGGTTGAGATGGCGCAGATGGGCCTGCGCGATGGGAAGTCCGGCGATCCGCAGCCGGCGCACGGCGGCCGTGATCGGGCCGTACGTCGAGCCCCAGCCCAGCACGAGCGTGCGGGCGCCGTCCGGGTCGTCGACCTCGAGGTCGGGCACCTCGACGCCGTCGACCTTGGCCTGGCGCACGCGGACCATGAAGTCGTGGTTGGCCGGGTCGTAGGAGATGTTGCCCGTGCCGTCCTGCTTCTCGATGCCGCCGATCCGGTGTTCCAGACCGGGCGTGCCGGGCAGTGCCCAGGGGCGGGCCAGCGTCTGCGGGTCCCGCTTGTACGGCCAGAAGACCTCGGTGCCGTCCTCGGTGGCGTGGTTAGGGCCGGTGGCGAACTGCACGCGCAGGTCGGGCAGTTCGTCCACGTCCGGGATCCGCCACGGCTCGCTGCCGTTGGCCAGGTAGCCGTCGGAGAGCAGGAACACCGGCGTGCGGTACGTCAGCGCGATCCGGGCCGCCTCCAGCGCCGCCTCGAAGCAGTCCGCGGGTGTCTTCGGAGCCACGATCGGGACCGGGGCCTCGCCGTTGCGCCCGTACATCGCCTGCAGCAGGTCCGCCTGCTCGGTCTTGGTGGGCAGACCGGTCGAAGGGCCGCCGCGCTGGATGTCGACGATCAGCAGCGGAAGCTCCAGCGAAACCGCGAGGCCGATCGTCTCGGACTTCAGCGCCACACCCGGGCCGGAGGTCGTCGTCACCGCCAGGGAGCCGCCGAAGGCCGCTCCGAGCGCCGCGCCGATACCCGCGATCTCGTCCTCGGCCTGGAAGGTCCGTACGCCGAAGTTCTTGTGCTTGGAGAGCTCGTGCAGGATGTCCGAGGCCGGGGTGATGGGGTAGGAGCCCAGGTAGAGCGGCAGATCCGCCTGCTGGGACGCGGCGATCAGGCCGTACGCCAGCGCCAGGTTCCCGGAGATGTTGCGGTACGTGCCCGCCGGGAAGGCCTTGACGGCCGGGGCGACCTCGTAGGAGACGGCGAAGTCCTCGGTGGTCTCCCCGAAGTTCCAGCCGGCCCGGAAGGCCGCCACGTTCGCCTCGGCGATCTCCGGCTTCTTCGCGAACTTGGCCCGCAGGAACTTCTCGGTGCCCTCGGTCGGCCGGTGGTACATCCAGCTCAGCAGGCCCAGCGCGAACATGTTCTTGGAGCGCTCGGCCTCCTTGCGGGAGAGCCCGAACTCCTTCAGCGCCTCGATGGTCAGCGTCGTCAGCGGGATCGGGTGGACGTTGTAGCCGTCCAGCGAGCCGTCCTCGAGCGGGGAGACGTCGTAGCCGACCTTGGCCATGGCGCGCTTGGCGAACTCATCCGTGTTGACGATGATCTCGCCACCGCGCGGCACATCGCCGATGTTCGCCTTCAGCGCGGCAGGGTTCATCGCCACCAGGACGTTCGGCGCGTCACCAGGAGTGAGGATGTCGTGGTCGGCGAAGTGGAGCTGGAACGACGAGACACCCGGCAGCGTGCCTGCGGGCGCGCGGATCTCCGCCGGAAAGTTCGGCAGCGTGGACAGGTCGTTGCCGAACGACGCCGTCTCCGACGTGAAACGGTCACCTGTCAGCTGCATACCGTCACCGGAGTCACCCGCGAACCGGATGATCACCCGGTCCAGATGACGGACCTCCTTCTCGGCGGTGGGCCTGCGCTGTCCCCCGACGACGGTCTCACCGGTCTCGTCTGCCTCGTCTGCATGCTCGGCTGGGCTACTGACCTGGCTGGTCACTGAACTGGACCTCCTTCGAGGCGGCTGGGCTGCGGCCGGCTCACCGGTCGCTCCAAGGCCAACCCTACGTCGGTAAGGGTCGCCTTCCCTGGATCGCTCACATACTGGACGTCAATCCGAGACGTATCGATGCCCTGGTTTGCCATGTTCCGTTCGCCCCCCGGGTCCTTTCTGTGAGACGCTCCCGACTGGTCCTTTGGTTCTAGGTCTCGGCCTCTCTATCTGAAAGAGTGTCAGGTCATCAGGAGTTGAGATAGGTCAGTACGGCCAGAACACGCCGGTGATCCCCGTCGCTGGGGGACAGCCCGAGCTTCAGAAAGATGTTGCTCACGTGCTTCTCCACTGCTCCGTCGCTCACGACCAGCTGCTTCGCGATCGCCGAGTTCGTCCGGCCCTCCGCCATCAGACCGAGGACCTCCCGCTCGCGCGGCGTCAGCCCCGCGAGGACGTCCTGCTTACGGCTGCGGCCCAGCAGCTGCGCCACCACCTCCGGGTCCAGGGCGGTGCCGCCCCGGGCCACCCTGACGACGGCGTCGACGAACTCGCGGACCTCGGCGACCCGGTCCTTCAGCAGATAGCCCACGCCCCGGCTGTTCCCGGCGAGGAGCTCCGTGGCGTACTGCTCCTCGACGTACTGCGACAGGACCAGCACCCCTATACCGGGGTGGTCGCGGCGCAGCCTGACGGCCGCGCGCACCCCCTCGTCGGTGTGCGTCGGCGGCATCCTCACATCGGCGACCACGACATCCGGCGGTGTGTCCTGCGCCGCCAGATCCCCGACCGTCTTGATCAGTGCGTCGGCATCCCCCACGCCCGCGACCACATCGTGCCCGCGGTCGGTCAGCAGCCGGGTCAGGCCCTCCCGAAGCAGAACGGAATCCTCGGCGATGACCACCCGCACCCTGTCCTCCACGACCAGCAGCCCCCATATGTCGCTCTGTCTCCCGCCCCTGCACCTCCAGCATCCCAGCATCGGCACCCGGACGCGCTCACCCACGCGTAATCCACGCCCGGCGCGGCGTGCCACGGTCTGCTCGGCGGCGTCACGGCGCGTGCCGGGTGGCCGCGCATCGCCGGTTCGCCCGGCCGTACGGGCGTGCGGCGCGGCGGGCGTCGCCCTCCTGCCGAGCCGCCACGCGTACCTGCGGCTGCCGGTCAGCAGGTCCGCCGGTCAGAAGGCCGGCCGGTCAGGCGGCCCGCCAGGGGAGCTCCGCCGTGACGACCGTCGGCCCGCCGGGAGGCGAGTCGACGAGGAGGATCCCGTCGACCGCGTCGAGCCGCTCGGCCAACCCCGCGAGGCCGCTGCCGGCCGATATCTCCGCGCCGCCCCGCCCGTCGTCCCTCACCTGCAGCATCAGCCGGTCCTGCGCCTGCCACACATCGACGGACGCGTGTCGTGCCTGCGCGTGCTTGCTGATGTTCTGCAGCAGCTCGGAGACCGTGAAGTAGGCGATGCCCTCGATCGCCGGGACCGGGCGGGCCGACAGGTCCACCTCCACCCGCACCGGAACCGTGCAGCGGGAGGCCACGGCGGACAGCGCGGCGTCGAGGCCACGGTCGGTGAGCACCGCGGGATGTATGCCCCGCGCCAGGTCGCGCAGCTCCTGCAGAGCCGTCTTCACCTCTCCGTGTGCCTCCTCCACCATCCGGGCGGCAACCTCGGGGTCCTCCTGCAGCTTCTCCTTGGCCAGGCCCAGATCCATCGCCAGGGCGACCAGCCGGGCCTGCGCCCCGTCGTGCAGGTCGCGCTCGATGCGCCGCAGGTCGGCGGCCGCGGTGTCGACGACCACGCCCCGGTCCGATTCCAGCTCCACGACGCGGCCCTCCAGCCGGGACGGACCCAGCAGTCCCATGACCAGCAGCCGGTCCACCGTGGCGAGCCCTCGCACGATCCACGGGGTCACCAGCACCAGCAGCAGCCCGATCGCGCTGGTCAGGGCCAGTTCGAAGGGCGAGTCGAGGGAGAAGTTGTGCGTTCCGTCGCCGTACATCTGGAGCCCGTCGGTCCCTGCGTACACGGGGAACACCCAGTACCAGAGCGGATACGTGGCGAATCCCCAGCCGTACACGCAGAAGGTCAGCGCGACGGAGAACGCGAACACCGCCCAGGGCATGTGCAGCAGTGCATAGAGCAGATGCCGCCAGGACACCCCGCTCTTCAGCATCGCCCCCATCCACGCCATCGCCCCGCCCCTCCGGGGCCGGACCGGCGCCGGGTCGGCGACGTCGAGACGGAGCAGGGCGCGCGCCCGGGAACGCTCCAGCACACCGAAGCCACGGCACAGGGCCAGCGTGGCCGCCAGGATCGGAATGCCGAGGAAGGTGATCACCAGGCCGCTGCCGGCCGCCGTCAGCGAGACGGCGAGACAGAAGAACACGATGCTCAGCGGCAGGCTCAGCATGAGATACCCGAACTCGCGCCAGGCCCGGGCCTCGAACGGCGCGCGCAGGGCTTGGGGAAGCCGGTGGCGCCGGGTCGTCGCCGGTTCCGTTCCGAATGCCGTGGCCATCGTCGTCGTCCGTTCTGCTCGTCGTCTCGTCGGTGTTGCCGCTGCGGTACAGCGAGTGACTCTCTGCCTCCATGCTGCTGAGCGCGGAAGCGTCGCACCATGTGGCCGGTATCCCTCTTGGCCGGGGGTTTTCCCTACCTACCTCGGTGCGCAGGTCCACACCTACGTCGCGGGCGCAGGTCCACCGACACTCGCTGCCGTGAGGTGAGCCCTATCGGCTGCGTGACTGGGCGTCCCCGTGTGCCGCGGTGGACCGCTCCGCGGGCGCCCGGTCGCGCCAGGGCAGCTCTGCCGTGACGACCGTCGGGCCGCCCGGCGGGGAGTCCACGACGAACAGTCCGTCCACCGCTCCGAGCCGTTCCGCCAGGCCGGCCATGCCCGTACCGCCTTCGGCCGATGCCCCGCCGCGCCCGTCGTCCTGCACCTGGATCAGCAGCCGGTCGTCCCTGCGCCACACATCGACGGTCGCCTGACGTGCCTGCGCGTGCTTGCTCACGTTCTGCAGCAGCTCGGACACCGTGAAGTACGCGATGCCTTCCATGGCCTCGGCCGGGCGGGCCTTCAGATCGACGGTGACCTGCACCGGCACGGTGCAGCGCGAGGCAACGGCGGAGAGGGCGGCGTCGAGCCCTCGGTCGGTGAGGACGGCCGGATGGATGCCGCGCGCCAGGTCCCGTAGCTCCTGCAGCGCCAGCTTCACCTCGCCGTGTGCCTCGTCGACCATCGCCGCGACGGTTTCGTCGGCCCTGCCCTCCTGCAGCTTCTCCTTGGCCAGGCCGAGCCCCATGGCGAGGGCGACCAGCCTGGCCTGCGCCCCGTCGTGCAGGTCGCGCTCGATGCGCCGCAGGTCGGCGGCCGCGGTGTCGACGACCACGCCCCGGTCGGACTCGAGCTCGGCTATCCGGCGCTCCAGCTCGTCGGACGGCGACAGCAGCCCGCGCACCAGGGCACGGTCGACGTTCGTCAGGCCCCGTACCACGTACGGCAGGACGGGCCAGAGCACGAACAGCCCGGTCAGGGTGATGGCGAAGCCGAGCACGCCCCACGGCAGGCGTATGAACGCGTACAGCACGGACCGCCAGGCCACCGGGTCCTTCAGCCCGGCCCACAGTCGGCCGAGGACGCTGTCGCCGGGGCGGTGCGGGAGCGGGCTCGGCTCGTCCACCCGCACGCCGAGCAGCCCGCGCGCCCGCGCCCGCTCCCACCTGCCCAGCAGCCGCGATCCCGCCAGGCCGCCGGCGAGGACAGGCAGCCCGATGACCGTGACCGAAAGCGCCGCACCGGTCGCCACCATGAAAACCGTGTAAACAAAACCGAGAAGCGCGCACGGCAGACCGGACAGGAGAGACGCGATCTCCTTCCAGGTGTGCCGGTCGTACGCGAAACGAGCGGGCGGCGGCCCTTCGTTCTCGATGGCGCTTGCTTCGCTGGTCACGGTCATGCGCTCCACCTTGCCGGGTCGCATCCGCGCACGCCATGGGGTAGGTGGGTGGGGCGAAGTAGGGATATCCCCACCCCTTGGACCGCCCGATCCGGACCAAGGCGGGACACGGCTGCTTACCGTGCCCTTAGCAGGGCCTAGACTCCCGTGCGAAAGGATCGTCGAATTGGATTCGTCGAACGAATCGTCGAACATCGGGGCAGGGAGCGAGGGACGGACGTGCCGGAACCCACCGAACCGACCGTACTCGCGGCCGACTACTTCCAGAGCTACTCGGTCGTCGGGCTGCTCGCCGTCATCGGAGTCCTCTTCGTCACGGTGGCCTTCGGCGCGAGCCGCCTGCTGCGGCCGGTCGTACCGACCCCCGAGAAGCTGCTCACGTACGAATGCGGAGTCGACCCCGTGGGCGAGGGCTGGGCCCACACCCAGGTCCGCTACTACGTCTACGCATTCCTCTACGTGATCTTCGCCGTCGACTCGATCTTCCTTTTCCCGTGGGCGACGGTCTTCGCCGCGGCCGGATACGGGGCGACGACGCTCGTGGAGATGTTCATCTTCCTCGGCTTCCTGGCCGTGGGACTGCTCTACGCATGGAAGAAGGGCGTCCTGGCATGGACGTGACCCCGCAGACCCCTGAGCCCGTGCTGCTTCCGGAGCCGAAGCGGCTGGGCGCCCTCGCCCGGCTCGCTCCCGAGCCGATGAAGGTGGTCCTGAACTGGGGCCGCCGCTACAGCCTCTGGGTCTTCAACTTCGGGCTCGCCTGCTGCGCGATCGAGTTCATCGCCGCGTCGATGTCCCGGCACGACTTCATCCGGCTCGGCGTGATCCCCTTCGCGCCGGGGCCGCGCCAGGCCGATCTGATGGTCGTCTCGGGCACCGTGACCGACAAGATGGCACCGGCGGTGAAGAGGCTGTACGAACAGATGCCCGAGCCGAAGTACGTCATCTCCTTCGGCGCCTGTTCGAACTGCGGCGGGCCCTACTGGGACTCCTACTCCGTGACCAAGGGCGTCGACCAGATCATCCCCGTCGACGTGTACGTCCCGGGCTGCCCGCCGCGGCCCGAAGCGCTGCTCCAGGGCATTCTCAAGCTCCAGGAGAAGATCGCGCGCGAGTCGCTGGGCGAGCGCTACGGCTCCGCCCCGGGCCGTGCCTCCGTGAGCGAACTCCGCAGCGGCCTGGTCACCCCGCCTCCCGCCCCCGAGGCCTCCCCGGGAGCCGCCTCGTGAGCGCCTTCGACACCGACGTCGCCGAGCGCTTCGGACCGGACGCCACCGCCGAGGCGGCGTACGACGTGCTGACCGTGGACGTGCCCGCCGCCGGCTGGCTCGACGCGCTGCGCACGGCCCGCGACGAGCTCGGCTGCACCTACTTCGACTGGCTGAGCGCCGTCGACGAGCCGGGCACGGGTTTTCGTGTCTGCGCGCACGTCGTCGCGCTCGGGTCGGGCGAGTCCGGCCCGGAGGGGCGCACGGTTCGCCGTCTTCTGCTCCGCACGACCGTCCCGCACGACGCCCCGGCCCTCCCGACGGCCATCGGCGTCTACGCGGGCGCGGCCTGGCACGAGCGGGAGACGTACGAGATGTTCGGCGTCTCCTTCACCGACCACCCGCATCTCGTGCCGCTGCTCCTCCCGGAGGGCTTCGAAGGACACCCGCTGCGCAAGGACTTCGTCCTTGCGGCCCGCGTCGCCAAGGCCTGGCCCGGCGCGAAGGAGCCGGGGGAGTCCGAGCACGGCGGCCCGAAGCGCCGTCAGATGCTCCCGCCCGGCGTCCCCGACCCGAACGAGTGGGGTCCGCTCAAAGGACAGCTCCCCCCTGCCCCGGCCCGTCCGGCCCGCACCCCTCGCGCAGCAGGCGAACGGCCCGCGCGCCGCGCCCGCAGTGTGACGGAAGGCTCCGCGAGTCAGGCCCCGGAGACGCCGGAGACGCCGGAGGCCCCTGCGGCCCCGGCCCGCCGCGCCCGCAGTGTGGCGGAGGGCTCCGCGAGCCGGCGCCCTGCGGCCACCGAGCCGGCGGCGCCGGGGGAGGAGACGACGCCCGCGGCGCGCCCCGCCCGGCGCGCACGCAGTGCGAGCGAAGGCTCGGCGACGCAGCGCGAGGCGAAGACCGACGCCGCATCGCCGGCCGCGGCCCCGGCCGCACGCCCTCGCAGTGCCGACGCCCCCTGGCATCACGCCCGCCCCGCGTTCGAGGACGCCGAGGCCAGACCTGCGCCCGAGGCCGAGCCGCAGGCTCAGCCGAAACCCGAGCCGGCGCCCGAGCCAAGGACTCAGACCGAGCCCGCGCCCGAGGCCCAGGCGAAGCCCGAGCCGGAAGCGAAGCCGGAGCCCGAGCCGGAAGGGAAGCCGGAGCCCGAGTCAAGGACTCAGACCGAGCCCGCGCTCAAGGCCCTGCCCGAGCGGGAAGCGAAGCCGGAGCCCGAGCCGGAAGGGAAGCCCGACCCGACGCCCGCGCCCAAGGCCCTGCCCGAGCGGGAAGCGAAGCCCGACCCTGAAGCGCAGCCCGACCCGACGCCCGCGCCCAAGGCCCTGCCCGAGCGGGAAGCGAAGCCCGACCCGACGCCCGCGTCTGAAGCGCAGCCCGAGTCCGGCACCACACCGACCGCACGCCCGGCGACCAGGTCCGACGAAGGACCCGACAACGAGCCGGCCGACTCCGAAGGAGGCGACCCCGCGTGAACGACGCTCTCGACGTAGCCCTGCGGCTGGTCGTCATCTTCGCGGTGTTCCTCGTCCTGCCCCTCGTCGTCGGGCAGACCGAGCACAAGGTGATGGCCCATATGCAGGGCCGCCTCGGCCCGATGTACGCCGGCGGCTTCCACGGCTGGGCCCAGCTCGTCGCCGACGGCGTGAAGTTCGCGCAGAAGGAGGACGTGGTCCCGGCCAACGCCGACCGCCGCATCTTCCAGCTCGCGCCCGCCGTCGCGCTTCTCCCCTATCTTCTTGTCCTCGTCGCGATCCCGATCGGCCCGAGCGAGGGCGCGGTCGGAATGATCGTCGACGCGGGCATCTTCTTCGTGCTCGCCGTCATGGGCGTCGGCGTGCTCGGCTCGCTCATGGCGGGCTGGGCCTCTGCCAACAAGTTCTCCCTCCTCGGCGGCCTTCGCACCGCCGCTCAGCTCCTCGCGTACGAGCTACCGATGCTGCTCGCCGCCGCGTCCGTCGCGATGGCAGCCGGCACCGTCTCGCTCCCGGGCATCCTGAACGCCTTCGAGTGGTGGTGGCTGCCCTGGCAGATCGTCGGCGCCGTCGTCTTCTTCGTCGCCGGCCTCGCCGAGCTGCAGCGTCCCCCCTTCGACATGCCGGTCGCCGACTCCGAGATCATCTTCGGCGCGTACACCGAGTACACCGGACTTCGTTTCGCGCTCTTCATGCTTGCCGAGTACGCGGGCATCGTCGTGCTCTGCGGTCTCACCACCGTCCTTTTCCTCGGGGGCTGGCACGGCCCGTTCGGGGCCGAGGGCCTCGGCTGGGTCTGGACCCTGCTCAAGACGGCCGTGCTCGCCTTCATCGTGATCTGGCTGCGCGTGACCTATCCGCGGCTGCGCGAGGACCAGCTGCAGAAGCTCGCCTGGACGACGTTCGTCCCGCTCGCCCTTGCCCAGATCGCCCTCACCGGCGTCGTGAAGGTGGTGATCCAGTAATGCCGATCCCCGGATCCGGCCTGGCCAAGGGCCTTGCCGTCACGCTCCGCACGATGACGCGGAAGTCCCACACCGCGCAGTACCCGGACGTCCAGCCCGAGCTCCCGCCGCGCACGCGCGGTGTGATCGGCCTGTTCGAGGAGAACTGCACGGTCTGCATGCTCTGCGCCCGTGAGTGCCCCGACTGGTGCATCTACATCGACTCCCACAAGGAGACGGTCCCTGCGGCCGCTCCCGGTGGCCGTGAGCGCAGCCGCAATGTCCTCGACCGCTTCGCGATCGACTTCTCGCTCTGCATGTACTGCGGTATCTGCATCGAGGTGTGTCCTTTCGACGCTCTGTTCTGGTCGCCGGAGTTCGAGTACGCAGAGACGGACATCCGCGAACTGACCCATGAGCGGGACAAGCTCCGCGAGTGGATGTGGACGGTCCCGGAGCCGCCCGCTCTCGACCCGGCCGCGGAGGACCCCAAGGAGCTCGCCGCCGCCCGCAAGGCCGCCGAGAAGCTGGCCGCCGAGAAGCTCGCGGCCGAGAAGCTCGCTGCCGAAGAGCAGGCCGCCGACGAGCCGACCGCCGCTGCCGAGAAGACCCGGGAGGGAACGTCGTGAGCCTCGCAGCCGCAGCGAGCGGCTTCCTCTCCCCGACCGGTGTCGAGATCGCCTTCGTCCTCGTCGGCATCGCCACCCTGGCCGCCGCCGTCGTCACGGTCACGACCAGGCAGCTGGTGCACGCCGCACTCTGGCTGGTGGTGGCGCTGGGCGGCCTCGCCGTCGAGTACCTGCTCCTGACCGCCGAGTTCATCGCCTGGGTCCAGGTGCTGATCTACGTCGGCTCCGTCGTCGTCCTCCTTCTCTTCGGGCTGATGCTGACCAAGGCCCCCATCGGCCGCTCCCCGGACGCCGACTCGGGCAACCGCCCCGCGGCCCTGGCCGTGGCCGTGTCCGCCGCGGCCGCCCTGGTCTGGGTGGTCGTCGACGCCTTCCGCGCCACATGGATCGACCTCGACGGCCCCGTGCAGGGCTCCACCCGGGTGTCCGGCGAGATGCTGTTCCGGCACTGGGTGCTGCCGTTCGAGGCGCTCTCCGTCCTTCTCCTGGCCGCTCTCGTCGGCGCGATCGTCCTGTCCCGCAAGAGCGGTAAGGAAGAGCACTGATGCACCTCGCCTATCCCGCCGTGCTCTCCGTCCTGCTCTTCTGCACCGGGCTGTACGGAGTGCTCGCCCGCCGCAACGCGATCCTGGTCCTCATGTCCGTCGAGCTGATGCTCAACGCGGTCAACCTCAACCTGGTCGCCTTCGACGTCTGGCTCCGCGACACCCTGCACACGGGCCAGGCCCTGACTCTTTTCACCATCGCCATCGCCGCCGCGGAGATCGGCATCGGCCTGGCGATCGTCCTGATGGTCTACCGCAACCGCGGCACCTCGGACATCGACAAGCTCCGTGACACCGCCGAGGGCGCCATCGGCGCCGAGGAGGCGGACGAGCCCGCCCCGGCAGAGAAGGCTGAGGCCACCGCGTGACCACGACGACCCTCGCCGTACTCGTCCCCCTCCTTCCGTTCCTCGGCGCCGCCGCCGGCCTGCTCACCGGCCGTGCCGCGCCCGGCTTCGTACGCCCCCTGGCCGTCCTGCCGACGCTGGCCGCCGCCGTGCTCGCGGCCGTCGTCGCCGTGCGCCAGGGCGGCGGGAAGCCGATCGTCGCCTCCACACAACTCACCCCCACCGGCTCGGTCCCCATCGACCTCGCCCTGTACCTGGACGGCTTCGCGGTGCTGGTCGCCGTCCTCGTCGGGGTCGTCGCGTCCTGCGTGCAGATCTACTCCACGGCGTATCTGCGCGACGACCCGCGCTACCCCTCGTACGCGGCTCTCGTCTCCCTCTTCACCTCCGCGATGCTGCTCGTCGTCTACTCCGGCGACCTGATGGTGCTGCTGGTCGGCTGGGAGATCATGGGCATCTGCTCGTACTTCCTGGTCGGCCACTACTGGGAGACGCCCGAGGCGCGCGCCGCCTCCCTGAAGGCCTTCCTGGTCACCAAGCTCGGCGACGTCCCCTTCCTCTTCGGTCTCTTCGCGCTCGCCGTGGACGCCGGTACGTTCCGCATCACCGGAATCCTCGGCGCCGTCGCCGCGGGCGCCGTCGACCACCCCACGCTCATCGCGCTGCTGCTGCTCGCGGGCGTCGCGGGCAAGTCCGCGCAGTTCCCGCTGCACACCTGGCTTCCCGACGCCATGGCGGGCCCCACTCCGGTCTCCGCGCTGATCCACGCCGCGACGATGGTCGCCGCCGGTGTGTACTTCGTGGCCCGGCTCCTGCCCGTCTTCGCCGCGTCCGCGGCCGCTCTGGTCGTGCTCGCCGTGATGGCCGCCGTCACCATGGTCGGCTCGGCGCTCGCCGCCCTCGCCCAGGACGACATCAAGCGCGTCCTCGCCTACTCGACCATCGGCCAGCTCGGCTACATGTCAGGGGCCCTGGCCGTCGGTGACCGTGGCGCCGCCGTCTTCCACCTCCTCGCGCACGGCGCGTTCAAGGCGCTGCTCTTCCTCGCCGCCGGCGTGATCATCCACGCCGCGGGCACCAACTCGCTGTCCGCCATGTCCCGCATGAGCGGACTGGCCAGGCGGATCCCCGACGCGTACTGGACGATGACCATCGCCCTGCTTGCGCTCGCCGCCATCCCTCCCTTCGCCGGCTTCTTCTCCAAGGAGGCCGTGCTCGTGGCCGCCGAGCACACCGCGCTCGGCGAGTCCGCCTTCGCCCCGGCGAGCGCGGGCTGGACCGTTCTGGTCGCGGGACTGCTGACCGCCCTCCTCACCGCTGCCTATGCGACCCGCCTGTGGCTGCTCGCGTTCCGTGGCCACGGCGCCGAGGCCCCCGACCACGGCAGGCAGCCGCTCGCCATGACCGGGGTGCTCTGGGTGCTCGCCGTTCCGTCGCTCGGCTTCGGCCTCACCGCGGCCTACCTCGACGACTGGTTCGACGGTCGCGCCCTCAGCCCGACGCTCACCACCGCCGTCCTCGGCACGGGCGTCGCCCTCGTCGGCGGACTGATCACGTACGGCACCTGGCGGCACACCACGGCCCTCGCCGCCCGTGCCCGGGCCGGCGCGCCCGCCGTGGAACAGCCCCAGCTCGTCGCCCACCCCGAGGCCGAGCCCGGCCTGGTCGAGGCGGAGGCCCTGCACATGCCGCACCCCTTGGCCGACCCCGCCGACCCGGGCCGGCTGCTGCTCGGCCCGCTGCACCGTCCCGCAGCGGCCGGCTTCCACCTCGACGCCGTCTACCGCACCCTCTTCGTCCGCCCCGTCCAGGCCGGCGCCGAGCTGGTCCGTTTCCTGGACCGCGAGGTCGTCGACACGTACGTACGCGGCGCGGGGACCGGCACCAACTGGCTGGGATGGCTGGTACGCCGGGCCCAGACCGGCAATGTGCAGACCTACCTGAGCGCCCTGCTCGCCGGCTCCGTCGTCCTGGCGATCGCCGCCGTACTCGTTGCCGCCGGAGTGTGAGCCGTGATCGATATCAGCGAATCCGTGATGCAGTTCCTTCTCGCGTTCATTGTCGTCGGCCCGCTCATCGGCGCCGTCGCGGCTCTCCTGCCCGCCCCGCCCGGGCTGAAGGGGAAGTCCCCGGACCAGGCCGTGCTCCGCCACGGAGTGACCGTCACCGGCGTGGTCCTCGCCGCCGCGATCGTCCTCACGCTCGGCTTCGACCACGACCAGCCGTCGAAGATGCAGGCCACGACGGACATCAGCTGGATCCCGGCCCTGGACGTGCGGATCCACCTCGGCACCGACGGCATTTCCCTCCCCCTCCTGGTCCTGACCGCGCTGCTGACCTTCCTCTGCGCGCTGTACAGCTACTACAAGATGCCCGCGGGCCCGTCCCCGAAGGCCTTCGTCGCCCTGCTGCTCGTCCTCGAGTCCGGCACCCTCGCCACCTTCGCCGTCCTCGACCTGCTGCTCTTCTTCCTGGCCTTCGAGATGGTCCTCATCCCGATGTACTTCCTCATCGCCCGTTGGGGCGGCGAGGGCCGCCGCCCCGCGGCCTGGAAATTCATCCTCTACACACTGCTCGGCTCGGTCGTCATGCTGCTCGGCCTGCTCCTCGTCGGAGTCAAGGCCGGCACCTTCGACATGGTGGCACTCGCCACTGACAACGGCCGGGGTCTGAGCCTGTCCGTGCAGGTCATCGCCGTTCTCGCGATCGGGATCGGCCTCGCCGTCAAGACCCCGATGTGGCCCCTGCACAGCTGGCTCCCGGACGCGCACACCGCCGCCCCGACGGTCGGCTCGGTGCTCCTCGCCGGCGTCCTGCTGAAGATGGGTACGTACGGCTTCGTCCGGATCGTCCTGCCGATCGCGCCCGACGGCATGCAGGTCTTCGCCCCGTATCTCGGGGCCTTCGCCGTCGCCGGGATCATCTACGGATCGCTCGCCTGCCTCGCCCTCGCCAGACCGGGCTCGAAGGGCGACCTCAAGCGCCTGATCGCGTACTCCTCCGTCGGCCACATGGGCTTCGTTCTCCTCGGCATCGCGACCATGACCCCCACCGGCGTCAACGGCGCGCTGTTCGCCAACATCGGGCACGGCCTCATCACCGGCCTCCTCTTCTTCCTGGTCGGAGCACTCAAGGACCGCACCGGGACCACGGACCTCGACGCCCTCGCCCAGCAGACCGGCGCCGCGCTGTACGGCCGCGCCCCGCGCTTCGGCGGACTGCTCGCATTCGCCGCGGTCGCCTCGCTCGGCCTGCCCGGTCTCGCCGGATTCTGGGGGGAGATGCTCGCCCTGTTCGGTGCCTTCGCCCCCGCCGACGGCCTCAACCGGCCCGCCTTCCTCACCTTCATGGCGATCGGCGGCCTCGGCACCCTGCTGACGGCCGCGTACCTCCTCGTCGTCGTCCGCCGTGTCTGCATGGGCGGTGAGAGGCCGGCCGACGAGGTGAAGATCGCCGATGTCAAGGGGTACGAGTTCGCCGCCTGGACGCCGCTCGTCGCCCTCACCGTCCTCGCCGGACTGTGGCCCGCGGTCCTCCTCGGCCTCACCGACCCGGCCGTGCAGAAGCTCCTCGCAGGAGGAAAGGCATGACCCCGCTGGCCACCGCCGCCACCCAGAGCCTGTCCGCGCCCGTCGTCCAGTCCGTCGACTGGCTGGCGATCGCCCCGCCCACCATCACCGCGGTGGTCGGCATGCTCATCCTGGTCGCCGACCTCTTCGTACCGGAGCGGAGCAAGCCGCTCCTCGGCTGTGCGGCCATCGCCGGTCTCGCCGTAGCGGTGCTGTCCCTCGCCCCCCTGCGCAAGGGGGACCGTTCCACCTTCTGTCTCACCACGGCCCCGGACGTCTGCAGCTACACGGCGGACCACTTCGCGCTGGTGATCCAGTTCCTGGTGCTCGGCGGCGCGCTGCTCACGGCGCTGCTCTCGGTCACGGAGACGAAGGACCGGCTGCCGGCGGGCGAGTACTGGTTCCTGCTGCTGTCCTCGGCCGCCGGGGCCGCTCTGCTGCCCGCCTCGAGGGACCTGGCCACCCTCGTCGTCGCCCTCGAAGTGGCCTCGCTGCCCGCGTTCGCCCTGGTGGGCCTGCGGCGCGGCGACCGGATGTCCAGCGAGTCCGCGCTCAAGTTCTTCCTCTCCTCGGTGACTGCCACCGCCGTGACGCTCCTCGGCGTCAGCTTCGTCTACGCGTCGACCGGCACCCTGCATCTCACCCAGATCGCGACGCGCCTGGACGACGTCCCGGGTCAGCTGGAGACCCTCGCCCAGGCGGGCGTTGCGCTCACCCTCGTCGGCTTCGCCTTCAAGACGGCCGCCGTTCCCTTCCACTTCTGGGTGCCCGACACGTATGTGGGCGCGCCGCTGCCCGTTGCCGCGTACCTCTCCGTCGTCGGCAAGGCGGTCGGATTCTCCGGGCTCATCCTGGTGACCGTCATCGCCTTCCCCATGTACGCGGATGTGTGGGGCCCGGCCATGGCCGTACTCGCGGCTCTCACGATGACCGCGGGCAATGTGGCGGCTGTACGCCAGTCGGCCACGCGCGCACACAGCGCGGTCAGGCTGCTCGCCTGGTCGTCGGTCGCGCAGGCGGGCTACATCCTGGTGCCGATCGCGGCCGCCGCGTACTCCAGCGACGACCAGATCGGCTCCACGGTCGCGTACGCGCTGATGTACGCCATCGTCAACCTCGGTGCCTTCGCCGTCGTCGCCCTCGTCGCCCGTACGAAGCCGCTGAACCGGATCGCCGACTACCGCGGCCTCTACGCCACGCGTCCGGTGACCGCCCTGGCGATGGGCTTCTTCCTGCTCTGCCTGGCCGGCCTGCCGCCCGGCATCATCGGGCTCTTCGCGAAGGTCACCGTCTTCTCCGCAGCCGTCGACGCGGGCCTGGGATGGCTCGCGGTCGTCATGAGCGCCAACGTCGTGATCGCGCTCTACTACTACCTGCAGTGGACGGCGGTCCTCTTCCGGGCGCCCGAGGGCGTGTCCGAGAAGGCAGCGGAAGGCGCGCCGGAGCGGCACAGGGCGCCCGTCCTGGTCACCGCGACGATCGCGATCACCGCCGTGGCGGGCATCGTGCTGTCCGGATGGCCCCAGCTGGTGCTGCGCTTCGCGGCGGTCAGCCTCTTCTGATCTGGTCCAAACGCCTGCTGACCTCGCGGTTCGACAAAGGGCGGCCGTGCCGGGCACGGTGTTCAGCGCATCTGGACACCAGCAGAACAACACAGGGAGAGCCGGCCGTGCTCAGCGGGTTCAAGGACTTCATTCTCCGCGGAAACGTGATCTCGATGGCGATCGGTCTCGCCATCGGGGCCGCCTTCACCGCAGTCGTCACCGGGTTCAGCAACGCCTTCATCACCCCGCTGATCGGCCTCGCCACCCGCGGTACCGGCGACTTCAGCGAGGCCGTGTTCATCGTCCAGGGCGTGGAGTTCCCCTACGGGCTGTTCGTGAGCGCCCTGCTCGCCTTCCTGATCACCGCCGCGGTCCTCTACTTCTGCGTCGTCGTCCCGATGATGAAGGTGCAGAACCGCTTCACCAAGGAGGAGCCGGTCAGCGTCAAGGCGGCCGTGCGGGACTGCCCCCGCTGCTACACCGAGATCCCCGCGATCGCCAGCCGCTGTGCCCACTGCACCAGTGAGGTCGAGCCGGTCGCCGAAGCCCTGGAGAAGGCCGGGCTGCTGCCCGCCCAGCGCTGACGGCCCGCATCACCCGAACGGCCCAGCCCTCCACCTGGAGGGGCAGGGGAACCCGCGGCTCTCGCCTGGCGTTGACCAGTACGGGAGGGTCCACTGGAGAGCGGACCACGACCAGCAGAGGGTTCCCCTGCCGCACCACTTGGAGGGCGTACCGTGCACCGCCGGCACAACGGGCTGAGGACCGCCGTTCTCCTCGGCGGAATGTCCGCCCTCATCATCGTCATCGGCAGTCTCTTCGGCCGTATGGGCCTGATCGTCGCTGTCGTCGTGGCTCTCGGGACGAATGCCTACGCGTACTGGAACAGCGACAAGCTGGCCCTGCGCGCCATGCGCGCCCGCCCTGTCAGTGAGTTCGAGGCGCCGGCCCTCTACCGGATGGTCAGGGAGCTCTCCACCCAGGCCCGCCAGCCGATGCCCCGGCTGTACATCTCGCCGACCCAGGCGCCCAACGCCTTTGCCACGGGCCGCAATCCGCGCAACGCAGCGGTCTGCTGCACCGAAGGCATCCTACGGATACTCGACGAGCGAGAGCTGCGCGGCGTCATCGGCCATGAGCTGAGCCATGTCTACAACCGGGACATCCTCATCTCGTCGGTCGCCGGAGCCCTCGCCTCCGTGATCATGTTCCTGGTCAACTTCGCCTGGCTGATCCCGATCGGCCGCTCCAACGACGATGAGGGCCCCGGCCTGCTCGGCATGCTCCTGATCATGATCCTCGGCCCGCTCGCGGCCTCCGTGATCCAGCTCGCCATCAGTCGCTCCCGCGAGTACGAGGCGGATGCGTCCGGCGCCCAGCTCACCGGCGACCCGCTCGCCCTCGCCAGCGCCCTGCGCAAGCTCGAGGCGGGCACGAAGCAACTCCCCCTGCCGCCCGAGCCGCGGATCGAGACCGCGAGTCATATGATGATCGCCAATCCGTTCCGTCCGGGCCAGGGCGTCTCCAAGTTGTTCTCCACACACCCGCCGATGGCGGAGCGCATCGCCCGACTCGAGCAGATGGCAGGTCGCCGATCATGAGAACCATCCTGAACGTCATATGGCTCATCCTGTGCGGCTTCTGGATGTTCCTCGGCTACCTGCTGGCCGGTGTGCTGCTGTGCATCACGATCATCGGGATCCCCTTCGGGCTGGCAGCGTTCCGCATCGGCGTCTACGCGCTCTGGCCCTTCGGCTACACGGTGGTCGACCGGAGGGACGCGGGCGCGCCGTCCTGCGTCGGCAATGTGCTGTGGCTGGTCCTCGCCGGCTGGTGGCTGGCGCTCGGTCACATCTTCACGGGCATCGCGCTGTGCATCACGATCATCGGCATTCCGCTGGGGATCGCGAACTTCAAGCTGATCCCGGTGTCGCTGCTGCCACTGGGCAAGGAGATCGTCCCGACGGACGAGCCGTTCGCGACGCGGTGATGAAGGGCCGGATGCGCCCCGGTATGTGGTCGACGACGAGGGCGAGTCCGTGATCGCCGAGGGCGGCGGTCGAGGGCGTGCCCGCCGACGGGCCTGTGCCCGACGGGGATGGTGACCGGTCGACGGGCGGCCTCCGATCTCGGCCTGCCGGGGACGGACCGGGTACGCATCTCGGGCGGCGCCTCGGCGCGCTCGCCGACTGTCCGCGCTTCGCTGCTCAGCGGCCCGTCCGTCTTCGAGGAGATCCTCGACTTCCTCGACGGGAAGGGCATCAAGGCCGATTGCGAATGACGCCCCGGGTCGGATTGTCGGTGCCGTGGTCCACCATGAACGCATGGCCGAGATCGAGCAGTTGCTGGACCGCGTTGCGGCCGAGACGCCCAAGGCCCTGCCCTGGGGCCGGACTTCCCTCTCGGCGCCGGCGAGCGCGGACGCCGTCGCCCGCGCCGAGGCCGCGCTCGGTTTCGCGCTGCCGCCGCTGCTCACCGCGCTCGACACGCGGATCGCTGACGGTGGAATCGGCCCGGCATACGGACTCCTGACCCTTGATACCGCCGTCGTGAAGTACCGCGCCGGCCGTGACGCGGGCCGCAAGGATCCCGTCTGGCCCTGGCCCGAAGACGTGCTGCCCGTATCCGGCTGGGGTTGCGCGATGCTCGCCTGCGTCGACTGCCGCGTGGAGGACGCCCCGGTGCTGCTCTACGAGCCGGACGCGGACGAGACGGACCACGCCCGGTACGTGGACGCACCGAGTCTCGAGACGTGGCTCCGGACATGGCTCGACGGCACCGGCTGGTACGCGGACGAGGACGGGATCGGCGACGACGACATGCCTTCCTGGCCGGACTTCGCGGCCCGCGCCCGAATATGAGCCGTAGCCGTAGCCGTAGCCGTAGCCGCAGTCAGCGGCCGGCTCGTGCCCGCATCCGCGCCCGTACCGCGTACGTCGCCGCGCCCACCGCCAGCACCGCCGCGCCCGACACCACGGAGGACAGCGGCAGGGCGAACGCCAGCGCCAGGCACCCCGCGAGCCCGCATCCGGCGAGAACTCGCCACCCGGAACCGAGCGTCCAGGCCGAGGCGTTGGCAATGGCGTAGTACACGAGCACGCCGAACGACGAGAAGCCGATCGCGCCCCGCACATCGGCCGTTGCCGCGACCACGGCCACCACCGCGCCCACCGCCAGTTCCGCGTGGTGCGGCACCTGGAAGCGGGGGTGGACCACCGCAAGCGTGCGCGGGAGGTGGCCGTCGCGGGCCATCGCGAGCGTCGTGCGTGAGACACCGAGGATCAGCGCCAGCAGTGAACCGAGCGCGGCCACCGCCGCGCCGGCCCGCACCACCGGGGTCAGCCACTCCGCCCCGGCCGCCCGCACGGCATCTGCGAGGGGAGCCGTCGCCCGACCCAGCTCGTCCGTCCCCAGCACGGAAAGGACCGCCACCGCGATACATGCGTAGACGACCAGCGCGATCCCGAGTGCCAGCGGAATCGCCCGCGGGATCGTCCGGGCAGGATCCCGGACCTCTTCGCCGAGCGTGGCGATCCGTGCGTACCCGGCGAACGCGAAGAACAGCAGCCCGGCCGCCTGCAGTACGCCACCCGCCCCGCTGCCGGTGCCGCCCGCTTCCAGCCGCGTCAGATCCGCCGACGACGACACGAGAGAGGAGACGACCACCGCAGCCAGGACCGCGAGCACGACCGCCACGATCGCGCGGGTCAGCCACGCCGACTTCTGAACGCCCGCACAATTCACGGCAGTCAGTGCCACCACCGCGGCGACCGCAATCGCATGCGCCTGCCCCGGCCAGACATATGCGCCGACGGTCAGCGCCATCGCCGCGCACGATGCGGTCTTGCCGACGACGAAGCCCCAGCCCGCCAGACAGCCCCAGAACGGGCCGAGCCTTTCCCGCCCGTACACATAGGTCCCGCCCGACTCGGGGTAACGGGCCGCGAGCCGTGCCGACGCCATCGCGTTGCAGTACGCCACCACCGCGGCCAGCCCCAGACCCGCAAGCAGCAGCGGACCGGAGCCGGCCGCTCCGGCCGCAGGCGCCAACGCCACGAAAACGCCCGCTCCCACCATCGAGCCCAGCCCGATGATGACGGCGTCGAACATGCCGAGCGACCGCCGCAGCTCCCTTGTCACAAGCCGCACCCTACTGACGAGCGCAACCGCGCCCCGCACGCCGGTCGTCTCCGACAGCAACGTCGAACGAAGAATGCGTACGAAGAAAGGCAGGTCACGGCCATGGGCATCATCAGCTGGATCATCCTCGGGCTGCTCGCCGGGGCGATAGCCAAGATTCTTCTTCCCGGCCGCGACCCCGGCGGTCTGATCGGCACGACGCTGATCGGCGTCGCCGGTGCGTTCATCGGCGGCTGGATATCGTCCCGCTGGCTGGACCGGCCGATCACCAAGGAGTTCTACGACGGTGCCACGTGGGTGTCGGCCATCGGCGGCGCACTCGTCCTCCTGATCGCGTACCGGATCCTCTTCGGCCACTCGCGCTCGCGTTAGGCCGCCGTGCCCGCTTCGATCAGCCCCGGAGCCCGGTCTCGCGCAGGGTGATGTTCAGTCGGCCGGCCAGGCCCAGCGCAGGGTCGGCCGTGCCCGGGTACACCTTCGGCACGCCGTGGTACGCGAAGCGGGACGCCCCGCCGAAGACGAAGAGGTCCCCGGAGAACAGCTCGACATCCGTGGAGGGCCGCCCCCGGTTCTCCGTGTTCCCGAAGCGGAAGACGCATGTGTCACCGATGCTCAGTGACACCACCGGGGCACTCGACCGCTCGTCCTTGTCCTGGTGCATGCCCATCTTCGCGTCGCCGTCGTAGAAATTGATCAGTGCGGTGTCCGGTGTGTACGGCTTGCCCGCCGTGCCCCCGGCCCCGCCGGTCACCGCGTCGTCCCCGTACGCCGCGACGAGCGCCTCACGCCCCAGCCGGATCAGCCAGTCCGGGAACTCGGCGACGCGCGCACCGTTCACGTCATCGGCGGTGCGCGTGTACCGGTAGGGCTGCCAGTGCCAGCCCACGCACACCGTCTGCACCGACATCACCCCGCCACGTGGCAGCCTGGTGTGCCGGATGGGCACCGGCCCGCGCGCCCACTTCCGGCAGGCGTCGACGAGTTCGCGCTGGCGCGCGAGCGTCAGCCACCCGGGGACATGCACCGCCCCGGGCGCCACCTCCGCCCGCTCCTTCGGGAAGAGCCCGTCAGTCACGACACCAGCGCGCCTTCCAGACCGAGCAGCCGCTCCTTGCGCTCCAGTCCGCCGGCGTAGCCGCGCAGCGCGCCGTCGGCGCCGATCACCCGATGGCACGGCCGCACGACGAGCAGCGGGTTCCGCCCGATCGCGGTCCCGACCGCCCGCACACCGGCGCCCGTGGAACCGATCCGCCCGGCGATCTGTCCGTACGTCACCGTCTCCCCGTACGGGATCTCCTCCAGCGCCTGCCAGACGCGCCGCTGGAACTCGGTGCTCCCGCAGCCCCTTTCGGCGTACTCGATCGAGAAGCGCGTCATCTCCCCCGCGAAGTACGCCCGCAACTGCCCGGCGATCTCCTCGAACGCCCGCGCGTCCTGTCGCCAGTCCTCCTGGACGACCGCCGCGCCCTTCTGCCCCGGCACGGAGAGCGACGCCAGCGCGGTACCGCCCGGGGCGGTGGCGGACTCCTCGCCGACCAGCAGCAGCTCACCCAGCGGACTGTCGACCGTCGCGTACACCGTCATGGCCCTGCCCTCTTCCTCACCTCGTACTGTGCAGCGCCTCACGTGACGAGTCTGCTCCCGCGACCCCGCCCGAGCTGGCGGTATTCGGACATCGCATGCGGCGGGGGCGGCGCGGCCCTGGCCACGTCCGCCCCCGAGTGCCGGGAAACCGCCCGCCGATCGATTCAGCGATAGTTCACGAACTGCAGCGCGAAGTCGAAGTCCCTGCCCTTCAGCAGTGCGATCACGGCCTGCAGGTCGTCACGGCTCTTCGAGCTGACCCGCAGCTCGTCACCCTGCACCTGCGCCTTGACGCCCTTGGGGCCCTCATCGCGGATGATCTTCGCGACCTTCTTGGCGTTGTCCTGGGAGATGCCTTCCTCGATCGATGCGAAGATCTTGTACTCCTTGCCGGAGAGCTGCGGCTCGCCCGCGTCCAGCGCCTTCAGCGAGATGCCACGCTTGATCAGCTTGGACTGGAAGACGTCGAGGATGGCGTTGACGCGCTCCTCGGAGTTCGCCTGCATCAGGATCTTCTCGCCGGACCACGAGATCGAGGCGCCGACGTTCTTGAAGTCGTAGCGCTGCGAGATCTCCTTGGCGGCCTGGTTGAGGGCGTTGTCGACCTCCTGCCGCTCGACCTTCGAGACGATGTCGAAACTGGAGTCGGCCATGTGCTGTGGCTCCTTGAAGTCGGGGGCGAATCGGGTGCATGGACAGGCGGCCGCACTCCCGGGCCGCTGTGGCAAGCCTAGCCATCCGCACCCCGCCGAGGCGCTGATCAATCGGGTGGCGAAGCACCCCTGGGCATCGGGTATCGTTTACGTCGTTGCCAGGGAGCACCGCCGAAAAGCGGGCGCTTTGGCATCGATCCCATGGCGGTGTGCCCGAGTGGCCAATGGGAGCGGACTGTAAATCCGTCGGCTTAGCCTACCCAGGTTCGAATCCTGGCGCCGCCACGCGATGAAAACGGCCCTTGATCTGCGGAAACGTGGATCAGGGGCCGTTCTGCTATGCCTGCGCTCAAGGCATGACTGTCTCGCCCTGTCTCACTGAATCCCGCTCTCTACCAGCGTCCCTGGACGACACGTGGACGAGATTTCCGGGCGCCACCTGCGTAGACAGGCCGATGGGCGTTTCAGGCTGTGGACGAGACCGCTCGGCGCTGATTGAGGCGGGCGGAGATCTTGGCGTTGGCCGCGTCGTCACCACCCTTCAGGAACTTTGCGTACACCCGGGAGAGGACGGCCGTGCTGTGCCCGGCTCGCTGGGCGACGAGCTGTGGCTCGACTCCTGAACTGAGCCAGGTGGAGACGGCCGCATGGCGAAGGTCATACGGGCGCTTGGCGAGCTTCGTCTCCTGTTCAGCGGGCGAGAGGACATCCTCCCGGGCCCGCGCCCACCTCTGCGTACCCGCTCTCCTGGACCATGCCTCCGCGAGCGGTCCGGAACAGTCGGCCGTCGTCCTCAGTGCCGTACAGAGTGACGTGCCACCGGAGCATGGCCACAAGGTCGGGTGGGATCGGCACGTAGCGGACGGTCTTCCGGGTGCGGTGCTTGAGCCCGCGCCGGTCGTGGGCCTCACCCGTGTCCGTCCAGGAGGAGCCGGAGCGGGCCCGGCTTTCCCGGAGCCGGATGAGGCCCCAGCCCTGGCGCGGGAGGTCGCAGTCCCGGAGCCGGAGCCCGACCAGCTCACCGGGGCGGGCAGCGGAGTAGTAGATGCACCCGAAGAACGCCTCCAGGTGCCGCCCGCGGGCACCCTGCTTTCGCACGGCAGCGAAGAGCTCGGTTGCCTGTTCCGGGTCCGGGACGGCCTCGGGGTCCACCTCCTCCTCCACTTTCTCCGGGGCCTTCCAGCGGACGGCCGGGAGCGGGTTCTCGGTCAGCAACTCGGCGTCCACCGCAAAGCCGAGGGCCTGATGGAAGATGGCCCGCTTCCGGGCGATGACGGCCCCCGACGACGTCTTTCCGTCCAGTCGTCGCGCGCAGGCGTCCAGGGCCTTCCGTAGGAGCATCCGATCCGCGACGGCGGGGGACCGACTTCCGCTCGATCCACGTGAGCATGGCGGCCACGTCGGCCGGCGGCTTCTCCTTCCAGCGGTTCACGTTGAAGCCCCAGGTGTAGAGCGCTCGCCGTACGGCCTTGTGCTCGGCCATGCCCTTGGTGTCCTTCACCAGGGCGAGGGACGAACGGGCGGGGTGGCGCCTTTGCCACCCCGCCCTGCTCGGTGTGCCGGTCAGCGGACCGTCCGCGCCGCCTTCTCGACGATGCGGGTGACGGCGTCCGGGTGGGACACGCTCACAGCGTGGGAGGACTGGACCTCCTCGATGTGGGCGTTGGCGCGCTTGGCCATGTAGACCTGAAGCTCCCGGGGGATGATCTGGTCATTGGTGCCCACCAGGCCCCAGGAAGGGATGGTCTTCCAGGCAGGCTCGCCAGAAGGCTCGTTAAGGGCAGTGCCGGTCCCGGGACGCTGGGTGACCGCCATCAGGCCGGCGGTGTGCGCGGGGACATCCGCAGCGAACGCCTGGTGGAACTTGGACTGGTCGATGTAGAGGTCGACGTCCTTGGAGCCGTCGGGGTTGGTGATCGGGACGGGACGCAGAATGTCGCCGATGACGCTGCCCTCGAACTTGCTCGCCAGCTCGTTGGCGCTCTCGCCCTTGTCGGGGAGGAGGGCGTTGACGTACACCAGCGCCTTGACGTTGTCGGAGCCGTGGGCGGCGTTGCTGATCACCATTCCGCCGTAGGAGTGCCCGACAAGAACCACCGGACCGTCGATGCTGGCCAGCACGGACTTGACGGAGGCGGCGTCGACGCTCACACCCCGCAACGGGTTGGCCGCGGCCACCACCGGGTAGCCGTCCTCCTTCAGCCGCTTGATGACGCCGTTCCAGCTGGAGGAGTCGGCGAACGCGCCGTGGACGAGCACGACGGTCGGCTTGGGCTCCTGCGGCTTCTGGACGGGAGTGGTCTTGGTGGCGCTCGCCGGACCGACCGACGCAGCGAAAACGCCGGCGGCGACAGCCGCCGTGGCCACGAGGACGAGAGGAGTGCGGGCGCGCCGATAACGCGAATGACGAGACATGAAAAGCCCTTTCGAGGCAGAGGTTTCAGCCATGTCCGGACAGATGGACATGGCCGCATTGCGGCAGGATGCTGACGCAAGTCATGGAGAGGCAGACCGTGGGCGGCAAGCGGGGACATGCCCGGGGCTTGCCAGGGGCGGGCTACGGCCGAGGACGGGCTCGGTGAATCGATCGGGCTCGACGGTCCCGTGCGCGGGTGGCAGGGTGCCGAGCGACCGTGCTGATCGGCTCGCCCACAGTGCTCATCGCGTCTGTGGGATCGATGAACAGTGGAGGAAACGGATGATCACTGTGCTTCGCCGGTAAGGTCCACGCGCACGAGCGCCGAGGTGGTGAACAGGTTCAGTGCTGCTGGTCCTTTAAAGGGCCCGGCAGTAGGTGCTGCGGCTGAGCAGCGCAGTACTCTCAGTTGCTGCCAAGGACGGTGCGCAGGGTGTGAATGGCCTGCTCCATCACGGCAGTTATGGCCTGCGTGGGCCGGAGGGGGTCGAGCACCATGGAGTCGTGCAGGATGCCGTAGTAGCGGAGGCTCGTGGTGGGAACACCGGCCTGGGTGAGCTTGCGGGCGTAGGCCTCGCCCTCGTCGCGCAGCACGTTGTCCTCGTCGACGATGACGAGCGCGGGCGGCAGTCCTTCCAGCTCCTCCAGGCTCGCCCGCAGCGGGGAGGCGGTGGTCTCCGCCCGCTGGGCGGGATCGGTGGTGTAGCAGTCCCAGAACCAGGCCATGCCCTTCGCCGTGAGGAAGGGCCCGTCCGCGAACTCCCGGTAGCTCTCGGTGTCCTGGGCCGCGTCCGTGACGGGGTAGTACAGCGACTGGTGCACGAAGGTCACGTCGCCGCGCTGCTTGGCCATGATGGTCAGTGCCGCGGTCATGTTGCCGCCGACGCCATCGCCGGCCACCGCCAGACGTGAAGCGTCCAGGTCTTCCTCGGCGCCCTTCGCGGTGATCCATCGAGCAGTCGCGTATGCCTGCTCGATGGCGACCGGGTACCTGGCCTCCGGCGAGCGGTCGTACTCGACGAACACGACGGCGGCGTCCGCGCCGACGGCCAGCTCGCGCACCAGACGGTCATGGGTGCCGGCGTTGCCGAGGACCCAGCCGCCGCCGTGCACGTACAGGACGACCGGCAGTGTGCCCTCGGCGCCGACGGGCTTGACGATGCGGGCCTGCACATCGCCGACCTCGGCGGGCACCGTGATCCACTTCTCGTCCACCTCGGGCTTGTCGATCGGCGCCGCATGCAGGTCGTCCTGGACCTTCCGGGCACGCTCAGGGCCGAGCTCATACAGGAACGGCGGGGAGGACGTCGCGTCCGCGAGCTCCTGCGCCGCAGGCTCAAGAACGGGCTTAGTGATCACTGCACTCCTTGAATCGGCAGGCTCTTTCCTGCTCCCACTCCCTATGACAGGCCACGTGCTGAACGCGTGACATGCGCCATGAAGAAGGCAGGCGACACCAAGATCCAGATCACGGACCGGACAGCTCAAAGGGAGGCTGTCCGGGGTATCCGGGCACAGGCGGGCTGCAACACCCCGGGGTGTTGCAGCGTCGGCGAAGCCGAGCCTTGGGGCGCAGGCGCCGAAGGCGACTTCCAATGCATCCTGAGCAAGATCTGGACGAGACGTGGACGGCCGACCTGCGCACCGTGCGCTTTGCACTCTCCGCCGCAGGTCAGACGGGTGCAGGTGCGCGAACGTCAGGAGTCTGTAAATCCGTCCGTTTAGCCTACCCAGGTTCGAATCCTGGCGCCGCCACGCGATGTAAGACCCCCGTTGAACTGCGGAAACGCAGGTCAACGGGGGTCTTCTCGTTGCTTGTGGGCGATCTTTCGAGTGGAATCGAAACCAGATGACCTGCCTCACTCTGTGTCGCCCGGATCTGGGCGCTGACCAGGACGTGCGGGCCATACGCGGGCCAAGCCCATTCGCAGGTTGCTGCGACGGTAGACCTTGGGCCTTGGCGAGGCCGGCCTTCTTGAGTAGCCCACCGTCCTCGCAGCCAGCCTTCCTTGAGAACGGCGAGGCCCGGCGCATGAGGCAGGGCCGAGCGACGGCTCACCCTGTGCCCCTCGACCGGCGGGCGAGGAACTTGCCCAGTTCCCACACCACCAGGAGCACGACGGCGGACAGCAGCGCCCAGCCGAATTGGCGAGCGTTGATCTCGGTCGTTCCGAGGATGCGTCGGAACCCGTCCATCTGGGTCACCGCTGCCGCGAGCACGAACTGTCCCACCGCCACCCAGTTCATCTGCTTGCTGTCGAAGGTGGACGTCGTCAGCGCCGAATCCGTCTCGTTGCGGCATTCGAAAGCGGCCACGATCAGACAGAGCGCGAAGGCAGTGAACGCGGTCGACTGACCGACCTCGACGCTCCCGAAGTGGTCCTGACCCAGCTTGATCAGTCCGAGCAGGACGACGGTGATCGCCAGTCCGCCGAGCCCGACCGTGACCAGCACGGCCCGTGTGAGCACCGACTCTCCTCGCGGACGCGGTCTGCGTCGCATGAGCCCGGGGCTCTCCTGGTCGAAGCCGAGTGCGAAGCCGAAGGAGGCGTTGACGACGAAGTGGATCCAGAGGACCTGCGGAGGGGTGAAGGGTTCACCGGAGGCGATGTTGAAGACGGTCGCTCCGAGGAATGTCAGCACGAACGTGACCAGCAGAAGCAGTACGAACCGGATGTACTTGGTGAGGTTGTCGTAGATCTTCCGGCCCTGCTCCACGGCGTAGACGATGGTGGCGAAGTTGTCGTCGGAGAGGATCATGCGTCCGGCGCTCTTCGCCACGTCCGTGCCGCTGCCCATGGCGATGCCGATGTCGGCGGCCTTGATGGCGGGTGCATCGTTGACGCCGTCCCCGGTCATCGCCACGACATCACCCCGCCTCTTGAGCGTGTTGGCGAGCAGCACCTTGTGCTCCGGCGCGACCCGCCCCACCACGCCGATGCCGTCGATGCGGGCAAGCTGCTCGTCCTTGCTCATGGCGGCGAAATCGGCGCCGAGGACAGCCTCGCCGGGGATGCCGAGCTGCTTGGCGATCGCCGCCCCGGTGGTGACGTCGTCCCCGGTCACCATGCGGACCCGGATGTGCGCCGCCTGGGCGCCGGCCACGGCGGCCCTGGACTCCTCTCGGGGCGGATCGACCATGCCGACGAGGCTGGTCATCCGCAAATCGGTGACGTAGGCGAGCAGGTCTCCGTCCGGATCGAAGCCGGCTGGGTCCAGATCGCGGGTGGCCGCGGCCATCACCCGGCGCCCCTCGCCGCCCATACGCTCCGTCTGCGCGTCTGCGCGCCGCAGCAGTTCGGCGTCCCACGGGATGGTCTCGCCCGCCGCGAGCGCGGTGGCGGCCCGCGCCATCACCGCCGGGGCCGCGCCTTTGACGAAGCAGCGGACCACCTGCTGCCCGGAGGCGTCGATGGCTGAGTTGAAGGTGGCCATCAGCTTGTAGTCCGGGTCGAAAGGCAGCGTGGCGAGCCGGGGGAGGCCCTCCCGGGTGGCGTCGATGTCCAGCCCGGCCTTGTGTGCGAGCACCAGCAGCGCGCCCTCGGTGGGATCGCCCACCACCTCGCCGTCCACCAGCTTCGCGTCGGCCGCCACCACGTACGGCAGGATCGTGTCCTCGATCCCTGCGGAGGAACCCGCCGCATGGTGGATCTTCCCCTCGAGCCCGTAGCCCGTACCCGAGACGGTGTACCGATCGGTGGGACTCACCACTTCGACAGCGGTCATCTGGTTCATCGTCAGGGTGCCGGTCTTGTCCGAATTGATCGCCGATGTGAACGCCAGGGTCTCGACCGACGGCAGTTCCTTCACGATGGCGTTCCGCCTCGCCAGGTTGAGGCTGCCGACGGACAGGATCGCCTGGGTCACGGTCGGCAGGGCCTCGGGGATGGCGGCGATGGCCAGCGAGACGGCGCTGACGAACAAGACGTCCCAGGCCTGGCCCCGCTCGCGACCCAAGGCGAACATCACGATCATGGTCAGGGCCGCTGCCCCCGTGATCCACAACGTCAGGTTGTTGAGTTCCCTGGTGAGCGGCGGCTCCTCCTTCTCGGTGGCCGACAACATGCCGGAGATCCTGCCGAGCTCGGTGTCGGCGCCGATCGCGGTGACGACGACTACACCGCTGCCGTGGGTGACAGGGGTGTTCATGAACGCCATGTTGGCCTGGTCACCCGGTGCGGGTCGGCCGGCCGGCAGAGTGCCGGCGTTCTTCGTCGCGGGCACGCTCTCGCCGGTGAGCGCCGACTCGTCGATCTGCAGGGCGTTGGCCCCGATGATGCGTCCGTCCGCCGGCACCTGGTCCCCGGCGGCGATGACCACGATGTCGCCGACGACGAGCTGTTCGGCGGGGATCTCCGATTCCGTCCCGCCCCTGCGCACCCGCGCCGTCGCCTTCATCATCGACTTCAGGGCGTTCATCGCGCTCTCGGCCTTGCCCTCCTGGCGCAGGCCCACGACCGCGTTCAGCAGCGTCAGCGTGAACAGCAGGGTCGCGGTGGTCCACTCCCTGATGAGGAGCGAGACGACCACCGCGGCGACGAGGACGATCTGCATGTAGCTGCGGTACTGATCGAGGAACCGGCGCCAGGCAGGAGTCCGCTTCTCCTCGGGCAGTGCGTTCGGGCCATGGGCAGCCTGGAGTTCGGCGGTCCGTGCCGCGGAGAGACCGACCGTCGGATCCACGCCCAACGCTGCCACCACCTGCTCGGGAGAACGCGCGTACCAGCGGTCCTCCGGAGCTGTGGGCCGCTCTCCCTCGGGTTCCGACTGCGACTGCACCGTCATGGTCGAGCCTCCGATCCGGGCCGGTCCCCACCGATCCGCCGGGTCCTAGCAGTGCTTCTTCCTCGCCGGACGCCCGGTGCCGGACGTGCGCCTGCCTCCCGTCGGCGTGTCTCTCCCGCTGGCGGCCTGAGCGGCGGCCGGGTGCCGGGCGGCGTACGGATCGGCCGGGGCCCCAGCGGGGGCCTCCTCCTCCAGCTCCCGCTTGGTGACGAGCAGATCCTTCCGCGCCTGTTCCCCCACCGATGGGTACTGGGGATCGATGTCCATCAGGGTGTGCGCCAGCACCGCCGCCGCGCATATGCGCGCGAACCACTTCCGGTCCGCCGGCACGACGTACCACGGCGCCCACTCCGTGCTCGTGGCCGACAGCATCTCGGAGAAGGCGTACTGGTAGTCGTCCCACCGATGCCGCTCCCGGACGTCCGCCGCTGAGAACTTCCAGTTCTTCTCCGGCAGGTCGATCCGCTTCAGGAAGCGGGTGCGCTGCTCCTCCTTGGACAGGTTCAGGAAGATCTTCACCACCTTGAACCCGTTGTCCGTGAGATAGCGCTCCCAGTTGTTGATCTCCCGGTAGCGCCGGTCCCATACGTCCGGCCCGCGCGCGTCGTCCGGCAGCTTCTGCCGGACGAGGTTCTCGGGGTGCACCCGTACGACGAGGACCTCCTCGTAGTGCGAGCGGTTGAAGATGGCGATCTCCCCGCGCTCGGGCAGCCGGCGGACGTAACGCCACAGGTAGTCGTGGTCGAGTTCCTCGCCGGAGGGCACCTTGAAGCTGCTGACCCGCACGCCCCGGGGATTGACGCCGCTCATGACGTGGCGGATCGTCCCGTCCTTGCCTCCGGAGTCGAGCGCCTGGAGACAGAGCAGTACGCCGTACGTGTCCTGGGCGGCCAGCCGCTCCTGGTACTCGGCCAGCAGGGACACCCCGGTCCGCAGAAGCTCGGCCGCATCCCTCTTCCTCAGGCCGGCCTTGTAGCGAGGGTCGAAGTCCCGGTCCAGGTTCACCTTCGCCCCCGGTTTCACCCGCAACGGCTTGATGAACTCCGCGATGCGTTCGGCACTCTCGTCCGCCATCACCGATCAGCCTTCTCTCCGATCCCGGTGAGCGCTGCCTGCGTCGGACCCTGGCACGGTGACGGCCCTCTCCCCGCCGCCGGTGAGGGCCGGAGTGTCCTCCGCCTCCACCACCGCCGCATGGTCAGCCGCACCGTGCTGCTGGACGGCGACCCCGCCGTCGGCGGCCTCAGCGTCAGCGGCGCGGCAGGCGGCACCAATCACCGCTCGGGCTCGCCGTTCTACCAGGATCGGGACGTAGGTTCTGACCCTGGCCTGGCTGAACGAGCCGTATGCGGTCCCGACCGCCGCCTCGACGATGGCCACGTCGACCCAGGGGTAGGCGACTCTCAGCCGCGCCGCCACCTTTCGGATGGCCACGAGCTCGTCCTGCGAGGCGGGTTGCGCGACCTGCGGGGCCCTGGCCGGAGGCGCCTGGTCCACCGGGCCGGAGTGGCGATCTGTCGAGGAGGGAGGCGAACACGCCGGGGGAGTCGAACCGTGGTGTGCACCACCAGTCGGTCGTCCCCTCAGTGGACACCAGCGCGGCAGTCTGCAGGTCACCGACCATCCCGCGATCGACGATAGGCGGTACGTGTTCACCGAAGGCTCCCTCGCCCGAACCGGGACACAACTCTTTCAGGAGCGCCTCCTGCCCGTGTCCCGGTGACAGCCCACGGGCGCCTGGGTCTTCCGACCGTGAGTGCCGCCGTGCTGCCTTGCCTCAAGCGTGCGCCGCAGCCGAGCCCACCGCACTGCGAGCAGGAGTTCGGTCCGGGCACTGTCGGTCATTGCCGCCTGTCGTCGCAGGCTGGAGCGGGGGTGCTCCGACATACCCGCATTCAAGGTCGCTGATATCAGCGATGGTTGTCGGCGACCCCTCCCTCGAGCACGGCCGTGCGGCCACACAATGGCGCATTAGAGAATCCGTCACAGCCTCTTCTCCCGCAGGTGCACCGCAGAGAATTCACCGCGGATTCCTCGCGCTGGAGTGAGACCCGGTAGGGCGGGACCGCGACAGTCGTTCGGCCGCGATGCTCCGGTGCCGTCACATGGCGTCGACGCACCGGAGATTCGCATGCCACGGACTGCCGAATCCGGTTCAGATGCTGGATCCGCCGTCCACGGTCAGCAGCGCGCCGGTGATGTAGGCGGCCTTCTCACTGGCGAGGAACACGACCGCCTTGGCGACGTCGCTGGGGGTGCCCATGCGTCCGAGTGCCGTCATGGCTGCCTGGGGGGCCGCATTCGGTCCGTCTGCGGGATTCATGTCCGTGTCGGTGGCCCCGGGCTGCACGACGTTGACGGTGATGCCCCGTGAGCCGAAGTCGCGCGCCCACCCCCGGCCGAGCTGATCGATCGCCGCCTTGCTCGCCGCGTATTCGGCGACACCGGGGACGGGGACACGGTGGGCGACGGTGCTTCCCACCAGGATGACGCGCCCGCCGTCGGTCAGAAAGCGCGACGCGGAGTGTGTGGTGACGATGGTTCCCATCACGTTGGTGGCCATCATCCGCTGAACCCCTTCCTGGAGTTCGAGGTCCACCTGGTCCACGGTGCCCATGACGGCGATGCCGGCCGAGTTCACCAGTACGTCGATCTGGCCCCCGAAGAATTCGGCGGCCTTCTCCACAGCGGTCGACGCCTCGTGCGGAACAGCCTGATCCGCCTGCACGGCGAGCGCCTTCGCCCCAAGGCCGGTCAGTTCGGCGACAACGGTCTCGGCCCGCTCGCGCGACTTCTGGTAGGTGATCACGACATGCGCACCCTCGCGTGCGCATTCACGGGCGATCTCCGCACCGATACCCCGCGACCCTCCGGTCACGAGCACCGTGCGTCCTGTCAGAGCCTTGGACAAGGTGGACATGGTGATAACTCCTTATGCGCTGCTGAGCTGCCTTTCAGCTACGCAACCGAAGCTAAAGATTGACACTAGTGTGAACGTCAAGCCCAATCTGAACCTTTACACTGATGTAAAGGTTGACCTCCGGCGGACAGGTAGCCCTCGGGACGACGGAGCGGCGGCCTCGCGACCACCTGGCGAGGGAGAACGCTATGAAGATCGGCGAGCTGGCTGCGAAGACCGGAGTGGCGCCGCGGCTGCTTCGTTACTACGAAGAGGTCGGCATCCTGACCCCGTGGCGGGCACCCAACGGATACCGCAGCTACGGCGAGCCCGCCGTCGAGCGGGTCCTGCAGATCCGCGAACTGCTGGAAGCGGGCTTGACGACGGACATGATCCGCGAGGTCCTGCCCTGTCTCGATGCCCAGAAGGAGGAGGGGAAGGCCCGGACCTGCCCGGACATCGACGTGACGGAGCTGGACGGGCTGCGTCGTCATCTCGCTGCCATCAAGCGCCGCATTGACGTACTCCAGCGCAACGAGCGGGCCATCGAGGCGTATCTGAAAGTCCGCGCGAAAAGCACCAGTGTCCCTCCGACAGCGGCCGGCGAAGTCGTGGCCCTGGTCGGGCGGCTCTAAGGACTGTCCGGTGAACCATCATCGGAGCCACAGCCGGATCGCGGCGAGGGTAACCGTGCCGTGAAAGACGGATGTGCGGGAGATGGGGATCCGGGTCGCCGCCTGCGGCTCGGGGGCAGGGTCGATGGTCAACCACTGCCTGTTCATCGCGACGGCCAACCCACTCGATCATGGCTTGCTCATGGAACGCTTCCTCAGCGTGCGGCGGGCGTCGCTGCCGGACATCGACACGGAGGCATGGTCCGCGTCCATGATCCTCTGTACGAGGGCCACCGCCTCGGCCCGGCTCATCTCCACTGCACCCATCAGGTCCCCTCAGCCCAGGTCACCTTGGCGGGACGCATGATCGGCCGGACAGGCACCGATCGATCCCGGCCTCGCCTCTCAGGCCCGCCCCGCCGCCCCACGGCCGGGCGGGCCAGGCGTACCCTCCAGGCCTTCCTCGGACTGGATGTGCGTGCTGTCAGCGGTCCAGCTGGCAAGCAAGTGCAGGGCGTTTTCCGACGGTGATCCGGGTTCGACGGTGTACAGGCCGAGCGTCTGGTCGGGGTCGCCCACGGGTGTGAAGGCTTCGAAGCCAAGGGTGAGGTCCCCGACGAGTGGGTGGTGGTAGCGCTTGGAGCCGTACTTGGGCTGGTACACGTCGTGGTCCGCCCACCACCTGCGGAAGTCCCCGTCGCCGACGGACAGTTCACCGACCAGCTGGGCGAGCCGGGGATCGTGCGGATGGTGGCTCGCGTACAGGCGCAGCATGCCCACGTTTTCGCGGGCGGTCTCGGGCCAGTCGACGTAGAGATCGCGGGCCGCGGCGTGGAGGAACATGTAGCGGGCCATGTTCCACTCGCCGGCCGGCAGGCCCTCGAAATCACGGTAGAAGGCGCGGGCCAGGTGATTGGTGGCCAGGACGTCCAGGCGGTGGCCCAGGAGCAGGGCCGGGGCGTCGGCGATGTTCTCCAGCGCCCGCAGCAGCCCGGGGCGGGCACGCTGGGTCGCTCTCGCATGCGGGCGCTGCCGGGTGGGGTTGGCCAGGGCGAACAGATGGTTACGCTCGGTGTCGTTCAGTTGCAGCGCGCGAGCGACGGCGTCCAGGACGGCAGCGGAGACGCTCGTCGTACGTCCGCGTTCCAGCCGTACGTAGTAGTCCACGCTCACTCCGGCCAGCTGGGCGACTTCTTCGCGCCTGAGACCGGGCACCCGGCGCACGCCCGGGTGCGGGGGCAGACCGGCTTGCTCCGGGGTGATGCGGGCCCGGCGTGTCCGCAGGAAGTCCCGGATATCGGGCTCGGGCACGTGCTGGCTCATATGTTTCAGGCTAGCCCTGCGAGCTGGCCGCGTCCCTTGTCCGCGGGGGTACTGCCGTACCCCCCGTAGGCCACGCCCCGGGTCAAGGAGAGTTCTTCCTGGTGTTCCGGGCCGCTGGTGCTCTGGATGTGTCACCCGGCCACAAGGGCCGGCAGAACATCTGAGGAAGCACAGCCATGAACCACCCCGTCCCGTCCTCCGACCGCAAGATCGTCCTGGTGACCGGCGCCTCCGGCGGCATCGGCGAGGCCACCGCCCGCCACCTCGCCGCCGCCGGGCACCAGGTCGTCCTCGGCGCCCGTCGCCTGGACCGCCTGGACCGTCTGGTCACCGAGCTCACCGAGGCCGGCCGGCACGCCGAGTCCGCGCAGCTGGACGTCACCGATCGCGACAGCGTGAACGCCTTCGTCGCCGGAGCGCTCGAACGTCACGGGCGCGTCGACGTCCTGGTCAACAACGCCGGTGTGATGCCGCTGGGCCTCATGGAGGAGCTGCGCGTCGACGAATGGGACCAGATGATCGACGTGAACCTGCGCGGCGTGCTGTACGGCATTGCGGCCGTCCTGCCCGCCATGCGCGAGCGCCGGTTCGGGCACATCATCAACGTCGCCTCCACCGCCGCGCACCGCGTCGACCCGACCGGGGTCGTGTACTGCGCGACGAAGTTCGCCGTACGCGCCCTGTCCGACGGCCTGCGCCAGGAGACCGCCGACGTCCGCGTCACCGTCGTCAGCCCCGGCCTCACCAAGACCGAGCTCACCCACTCCGGAGGCAACCCCGAGCAGCAGAACGCGGTGCGGGCAGCACTCGAAGCCGTCGGTGTCGACGCCTCGGCCATCGCCCAGGCCATCGGCTACGCCATCGCTCAGCCGGCCGACGTCAACGTCAACGAGGTCATCGTCCAGGGCACAGCGGCCTGACGCCATGCCCGGCGCGCCGTCTGCTCGTGCCGCCCACAGCCTCGGCAGCTGCAGAGGCCACCGCTGAACCACCGGTCACCGGCTGAACGGGTTCGCCCCGGTGGCCATCGGCGGCACCCCGCTTCCCACCGCTGCGAGGTGCCGCCGCTCAGCGCCGGCCGCCGGGCCCTCGTCCGAGGGTGACGGCGTGCTTCGCGTTCAGGCGGGGCTTGGTGAGTACGCGCCAGTTCTTCAGGTCGCCGAAGCCGTGCTCGTTCGCCGCGCGTTCCCGGCTGACCAGCCGGTTCGCTTGCTTCTCGGTGCGGTCAGCGGCTTGTTCCGAGTCGCCTGCGCTACCGCGCACCTCGGTCGGCCGTGTCGCGGGGGGACGGTCAGCGGGAGGTGAGGGGGGTTTCGGACTCGACGCGGGTGAGCTTTTCGGGGTTGCGGACGTAGTAGAGGCCGGTGACGCGGGCGTTCTCCACGCGGAAGGCCAGCACGCCGTCGATCATGCCGTCCAGGCGCAGGATGAGTCCGGGGTTGCCGTTGACCGTCGTGGGCTCACTGGTGAGGATGCCGCCGGCCTTGTCGACACTGCCGGCCATGTAACGGAGTGCCTTGTCGGCGCCGACGACCGGCCGCAGGGCCGCCAGCTTGAGGCCGCCGCCGTCGCTGACGAAGACAACGTCCGGGGCGAGTACGTCGAGCAGCCCCTGCAGGTCCCCGGTCACGAGGGCGGACTGGAAAGAATCCAACGCTGCCCGGGTTTCTTCCGGGGAAACCGGTGTGCGTGGCCGGCGGGCGTCGACGTGTTGGCGGGCGCGGTAGGCGATCTGGCGTGCGGCGGCGGGGCTCTTGTCGATCGCGTCCGCGATGTCGTCGTAGCCGATGTCGAAGACCTCGCGCAGCACGAAGACGGCGCGTTCGGTCGGTGAGAGGGTTTCGAGGATGAACATGAGTGCCAGCGACAGGTTCTCGGACAGTTCGACGTCCTCGGCCACGTCCGGCGCGGTGAGCAGGGGCTCGGGCAGCCAGGGGCCGACATAGGCCTCCTTGCGCCGTTTGAGGGTGCGCAGCCGGTTGAGTGCTTGCCGGGTCGTGATCCGTACCAGGTAGGCGCGCTGGTCCCGCACCTGCGCCAGGTCGACCTTGACCCACCGCAGCCACGCCTCCTGGAGGACGTCCTCGGCGTCCGCCGCCGATCCGAGCATCTCGTAGGCGACGGTGAACAGCAGGTCGCGGTGGGCGACGAAGGCCTCCGTCGCGGGGTCGGTGAGGTGGTCGTTCATGTCGTGCGCTTCACTCTCTCGTGGTCGGCGCCATGGGTCGGAAGCAGGCCGTGGAACATGTACCCGGTCTGATGACGGGGTCGTCGGCAGCAGCCTCCCCACTGGTCAGGCCGCGTGGGGCGGGCTGGTGGGAATGGCGCCCCGGCGCCCGGCCACGGCATACGAGGCGTTGTGTGCCTGTCACTCCGGCTCGGTCCTCCGTGGGCCGGACCGGTCGGGGCCGGCCCACGGAGGGTCTTGGCGGCTAGGCCGAGCGTCGGGTGCCGGACGGCGTCGTGCGGTTTTCCGACTGCGGCGATTCCAGGCGGTCGCCGTGGGATCCGCGGGAATTGGCCTTGCGTGCCCCGGACACCAACTTGTTGAGGGTGAACCGGCAGGCGGTCTCCTTGACGCCGGCACCGAGCCCCCCGCTGATGCTGAGCGCGTTCACCTTGTCGTTCGGGTAGGAGAACTGGGTGACGCCCTCGTCCCGGCCGAGGCTGAGGCACTGCCCGGCGAAGAACATCCGGACGGGTGCGGCTTTCTTCCCCGCGATCCGGCGCAGGATCGTGTCGGCGGCGGCCGGGCCCAGCTGCACGGCGGCCTGGCAGCTCATCCGGAACGGGTGGTCCGGCATCACCCCCGCGTCCCCAGCGGCGACGATGCGCTCGTCGTCCACACTGGTCAGCGTCGTGTCGGCGACCAGACGGCCTTCGGCGTTGGTACGCAGCCCGCTGCGGGTGGCCAGGTCCGGAACACGGAATCCCGCGGTCCAGATCGTCACCGCGCTGGGCAGCTCGCGGCCGTCGTCGAGCCGTACGCCGTCGCGTGTCACTTCCGTCACCTGCGCACGGGGACCTTCGAGGACGGTCACACCCACCTTGGCGAGCCGGCGGGCGACCGGGCGGCGGACTCGGTCATGCAGGGAGGGGCCGAGCACGTTGCCGCAGACCAGGGTGACCTTGCGGCCCGCTTCCGCCAGCTCGGCGGCGGTCTCCAGGCCGGTCGGGCCGGCCCCGACCACGGTCACCGGAGCCGACGCGGGCGTCGCGGCCAGCGTCGACCGCAGTCGTTCCGCCCCCTCGAGGTCCGACACCCAGTGAGCGAACTCCACCGCTCCGGGCACGCCGGGATCGGAGGCGCCGCTGCCGACCGCGTAGACGAGGTAGTCGTAGGAGACCGTGCCACCGCCCGCCAGCGACACCTGGCGCTCGGCAGCGTCGATCCGGGTCGCGGTGTCGACCACCAGCCGGACGTTCCCGCCCATGACCTTCCCGAAGCCCTCGACCGCGTCATCGGAGCCGGTCACCAGCTGGTGCAGGCGGATCCGCTCGACGAAGTCGGGACGCGGATTGACCAGGGTCACCGACACGCCGTCGTGCCGAGCCAGGCTGTTGGCCGCCGTCACGCCCCCGTACCCGCCGCCGACGACGACCACCTCGACGTTCCCGTTCATCATGTCTCCTCGTGTTGTGGACTCGGCATGGAGACACCAGCCGCCCATCCCGTGTAACAGCCCGCGGATGAGACGTGGCGCACATCGGACGCGGCGGAAGCGCCGCCCCTTCCGCCGCGCTTCGTTCTCCCGCGTGCTCTGCCAGGTGTTGTGGGCGAGGCATGGCCGAAGAATTCCGGGCTGACCGGGAAAGATGCCGGAACCGGCGAACTCCGGTGATCAGTCGCGGACGGTGATCTCGGCAGATCCCTCGATCCCGAGTGCGGCGAGAGCCGCCCGCGCCCGTTCCACGGCCTCGCCGCGGTCCACGCCCGCTGCGACCTCCAGATCCAGGTGGGACCGCCCCATGCCCGAACCTGCGCCCGTGATCTCGCCGTCGGCAGCGAACGCCTCCGTCAGGGCATCTTCGACCTCGTCGCGGTCGATGGACAGCTCCTCGAGGACGATCTCCATGAACAAGGCTGTTGCTCCGTCCGATCTGTGCTCATCGCGTCGACCACGGTACGGGGAGATCCCGCCCGGGGAGCCGACCGTGCGGCGGTCCGGACGCGCTCGGCCGGCAGGACCTGGACCACAGCCCTGCCCATGGCCGGACGGTGGTCCTCGGCACCGGACATCAGGAAGTGGAATCTGCAACCTGTGCGGGCGAGCCCGTCGACCCTGCGCAAGGTCGGGATGATGCGGAACGGCCAACAGGCCTTGTGCGCAGCCCGTTTCACCGACCCCGGCCCACCGGCCCCGCCTCGCCGAGCCCGCTTCACCGAGCGCCGCCTCCTCGGACACATGACCCTGAACGTCCGGCGCGGCTCCACACCCGCGGTGGAGCGCAGAGATGTGAACGGGATCGCCGCTGAACGGCCCAATCGCAGCAAGTGACCGGGGCCGGAGGCTCATCGATCGGTTGATAGCCGTAGCCCGAGCTGCAGTTGAGCGTCCTCACTCCGGCGTGGCCGGCGTGGCCCTGCGGGCCGGCATCGCTGACAGAGGTGCTTCTCGGATCGGCCTGGGCTCGCGACGACAGGCGTGGCGGCAGCGGATCTGGAGGTGTGCGCCGAGGACTTGGCGGTCGGACTCGTGTCGCTCGTGCGGGCCCGCCGTGGCGCCGACCTGCCCGCGGCCGTCAACCGGCGAGGGATGACTGATCACATGGGAGCCCGGGAGTGGACGGCAGCGCGGGGCTCGTGGGGGGACCGGTTCGGCGTCCCGTGGGAGTTTCGGGCACGGGAAGCACGGGCCTCCACCTGTCGGTCGCCGCTCCACCAGCGTCGATCGAGCAGGCCGACGTCCTCACGGCGGAGCACCCGAGCGCCACCTCGTGTGTCCGGAGGTCTTCTACGAGTACCCGGAGCTGAAGGGGGACACGTACCCGGAGAAACCTCCGGAGCGCCGCGACCGGCGCTTCTGGTGGGACTGATCCTGCCCGGCACCGGAGCTCAGTTGCCCGCGATGGCCTTCACCGCGACCGCCACCGGCACCGATCCGCTGATCAGCTCCAGTGTCAGTCCGGCCGTCGCCGGGGTCTCGAGGAGCTCCGCGAGGACCGCCGCGACGTCGTCGCGCGGCACGGGACCGCGGCCGGTCCTGGCCTCCAGGCGGACCAGGCCCGTTCCGGCGTCGTTCGTCAGCATCCCCGGACGCAGGATCGTCCAGTCCAGCCCGCTCTTGGTCCGTACGTACGCGTCGGCCGCGCCCTTGGCCCGCAGGTACACGTCGAAGACGTCGTCGCCCTTGTGGTCCGGATCCCCGCCCATCGACGAGACGATGATGTACCGGCGTGCGCCCGCGCGTTCGGCCGCGTCCGCGAAGAGCACCGCAGCCCCGCGATCCACCGTGTCCTTGCGGGCGGCGCCACTGCCGGGGCCCGCGCCCGCCGCGAAGACCGCGGCATCCGCGCCCTGCAGGTGGGCGGCAACCTGCTCGACCGATGCGGACTCGAGGTCCAGCAGAACCGGCTCCGCGCCGGCCTCCCGGAGGTCGTCGGCCTGTTCCGGCTTGCGGATGATGCCCGCGACCTCGTGTCCGGACGCGGAGAGCAGCCGCTCCAGGCGCAGTGCGATCTGACCGTGTCCTCCAGCGATGACAATGCGCATGCTCACGACCGTACGCCGGTCCCGGGCGCCTCGCTCGTGGCGCCCGTGCCGAGGCCACGGATCCGGTCATGGTCACGTTCGCGGTGGGGTCCCGCCCGGGGCCCGGTCACGCTCATGGGCCCGCATCCGGCCGCCCCTGGCGTGGCAGTTCGAGCGCGAAGGCCGCCGCCGAATCGCAGTACTCCCGTACCGCGCTCGTCCGTGCCACCACCCGCCCGCGGTGCACGACGATCCTGCTGTACGCGAGCGACAGCACGCCCGCCAGCTCCTCGCCGCGCACGGCGAGCAGCTCGGCGGGGAAGCCCGCCTCCACCCGTACGTCGGGCAGACCCATCGCCTGCCGCGCCGCCGCGCTGACGGCCTCGTACGCGTCGGGGACGCGCAGCCCGCCCTGCGAGGCCAGCAGATAGGCCGCCTCCAGCGGGTCCCCGCGGCCCACCGGGTTCGCCACGTCGCGCATCGCCCCGCTGCCCGCGGCGACCCGTACCCCGGCCGCCCGCAGCAGCCGTGCCGGTGCGCTTCCGCGGAGTTCCGCGCCCGCGCAGCCGCCCTGGGGCAGGCAGACCACCGTCACGCCCGCCGCGGCCAGCTGGTCGGCCGTGCGGGACGCGATCGCGGAGGGCAGCCGGGCCAAGCCTGCGCACGGGCCGATCGACACGCCGGGCCGCAGCCCGCCCGCCATGGAGGCGAGCCGGGCGAGGCGCGCCGGGTCCTCGCCGTCGGTGTGCAGATCGACGGGACAGCCGTGCTCGGCGGCCACTTGGAGGACCGCCTCCGTGTACCCCGTCGGATCGGGGTCCAGGTCCGGGCAGCCGCCCACCACGGACGCACCCATCTTCACCGCGTCGTGCAGCATCGCGAGCCCGTCGGCCCCGGCCACGCCCGTGAGCAGCCGCGGCACGGCGACCGCGGTCAACTCGGCCAGCCCGCGCAGCGAGCGGCGGGCCTGCAGCACCCCCTCCAGCGGGCCGAGACCGTGCACGTCCCCGATCCGCACGTGCGAGCGCAGCGCCGTCGCGCCGTGCCCGAGCTGCAGCAACGCGGCCTCGGTGGCGCGCCGCTGGACGTCCTCGACGGCGTACGACACGGGCCCCTCGGCCGTCGGCGCCGTAAGGGCCGTGTCACTGTGGGCGTGCGGCTCGGCGGGTGCGGCCAGCAGCAGGAAACCGCTCAGGTCCACGCGGGCGGAGTGCGCGGTCAGGCTTCCGGCGGTGCCGACGGCCTCGATACGGCCGCGGCTGAGCCGTACGTCGACCGTGCGGCCGTCGGTGAGGCGGGCGCCGCACAGGAGCAGTGCGGTGCTGTCGGCGGTGGCGCCGTCGGGCGGCTGCGCCTGGCTGTCGGGCATCGCGCTCCTGAAGGGGCGGGGAACGGGCGGCCTGGACCTCGGCCCCGGCCTGCGGACGATCAAGATCACCCGGCGTGGTCGAGCCTAGGGGCGTGTGGACTGCGCTTCGAGGAGGAGCGCAATAGTCGTACCGGTGTGACCACGAGTGGCGTACGGGACGGACGTGGCGGTGCACCGGCGCAGCGCCGAAACCCGTGCCGTACCCCCGCCGCGCCTGCGCCCCCGATGACGGCGATCGTGCCCCGTAAACGGATTTGGGCGATCGGCGGGCGACCGTGTAATGTCTTCATCGCTCGCCCCAATAGCTCAGTCGGCAGAGCGTCTCCATGGTAAGGAGAAGGTCTACGGTTCGATTCCGTATTGGGGCTCTGGTGCTGGAAGATCCTCGCCTTCGGGCGAGGTGATCCGACACCGAAGCGGTGTAGCTCAGTCGGTAGAGCAAGCGGCTCATAATCGCTGTGTCACCGGTTCAAGTCCGGTCACCGCTACACACAGTAGCCGATTGTGGGGTCGGTCCTCCGATCGGCTACTCTTTCTTGCGTTCATCCGTCCATCTGTCCGTCATAGGAGCACTCACGTGGCTGCCACCGACGTCCGCCCGAAGATCACGCTGGCCTGCGTGGAGTGCAAGGAGCGGAACTACATCACCAAGAAGAACCGGCGTAACAACCCGGACCGTCTTGAGATGAAGAAGCACTGCCCTCGCTGCAACGCGCACACCGCGCACCGCGAGACGCGCTGAATCAGGCTCGAATGCGAGGCCGCCCCCATCACGGGGGCGGCCTCGTGTCGTTTGTCCCGGCGGGGGTCCGGGGGCATCCACCCGGAACGCACAGCACCGGCAAGGCAAGAAATCCAGGAGGTAGCGAGTCCATGGCGCTCGACCAGTCCTTCGTCGGGCGGACCTATCCGCCCACCGCGCCGTACGAGGTCGGCCGGGAAAAGATCAGGGAGTTCGCGGAGGCGGTGGGTGACGCGAATCCCGCGTACACCGATCCCGGTGCCGCCGAACAGCTCGGCCACCCCGATGTGATCGCCCCGCCGACTTTTGTGTTCGCGATCACTTTCAAGGCGGCGGGAGAGGTCGTCGCCGACCCGCAACTGGGCCTGGACTACAGCCGTGTGGTGCACGGCGACCAGAAGTTCGCGTACACGCGTCCGGTGCGGGCCGGGGACCGGCTCACGGTCATCTCGACCATCGAGGCGATCAAGTCCCTCGCGGGAAACGACATCCTGGACATCCGCGGTGAGGTGCACGACGAGGCGGGCGAGCACGTCGTGACCGCGTGGACCAAGCTCGTGGCGCGCGGCGCCGAGGAGGCCTGACCGAGATGGCGACGAAGATCGCATACGCGGACGTCGAGGTCGGCACCGAGCTGCCGGCGCAGAGCTTTCCGGTGACCCGGGCGACGCTGGTGCAGTACGCGGGCGCCTCCGGGGACTTCAACCCGATCCACTGGAACGAGCAGTTCGCCAAGGAGGTCGGGCTGCCGGACGTGATCGCGCACGGCATGTTCACGATGGCCGAGGCGGCGCGGGTCGTGACGGACTGGGTGGGCGACCCGGGCGCGGTCGTCGAGTACGGCGTCCGGTTCACGAAGCCGGTGGTCGTGCCGAACGACGACAAGGGCGCGGTCATCGAGGTCAGCGGCAAGGTCGCGGCCAAGCTGGACGACAACCGGGTGCGGGTCGACCTCGTCGCGATGTCCGCCGGGCAGAAGGTACTGGGGATGTCGCGCGCGGTCGTACGGCTCGCCTGACACCGGCGCTCGGCGTGAGTCCCGGCACACCTGCGGTCCGGGCCGTCCCTGCCCTCCAGGGGCGCGGTGGCACGGACCGTACTCTTGTCCCCGTGCAGGAACTCCATGACGCCCCCCTCGCCCCGCTGACCACCTTCCGCCTGGGCGGACCGGCCACGCGCCTCGTCACTGCCGCCACGGACGACGAGGTGATCGCGGTCGTCCGCGAGGCGGACGCCGCCGGCACGCCGCTGCTGCTGATCGGCGGCGGCAGCAACCTCGTCATCGGTGACAAGGGCTTCGACGGGACCGCCCTGCGCATCGCCACCACCGGATTCCGGCTCGACGGCACGAAGCTGGAGCTCGCCGCGGGCGAGGTGTGGACCGACGCCGTGGCCCGGACCGTGGAGGCGGGCCTCGCCGGCCTGGAGTGCCTGTCCGGCATCCCCGGCTCGGCCGGCGCCACCCCGATCCAGAACGTCGGGGCGTACGGCCAGGAGGTGTCCAGCACCGTCACCGAGGTCGTGGCGTACGACCGCCGCAGCGGCGAGACGGTCACCATCGCCAACTCCGACTGCGGCTTCGCCTACCGCCACAGCCGTTTCAAGGCGGACCCCGACCGTCATGTCGTGCTGCGCGTCCGGTTCGAACTGGAGGACGCGGGGGGCCTGTCCGCCCCGATCAAGTACGCCGAAACGGCCCGCGCCCTCGGCGTCGAAACCGGCGACCGGGTCCCGGCGGCGACCGCGCGCGAGACGGTGCTGAAGCTGCGCGCGGGCAAGGGCATGGTGCTGGACCCCGAGGATCACGACACGTGGTCGGCCGGGTCGTTCTTCACCAACCCGATCCTGACGGCGGCCGCGTACGAGACCTTCCTCGGCCGCGTACGCGACCGGCTCGGCGACGGCGTCACGCCGCCCGCGTACCCCGCGGGCGACGGCCACACCAAGACCTCCGCCGCCTGGCTCATCGACAGGGCCGGCTTCACCAAGGGATACGGCGAGGGCCCGGCCCGCATCTCCACCAAGCACACCCTCGCGCTCACCAACCGGGGCGAGGCCACCACGGAGGACCTGCTCGCCCTCGCCCGCGAGGTCGTCGCGGGCGTCCGCGACGCCTTCGGGGTCACGCTCGTCAACGAGCCGGTGACGGTCGGCGTCAGCCTGTAGAGCGGCTGTTACGCCACCGCGACCGGCTGCTTGACCGTCGCTGGGTCCTCCGTCATCGCGAGCATCGCGTGCGCGACGCCCGCGCGGGAGATCTTCGCCCCGCCGCGCAGGCTCGTGCCGATCGCCGTGCGGTAGTGGCGGTCAGCGGGCCGTCGGTCAGCCGCGGCGGGCGCACTGACGTCCATCGGTCAGCCGCGGCGGGCGCACTGACGTCCATCGGTCAGCCGCGGCGGGCGCACTGACGTCCATCGGTCAGCCGCGGCGGGCGCACCGACGTCCAGTCCGTGGCGCCGGCGCGCATGTCGGCCTCCATGACCCGCAGGTCGTCGTAGTGCTTGCGCAGCACACGGGACACGAGCGGCGTTCCGATCCAGCGCAGGAAGAACGTCTCGTTCTCCGGTACGGGACCCAGTGGCGCCGCTCACCGCCAGGAAGCGCCGCTCAAGGCCCGCCACGACGACGCCATGCGCGAGCTGGGCACCGGACCGCACCTGCCCATCGAGAGCCTCGACGCCCATCTGCGCACCGAGCGGGACGCGGGCCGCATCGCGGCCGGAGCGGACACCTTTGCCGCGGCCTCACTCCTGCCCGGCGCCTGCGCGCAGCGTGCCTTCGCCTTCCACGCCACCGCCGACGGGCAGCGTGCCTTCGCCTTCCACGCCACCGCCGACGGGCAGCCGCCGCAGCCTCTCGACGCGTTCGCCGCGTCCCTCGCCCGCACCCTCCTGCGCGGGATCAGCCGGCCGACGGGTCGGCCAGCCAGTCGTCGATCCCGGACAGCAGCTTGCTGCGTACGTCCTCCGGCGCCGCGGACGCGCGCACCGACTGGCGGGCCAGCTCGGCCAGCTCCGCGTCGGTGAAACCGTGGTGGCGTCGGGCGATCTCGTACTGCGCCGCGAGCCGCGACCCGAAGAGCAGGGGGTCGTCCGCGCCCAGCGCCATCGGCACGCCGGCCTCCCACAGCGTCCGCAGCGGGACGTCCTCCGGCTTCTCGTAGACGCCGAGCGCGACATTCGACGCCGGGCACACCTCGCAGGCCACCCCGCGCTCGGCCAGCTTCCGCAGCAGCCGCGGGTCCTCCGCCGCCCGCACACCGTGCCCGATGCGCGAGGCGTGCAGATCGTCCAGGCAGTCCCGTACGGACGCGGGCCCGGTCAGCTCTCCGCCGTGCGGGGCCGCCAGCAGCCCGCCCTCCCGGGCGATCGCGAACGCCCGGTCGAAGTCGCGGGCCATGCCCCGCCGCTCGTCGTTGGAGAGTCCGAAGCCGACCACGCCCCGGTCCGCGTGCCGCACGGCGAGCCGTGCCAGCGTCCGGGCGTCCAGGGGGTGCTTCATGCGGTTGGCCGCGACCACGACCCGGATCCCGAGTCCGGTCTCGCGCGACGCGGCGTCCACCGCGTCCAGGATGATCTCCAGTGCCGGGATCAGCCCGCCCAGCATCGGCGCGTACGACGTCGGGTCGACCTGGATCTCCAGCCAGCCGGAACCGTCCCTGACGTCCTCCTGGGCCGTCTCCCGCACCAGCCGCCGGATGTCCTCGGGCTCCCGCAGACAGGACCGTGCGATGTCGTACAGCCGCTGGAAGCGGAACCAGCCCCGCTCGTCCGTCGCCCGCAGCTTCGGCGGCCGGCCGCTGGTCAGCGCGTCGGGGAGATGGACGCCGTACTTGTCGGCGAGTTCGAGCAGCGTGGCGGGACGCATCGACCCGGTGAAGTGCAGATGCAGATGAGCCTTGGGCAGCAGGCTGAGGTCGCGGACCGCCTCCATGGACCCTCCGTAACGGGTGGACTCCGCGCTGTGCCGAGAGGTGCCGGGCAGGGCTTGTCCGTCATGAGGCCGCGCGAGCGGACGGGTGAGAAGCCCCTCCGGGGGAGGAGTCACTGAAGGATCTTGCCGCATGGGTCCTTCCTCAGGAAGCCGAGTTCACCGAACGAGCGCTTGTCTGAACGCATAAGCGGGCCCCCGGTCTCCCCGGAGGCCCGCTTGTGCGCGACGCGATGTCAGTCGCGCGCCTCCGCGAGCAGCTTCTGCATCCGCGAGACGCCCTCGACCAGGTCCTCGTCGCCCAGCGCGTACGACAGCCGCAGGTAGCCCGGCGTGCCGAAGGCCTCGCCCGGGACGACCGCGACCTCGGCCTCGTCCAGGATCAGCGCCGCCAGCTCCACCGAGGTGGCCGGGCGCTTGCCGCGGATCTCCTTGCCGAGCAGGCCCTTGACCGACGGGTACGCGTAGAACGCGCCCTCGGGGGTCGGGCAGAGCACGCCGCCGATCTCGTTCAGCATCTTCACGATCGTCTGGCGGCGGCGGTCGAAGGCCCTGCGCATCTCCGCGACCGCGTCCAGGTCGCCGGAGACGGCGGCCAGGGCGGCGACCTGCGCCACGTTCGACACGTTGGAGGTGGCGTGCGACTGCAGGTTGGTCGCGGCCTTCACCACGTCCTTCGGGGCGATGAGCCACCCGACCCGCCAGCCGGTCATGGCGTACGTCTTGGCCACACCGTTGACGACGATGCACTTGTCGCGCAGCGCCGGGACGATCTGCGGGAGCGAGGTGAACGTCGCGTCCCCGTAGACCAGGTGCTCGTAGATCTCGTCCGTCAGCACCCACAGGCCGTGCTCGGCGGCCCACTCGCCGATCGCACGGGCGTCGGCCTCGCTGTAGACCGCGCCGGTGGGGTTGGACGGGGAGACGAAGAGGACGACCTTGGTCCGCTCCGTGCGCGCGGCCTCCAGCTGCTCCACCGAGACCCGGTAGCCGGTGGTCTCGTCGGCGACGACCTCCACCGGGACACCGCCCGCGAGACGGATCGACTCGGGGTACGTCGTCCAGTACGGAGCCGGGACGATGACCTCGTCACCCGGATCCAGGATCGCCGCGAAGGCTTCGTAGATCGCCTGCTTGCCGCCGTTGGTCACCAGCACCTGGGCGGGGTCGACCTCGTAGCCGGAGTCGCGGAGCGTCTTCTCGGCGATGGCCTTCTTCAGCTCGGGGAGGCCGCCCGCCGGGGTGTAGCGGTGGTACTTGGGGTTCTTGCAGGCCTCGATCGCGGCGTCGACGATGTAGCCGGGCGTCGGGAAATCGGGCTCGCCCGCGCCGAAGCCGATCACCGGGCGGCCGGCGGCCTTGAGGGCCTTGGCCTTGGCGTCGACGGCGAGGGTCGCGGACTCGGAGATCGCACCGATGCGGGCGGAGACCCGGCGCTCGGTGGGAGGAGTTGCAGCGCTCATACGGCCATGCTCCCAGACCCGGGGCGCCCCGGGCACAAGGGTTTCACCGAGCGGACAGGGCCGGGTCACGTCCTGGCGGAACGGTGTCGGAACACGGACAGGAACCGCCGTGGAGCTATCTGTTCGACGCACGGGCGCTGACCACGTACACTCTTGGCTCGTTGGCCCTCACCGACCACCTCTAACCATGGGGTAGGTTTGGGGAGAACCACAAAGGGTCGTAGCTCAATTGGTAGAGCACTGGTCTCCAAAACCAGCGGTTGGGGGTTCAAGTCCCTCCGGCCCTGCTCCACACACCTTCGCCAGGATGTGTGCGCAGGTACGTATCTTCATGCACCGCCGTGCGGCTCCACCGGGCGCGGCACGGCCACGACCCGGAATCAGGTGAGAGACGTGACGGACGCCGTAGGCTCCATCGACATGCCTGATGCCGAGGACGAAGCGCCGGACGCCCGGAAGAAGACCCGCAAGGGCGGCAAGCGCGGGAAGAAGGGCCCCTTCGGGCGCCTCGCGCTGTTCTACCGTCAGATCGTCGCCGAGCTGCGCAAGGTTGTCTGGCCCACTCGCAGCCAGCTGACGACGTACACCACCGTGGTGATTGTCTTCGTCGTCATCATGATCGGCCTTGTGACCGTGATGGACTATGGCTTCCAGGCAGCAGTCAAGTACATCTTCGGCTGATCCCGCGGAGGGCGCCTCGCCGGGCGTCCCTTTCGCATGTTCCACCCCATCTGTATCCAGGAAGAAGCAGCCACCGTGTCTGACCCGAACCTGAACGACGCCATCGAGTCGGCAGAGTCCGCTGAGGACCAGCTCGACATCGTCGAGGCTGCCGACGAGGACCAGGCGGAAGCTGCCGATGCCGCTGCGGGGCTGCCCGCCGAGGAAGCTGCGATCCAGATCGGCGACGAGGACGAGGTCCTCTCCGACGAGGACGAGGGCGAGGAAGCCGCCGAGGCGGACGCCGAGACCGAAGCGGACACCGAGGTCGAGGCCGAGCCGGAGGCTCCCGTCGACCCGATCGCCGCGCTCCGCGACGAGCTGCGCGGTCTGCCCGGCGAGTGGTACGTGATCCACACCTACGCGGGCTACGAGAAGCGCGTGAAGGCCAACCTGGAGCAGCGTGCCGTCTCGCTGAACGTCGAGGACTTCATCTACCAGGCCGAGGTCCCCGAGGAAGAGATCGTCCAGATCAAGAACGGCGAGCGCAAGAACGTCCGGCAGAACAAGCTGCCCGGCTATGTGCTCGTCCGTATGGACCTGACGAACGAGTCCTGGGGCGTCGTCCGCAACACCCCGGGTGTCACCGGCTTCGTGGGCAACGCCTACGACCCGTACCCGCTGACCCTGGACGAGATCGTCAAGATGCTCGCCCCGGAGGCCGAGGAGAAGGCCGCCCGCGAGGCCGCCGAGGCCGAGGGCAGGCCGGCTCCGGCCCGCAAGGTCGAGGTCCAGGTGCTGGACTTCGAGGTCGGCGACTCGGTCACCGTCACCGACGGTCCGTTCGCGACGCTGCAGGCCACGATCAACGAGATCAACGCCGACTCGAAGAAGGTCAAGGGCCTCGTCGAGATCTTCGGTCGCGAGACCCCGGTCGAGCTGAGCTTCGACCAGATCCAGAAGAACTAACTGGCACACAGGTTTCCGACCAGGTCAGAACAGCCCTCGTGGCCGTTCTGACCTGCTCGGTTTTTGGCCGCGCAGTGGTACCCGTTATCGTTGTGCGGTATGCCTCCATCCGGATGATCGGGTGGAAGGCGAAAAACTCTCACTAGGACCCGGAGAGAGCAATGCCTCCCAAGAAGAAGAAGGTCACGGGGCTTATCAAGCTCCAGATCCAGGCCGGTGCGGCCAACCCGGCTCCGCCGGTCGGCCCCGCACTGGGTCAGCACGGCGTCAACATCATGGAGTTCTGCAAGGCCTACAACGCCGCGACCGAGTCGCAGCGTGGCATGGTCGTGCCGGTGGAGATCACGGTCTACGAGGACCGTTCCTTCACCTTCGTGACCAAGACTCCGCCGGCCGCGAAGCTGATCCTCAAGGCCGCGGGTGTGGACAAGGGCTCCGGCGAGCCGCACAAGACCAAGGTCGCCAAGCTGACGCGCGACCAGGTCCGCGAGATCGCCACGACCAAGATGCCCGACCTGAACGCCAACGACCTGGACGCCGCCGAGAAGATCATCGCCGGCACCGCCCGTTCCATGGGCATCACGGTCGAGGGCTGATCAGTCCCCGTTTGACCAGTGGCAGGGCCAGGCGCTGGCTCGGACCACGACTCCGTACCTGAACCAACAGGAGAAGAAGTGAAGCGCAGCAAGGCTCTCCGCAACGCGGACGCCAAGATCGACCGGGAGCGCAACTACGCCCCGCTCGAGGCCGTCCGTCTTGCGAAGGACACCGCCACCACCAAGTTCGACGGCACCGTCGAGGTCGCCTTCCGCCTGGGCGTTGACCCGCGCAAGGCCGACCAGATGGTCCGTGGCACCGTGAACCTTCCGCACGGCACCGGTAAGACCGCCCGGGTCCTGGTCTTCGCGACCGGTGACCGTGCTGCGGCCGCGGAAGCCGCGGGCGCCGACATCGTCGGCTCCGACGAACTGATCGACGAGGTTTCGAAGGGCCGTCTGGACTTCGACGCCGTCGTCGCCACCCCGGACCTCATGGGCAAGGTCGGCCGCCTCGGCCGTGTGCTCGGTCCCCGTGGTCTCATGCCGAACCCCAAGACCGGCACCGTGACCATGGACGTCGCCAAGGCTGTCAACGACATCAAGGGCGGCAAGATCGAGTTCCGTGTCGACAAGCACTCGAACCTGCACTTCATCATCGGCAAGATCTCCTTCGACGAGACCAAGCTGGTGGAGAACTACGCCGCGGCGCTCGAGGAGATCCTCCGTCTCAAGCCGTCCGCCGCGAAGGGCCGCTACATCAAGAAGGCGACCCTGACCACCACCATGGGCCCCGGCATCCCGCTGGACTCCAACCGCACCCGCAACCTCCTCGTCGAGGAGGACCCGGCAGCTGTCTGACCGGGTCGAGCCTGAGGGCTCACGCTGAGCGTCTGACGACGGGCCTTCCACCCCGCTTTCCGGGGTGGAAGGCCCGTCGTCGTCTGCCCGGCCCGGTCTGCCCGGCGCGATCTTCGTGAGGACTTTTCCGATCTTCCGCCTGAAGTCACGGGGTTCGCGCAGAGATCCACCCATGGGGGAGACGTACAGGAAGAAGGCTGTCCTCACGCGAGTAGGCGTCGCCGTCGCCGGAGGCGCCCTGCTCACGACCGCTCTGACGGCTTGCGACGGCTCGGGCGGCGAGGACGCGGCGTAGCCGGGCACGGCCGCCGCCCGGCCCGCGGAGGCCATCGAGGCGTCCTACCTGAAGACGGTGGACGCCAAGTTCGCCAGGACCGGTCTGACGTATGCGGAGGCGAACGGCAGGGCCGGCCGGCAGGTCGGCGTCAAGGGGTGGTACCCGGCCGGCCAGGACCCACGATGACCGCGGACGGTGAGGACAAGCGGCTGCTCCAGATCGGCGACGACGTCTACGCTCCGTCGGACAAGAGCGCCACGGGCAAGCCCTGGATGAGGATCGGCCTGGCGGACAGCGAGGCGCCGGGCGTCCGGCTGAACCAGGACCCGGCCGAGTACCTCGCCATGCTGCTCGACCAGGACAAGCTCCGGCACGTGAGCGCCGAGAAGTCCGACGGCACCGGGACGGAGCACTACCGCGGCACCTTCACCCTCGCTGAACTGCTCCGGGCCGACTCCCGGAGCAAGGTCATGAAGGACGACCGGCGCAAGGCGCTCCGGGCCGCTCTCAAGAAGGCCGGGATCAGGACGTACAAGATCGACATCTGGATCGGCGGAGACGGCTGTCCGGTCCGTCTCGAGGACGCTCTGACGGACGACAAGGGCACGTCGACGACCAAGGCGACGTTCTCGGACTGCGGCACGGCCCCGGCCGTCAAGGCGCCGCCGGCCGACCAGGTGTCCAGGACGTCATGAAGGGCATCGACGAGAAGCTGAAGGAGACCGAGGAGATCCTCGAGGGTCTCGACAGCGGCACCGGCGGCGGGGCCTGATCACCCGATTTGCCTGGGGGGACTCCCTCCCGTAGTCTTCCACGGAAGCCAAAGACCGCTGGTCGTTGCCGTGCCTTCATCGGTGCGGTGGCCGAAGGATCCGCTAGCTGCGGACGACCCGCGCAGGTGACTGTGGATGAGCTCCCGGATGCCGCTCCTCAAAGGGCGCAGCCGGTCGAGCCACGCCCCGTGCGCCTGCGCCGGGGCGTTTCGTTTTGTTCAGCCCCTTCTGAGCGGTCCTCATCACCCGGAAGGAGGCCGACGCTCTATGGCAAGGCCCGACAAGGCTGCCGCGGTGGCCGAGCTCGCGGACCAGTTCCGTAGCTCGAACGCCGCCGTGCTGACCGAGTACCGGGGTCTCACCGTGGCGCAGCTCAAGACGCTGCGTCGTTCGCTCGGTGAGAACGCCCAGTACGCCGTGGTGAAGAACACGCTGACCAAGATTGCGGCCAACGAGGCCGGGATCACTTCGCTCGACGATCAGTTCACTGGTCCGACGGCGGTCGCCTTCATCACCGGTGACCCGGTGGAGTCGGCGAAGGGTCTTCGTGACTTCGCCAAGGAGAACCCGAACCTCATCATCAAGGGCGGTGTCCTTGATGGCAAGGCGCTGTCCGCCGATGAGATCAAGAAGCTTGCGGACCTCGAGTCCCGCGAGGTTCTGCTCGCCAAGCTGGCGGGCGCCTTCAAGGGCAAGCAGACGCAGACTGCTCAGCTCTTCCAGGCGCTTCCCTCGAAGCTCGTCCGCACCGTGGACGCTCTTCGCGCCAAGCAGGACGAGCAGGGCGGTGCCGAGTAATTCGGCTCGCGCATTGATCCGCGCCGCCTAGAGCGCGGGTCGCAGCGGGCCCAACGTACGCCCGCCGACATACACACCCGGCACCAGCCGAATTAGTGGAAGGATCGCCCATCATGGCGAAGCTGTCTCAGGAAGACCTGCTCGCGCAGTTCGAGGAGATGACCCTCATCGAGCTCTCCGAGTTCGTGAAGGCGTTCGAGGAGAAGTTCGACGTCACCGCCGCTGCCGCGGTCGCCGTTGCCGGTCCGGCCGGTCCGGCCGCCGCCGCTGAGGCCGTCGAGGAGCAGGACGAGTTCGACGTCGTCCTCACCGGCGCCGGCGAGAAGAAGATCCAGGTCATCAAGGTCGTGCGTGAGCTGACCTCCCTGGGCCTGAAGGAGGCCAAGGACCTCGTCGACGGCACCCCGAAGCCGGTCCTCGAGAAGGTCAACAAGGAGGCCGCGGAGAAGGCTGCTGAGTCCCTCAAGGCCGCCGGCGCCTCCGTCGAGGTCAAGTGACCTCTGGAGTCTTCTGACTCTCGCGCTGTAACGCGCACACACCGCAGGGCGATCACCTATTCGGGTGGTCGCCCTGCGGCGTTCCCCGGCGCACTGGGCGGCTGCCTTGCGCAGTCCGCTGCGGAGAGTAAGGTGATCTTCGCCGTGCGCCAGGTGACGATCTCCACGGAGTGGAGGGCCTTGACGAACCGCACGCAGCGCGCAATTCTCAGGACGCGTCGTCACAACGGTCCAAACTCGAGGCATGGATCGGCGACCGAACGGGCAGGATCGGTGTGCGCCTCCAGCGCACGGCATACCGCGGAGTTGAGAACAACGAGGGTCTCGGAAAACCCGACCTGGACATCAGTGGGCCAAGTGGCTACACTGACCCTTTGCGCTGCCTGTTAGCTGCCTCCTGCCCGTCACCAGGGGCATACCCTCGCAAGAGCATCGTTGACCGAAGTGCCCTGACCTGGCTTTTTGACCAGATTGGGGACCTCTGTCTCCGTGCCTGGCTTGGGACCGGTACGCGCGTAGTGAGTCCGAGCCCTCGGAAGGACCCCCTCTTGGCCGCCTCGCGCAACGCCTCGACCGCGAATATGAACAACGGCGCAAGCACCGCCCCGCTGCGCATCTCCTTTGCAAAGATCAAGGAGCCCCTCGAGGTTCCGAACCTCCTCGCGCTGCAGACCGAGAGCTTTGACTGGCTGCTCGGCAATGCCGCATGGAAGGCTCGTGTCGAGGCGGCTCTGGAGTCCGGACAGGACGTCCCCACGAAGTCCGGTCTGGAGGAGATCTTCGAGGAGATCTCTCCGATCGAGGACTTCTCCGGGTCGATGTCGCTGACCTTCCGCGACCACCGCTTCGAGCCCCCGAAGAACTCGATCGACGAGTGCAAGGAGCGCGACTTCACGTACGCCGCGCCGCTCTTCGTCACGGCCGAGTTCACCAACAACGAGACCGGTGAGATCAAGTCCCAGACGGTCTTCATGGGCGACTTCCCGCTCATGACCAACAAGGGCACCTTCGTCATCAACGGCACCGAGCGTGTCGTGGTGTCGCAGCTGGTCCGCTCGCCGGGTGTCTACTTCGACTCCTCCATCGACAAGACGTCCGACAAGGACATCTTCTCCGCCAAGATCATCCCGTCCCGGGGTGCCTGGCTCGAGATGGAGATCGACAAGCGCGACATGGTCGGTGTCCGCATCGACCGCAAGCGCAAGCAGTCCGTCACCGTCCTCCTCAAGGCGCTCGGCTGGACCACCGAGCAGATCCTCGAGGAATTCGGCGAGTACGAGTCGATGCGCGCCACCCTGGAGAAGGACCACACCCAGGGCCAGGACGACGCGCTGCTCGACATCTACCGCAAGCTGCGCCCGGGCGAGCCCCCGACGCGCGAAGCCGCGCAGACGCTGCTCGAGAACCTGTACTTCAACCCGAAGCGCTACGACCTCGCCAAGGTCGGCCGCTACAAGGTCAACAAGAAGCTCGGGGCCGACGAGCCGCTGGACGCCGGCGTGCTCACCACCGACGACATCATCGCCACGATCAAGTACCTGGTGAAGCTGCACGCCGGTGAGACCGAGACGGTCGGAGAGAGCGGCTCGACGATCGTCGTCGAGACCGACGACATCGACCACTTCGGCAACCGTCGTCTGCGCAACGTCGGCGAGCTCATCCAGAACCAGGTCCGCACGGGTCTGGCCCGTATGGAGCGCGTCGTGCGTGAGCGCATGACCACTCAGGACGTCGAGGCGATCACGCCGCAGACCCTGATCAACATCCGGCCGGTCGTCGCCTCCATCAAGGAGTTCTTCGGCACCAGCCAGCTGTCCCAGTTCATGGACCAGAACAACCCGCTGTCGGGCCTGACCCACAAGCGTCGTCTGTCGGCGCTCGGCCCCGGCGGTCTGTCCCGTGAGCGGGCGGGCTTCGAGGTCCGAGACGTGCACCCGTCCCACTACGGACGCATGTGCCCGATCGAGACCCCCGAAGGCCCGAACATCGGTCTGATCGGTTCGCTCGCCTCGTACGGCCGCGTCAACGCGTTCGGCTTCGTCGAGACGCCGTACCGCAAGGTCGACGAGCACGGCGTCGTCACCGACGAGGTGCACTACCTCACGGCCGACGAGGAGGACCGCTTCGTCATCGCGCAGGCCAATGCCGCGCTCAGCGACGACCTGCGCTTCTCCGAGGCTCGCGTGCTGGTCCGCCGCCGTGGCGGCGAGGTCGACTACGTCGCGCCCGAGGACGTGGACTACATGGACGTCTCGCCGCGCCAGATGGTGTCGGTCGCGACCGCCATGATCCCGTTCCTCGAGCACGACGACGCCAACCGTGCCCTCATGGGCGCGAACATGATGCGCCAGGCCGTTCCGCTCATCAAGGCGGAGGCCCCGCTCGTCGGCACCGGCATGGAGTACCGCTGTGCCACCGACGCCGGCGACGTGGTCAAGGCCGAGAAGGACGGTGTGATCCAGGAGCTCTCCGCGGACTACATCACCGTCGCCAACGACGACGGCACGTACAACACGTACCGCCTGGCCAAGTTCGCCCGCTCCAACCAGGGCACCTCGGTCAACCAGAAGGTCGTCGTCGCCGAGGGCGACCGGGTCGTCGAGGGCCAGGTCCTCGCCGACGGTCCGGCCACCGAGAACGGTGAGATGGCGCTCGGCAAGAACCTGCTGGTCGCGTTCATGCCGTGGGAGGGTCACAACTACGAGGACGCGATCATCCTGTCGCAGCGCCTCGTCCAGGACGACGTCCTCTCCTCGATCCACATCGAGGAGCACGAGGTCGACGCCCGTGACACCAAGCTCGGCCCCGAGGAGATCACCCGGGACATCCCGAACGTCTCCGAGGAGGTCCTCGCGGACCTGGACGAGCGCGGCATCATCCGTATCGGTGCCGAGGTCGTCGCCGGCGACATCCTGGTCGGCAAGGTCACGCCCAAGGGCGAGACCGAGCTGACCCCGGAGGAGCGCCTGCTCCGCGCGATCTTCGGTGAGAAGGCCCGTGAGGTCCGTGACACCTCGCTGAAGGTGCCGCACGGCGAGACCGGCAAGGTCATCGGCGTCCGCGTCTTCGACCGCGAGGAGGGCGACGAGCTTCCCCCCGGTGTGAACCAGCTGGTGCGCGTGTACGTCGCGCAGAAGCGCAAGATCACCGACGGTGACAAGCTCGCCGGCCGTCACGGCAACAAGGGCGTCATCTCCAAGATTCTGCCGATCGAGGACATGCCGTTCATGGAGGACGGCACCCCGGTCGACATCATCCTCAACCCGCTGGGTGTCCCGTCCCGAATGAACCCGGGACAGGTCCTGGAGATCCACCTCGGCTGGCTCGCCAGCCGCGGCTGGGACGTCTCCGGCCTCGCCGACGAGTGGGCCCAGCGCCTGCAGGCCATCGGTGCGGACCAGGTCCAGCCGGGCACCAACGTCGCGACCCCGGTCTTCGACGGTGCGCGTGAGGACGAGCTCGCGGGTCTGCTGCAGCACACGATCCCGAACCGGGACGGCGAGCGCATGGTGCTCCCGACCGGTAAGGCCCGGCTGTTCGACGGCCGCTCCGGTGAGCCGTTCCCGGACCCGATCTCGGTCGGGTACATGTACATCCTCAAGCTCCACCACCTGGTCGACGACAAGCTGCACGCCCGGTCGACCGGCCCGTACTCGATGATCACCCAGCAGCCGCTGGGTGGTAAGGCTCAGTTCGGTGGCCAGCGCTTCGGTGAGATGGAGGTGTGGGCGCTGGAGGCATACGGCGCCGCATACGCCCTCCAGGAGCTGCTGACCATCAAGTCCGACGACGTCACCGGCCGCGTGAAGGTCTACGAGGCCATCGTCAAGGGCGAGAACATCCCCGAGCCCGGCATCCCCGAGTCCTTCAAGGTGCTCATCAAGGAGATGCAGTCCCTGTGCCTCAACGTGGAGGTGCTGTCCTCGGACGGCATGTCCATCGAGATGCGCGACACCGACGAGGACGTCTTCCGCGCGGCGGAGGAGCTCGGCATCGACCTGTCCCGGCGCGAGCCGAGCAGCGTCGAAGAGGTCTGACGGGTCGGTCGGGGCTCCCACAAGGAGTCCCGGCCTCTCCCCGGACCCCGTACAGACCATGATTGAGACACGACCCTGAGAGGGATTGACGCATAGTGCTCGACGTCAACTTCTTCGACGAGCTCCGGATCGGCCTGGCCACCGCTGACGACATCCGTCAGTGGTCCCACGGCGAGGTCAAGAAGCCTGAGACCATCAACTACCGCACGCTCAAGCCCGAGAAGGACGGACTCTTCTGCGAGAAGATCTTCGGTCCTACCCGGGACTGGGAGTGCTACTGCGGCAAGTACAAGCGTGTCCGCTTCAAGGGCATCATCTGTGAGCGGTGTGGCGTCGAGGTCACCCGCGCCAAGGTGCGCCGTGAGCGGATGGGCCACATCGAGCTGGCCGCTCCCGTCACCCACATCTGGTACTTCAAGGGCGTTCCGTCGCGGCTGGGCTACCTGCTCGACCTCGCCCCGAAGGACCTGGAGAAGGTCATCTACTTCGCGGCGTACATGATCACGTACGTCGACGAGGAGCGCCGCACCCGCGACCTGCCCTCGCTGGAGGCCCATGTCTCCGTCGAGCGCCAGCAGATCGAGAACCGCCGCGACGCCGACCTGGAGGCCCGCGCCAAGAAGCTCGAGGCCGACCTGGCCGAGCTCGAGGCCGAGGGTGCCAAGGCCGATGTGCGCCGCAAGGTGCGCGAGGGTGCCGAGCGTGAGATGAAGCAGCTGCGCGACCGCGCCCAGCGCGAGATCGACCGTCTCGACGAGGTGTGGAACCGCTTCAAGAACCTCAAGGTCCAGGACCTGGAGGGTGACGAGCTGCTCTACCGCGAGCTGCGTGACCGCTTCGGCACGTACTTCGACGGCTCGATGGGTGCCGCGGCGCTGCAGAAGCGCCTGGAGTCCTTCGACCTGAACGAGGAGGCCGAGCGCCTCCGCGAGATCATCCGTACCGGCAAGGGCCAGAAGAAGACCCGTGCGCTCAAGCGCCTCAAGGTCGTCTCCGCGTTCCTGCAGACCAGCAACAGCCCCAAGGGCATGGTGCTGGACTGCGTGCCGGTGATCCCGCCGGACCTGCGTCCGATGGTGCAGCTGGACGGTGGCCGCTTCGCGACCTCCGACCTGAACGACCTGTACCGCCGGGTCATCAACCGGAACAACCGACTGAAGCGTCTGCTCGACCTCGGTGCCCCCGAGATCATCGTGAACAACGAGAAGCGGATGCTCCAGGAGGCCGTCGACGCGCTGTTCGACAACGGCCGCCGCGGCCGTCCGGTCACCGGTCCCGGTAACCGCCCGCTGAAGTCCCTCAGCGACATGCTGAAGGGCAAGCAGGGTCGCTTCCGTCAGAACCTGCTCGGTAAGCGAGTCGACTACTCGGCGCGTTCCGTGATCGTCGTCGGCCCACAGCTGAAGCTGCACCAGTGCGGTCTGCCCAAGGCCATGGCGCTGGAGCTCTTCAAGCCGTTCGTGATGAAGCGCCTGGTCGACCTGAACCACGCGCAGAACATCAAGAGCGCCAAGCGCATGGTCGAGCGCGGCCGCACCGTCGTGTACGACGTCCTCGAAGAGGTCATCGCCGAGCACCCGGTGCTGCTGAACCGTGCGCCCACGCTGCACCGCCTCGGCATCCAGGCCTTCGAGCCGCAGCTGGTCGAGGGCAAGGCCATCCAGATCCACCCGCTCGTCTGCACCGCGTTCAACGCGGACTTCGACGGTGACCAGATGGCCGTGCACCTGCCGCTGTCCGCGGAGGCGCAGGCCGAGGCCCGCATCCTGATGCTGTCCTCGAACAACATCCTCAAGCCGGCCGACGGCCGACCGGTCACCATGCCGACCCAGGACATGGTGCTGGGCCTCTTCTTCCTCACCACGGACGAGGAGGAGCGCGAGGTGCGCGGCGAGGGCCGTGCGTTCAACTCCACCGCCGAGGCGATCATGGCCTTCGACGCCCGGGAGCTCTCGCTCCAGGCGAAGGTCGACATCCGCTTCCCGATCGGCACCGTCCCGCCCCGTGGCTGGACCCCGCCGGTCGAGGAGGAGGGGGACGACAGCGTCGGAGCAGGTGCGTGGCAGCAGGGTGACTCGTTCCGTCTGCGGACGACCCTGGGCCGCGCGCTCTTCAACGAGCTGCTGCCCGAGGACTACCCGTTCGTCGACTACTCGGTCGGCAAGAAGCAGCTCTCCGAGATCGTCAACGACCTCGCCGAGCGCTACCCGAAGGTCATCGTGGCGGCGACGCTCGACAACCTGAAGGCGTCGGGCTTCTACTGGGCGACCCGTTCCGGTGTCACCGTGGCCATCTCCGACGTCGTCGTTCCCGAGGCGAAGAAGGAGATCGTCGCGGGCTACGAGGCGCAGGACGAGAAGGTCCAGAAGCAGTACGAGCGCGGTCTGATCACCAAGCAGGAGCGCACGCAGGAGCTCATCACCATCTGGACCAAGGCGACCAACGAGGTTGCCGAGGCGATGAACGCGAACTTCCCGAAGACCAACCCCATCTTCATGATGGTCAACTCGGGTGCTCGCGGAAACATGATGCAGATGCGTCAGATCGCCGGTATGCGTGGTCTGGTGTCGAACGCCAAGAACGAGACGATCCCGCGTCCCATCAAGGCGTCGTTCCGCGAGGGTCTGTCCGTGCTGGAGTACTTCATCTCCACGCACGGTGCCCGTAAGGGTCTCGCCGACACCGCTCTGCGTACCGCCGACTCCGGTTACCTCACGCGTCGTCTGGTCGACGTCTCGCAGGACGTCATCATCCGCGAGGAGGACTGTGGCACCGACCGCGGTCTGAAGCTGCGGATCGCCGAGCGGGGCGCCGACGGTGTCCTGCGCAAGGCGGAGGACGTCGAGACGTCCGTGTACGCGCGGATGCTCGCCGAGGACGTCGTCGTGGACGGCAAGGTCATCGCGCCGGCCAACGTCGACCTCGGTGACGTGCTCATCGACGCGCTCGTGGGCGCGGGTGTCGAGGAGGTCAAGACCCGCTCGGTCCTGACCTGTGAGTCCGCGGTCGGTACGTGTGCGTACTGCTACGGCCGTTCGCTCGCCACCGGCAAGCTGGTCGACATCGGTGAGGCGGTCGGCATCATCGCCGCCCAGTCCATCGGTGAGCCCGGTACCCAGCTGACGATGCGTACCTTCCACACCGGTGGTGTGGCCGGTGACGACATCACCCAGGGTCTGCCGCGTGTCGTCGAGCTCTTCGAGGCCCGTACCCCGAAGGGTGTCGCCCCGATCTCCGAGGCCAACGGCCGCGTGCGGATCGAGGAGACCGAGAAGACCAAGAAGATCGTCGTCACCCCGGACGACGGCAGCGACGAGACGGCGTTCCCGATCTCGAAGCGTGCCCGTCTGCTGGTGGGCGAGGGCGACCACGTCGAGGTGGGCCAGAAGCTCACCGTGGGTGCCACCAACCCGCACGACGTGCTGCGCATCCTCGGTCAGCGGGCCGTCCAGGTGCACCTGGTCGGCGAGGTCCAGAAGGTCTACAACTCGCAGGGTGTGTCGATCCACGACAAGCACATCGAGATCATCATCCGGCAGATGCTGCGCCGTGTGACGATCATCGAGTCCGGCGACGCGGAGCTGCTGCCGGGCGAGCTCGTGGAGCGCTCGCGCTTCGAGCAGGAGAACCGTCGTGTGGTCACCGAGGGCGGTCACCCCGCCTCCGGCCGTCCGCAGCTGATGGGTATCACCAAGGCCTCGCTCGCCACCGAGTCGTGGCTGTCGGCGGCGTCCTTCCAGGAGACGACCAGGGTCCTCACCGACGCGGCGATCAATGCCAAGTCGGACTCCCTGATCGGCCTCAAGGAGAACGTCATCATCGGTAAGCTCATCCCGGCCGGTACGGGCCTGTCCCGCTACCGCAACATCCGGGTCGAGCCGACCGAGGAGGCCAAGGCCGCGATGTACTCGGCCGTCGGCTACGACGACATCGACTACTCGCCGTTCGGCACGGGCTCCGGCCAGGCCGTTCCGCTGGAGGACTACGACTACGGTCCGTACAACCAGTAAGGCGTACGGCCCCTGGCCTTAGGGCACGGGACCCAGAAGGGCGGCTGCTCCGTTGCGTACGGGGTGGCCGCCCTTCGCCGTCGACCTCGGCCTCTGAGCGGCCGGAGAGCGGGCTCCCGCGGCCCGTACGGCCCTCTGGGGCGCTTCGGGGCGTCCTGGTGGCGTACCGGCGTGTCGGGCCCGCTTGCATTTGTTTTGACCGAACTCGGTGAGGTAGGTACGCTCAGACCTTGTGCCTGGGGTGTGCCTGGGCTCATGTGCGTGTCCTCAACCGCACAGCGAGCCAAGACCGGCCACCGTAATCTGCGCCTTTTCCGCCTTCCGGCGGGAGTCTGCAGCATTCGACACACCCGACCGCGTGGGTCGGCGACGTTCCAGGTTAGCTTTACTAACGGCACACAGAAACCGGAGAAGTAGTGCCTACGATCCAGCAGCTGGTCCGCAAGGGCCGGCAGGACAAGGTCGAGAAGAACAAGACGCCCGCACTCGAGGGTTCCCCTCAGCGTCGTGGCGTCTGCACGCGTGTGTTCACGACCACCCCGAAGAAGCCGAACTCGGCCCTCCGTAAGGTCGCGCGTGTGCGTCTGACCTCCGGTATCGAGGTCACGGCCTACATCCCGGGTGAGGGACACAACCTGCAGGAGCACTCCATCGTGCTCGTGCGTGGTGGCCGTGTGAAGGACCTGCCGGGTGTTCGTTACAAGATCATCCGCGGCTCCCTTGACACCCAGGGCGTCAAGAACCGCAAGCAGGCCCGCAGCCGCTACGGCGCCAAGAAGGAGAAGTAAGAATGCCTCGTAAGGGCCCCGCCCCGAAGCGCCCGGTCATCATCGACCCGGTTTACGGTTCTCCTCTGGTGACCTCGCTGATCAACAAGATTCTGCTCAACGGCAAGCGTTCCACCGCTGAGCGCATCGTCTACGGCGCCATGGAAGGCCTCCGCGAGAAGACCGGCGCTGACCCGGTCATCACGCTGAAGCGCGCTCTCGAGAACGTCAAGCCGTCTCTCGAGGTCAAGTCCCGCCGTGTCGGTGGCGCCACCTACCAGGTTCCGATCGAGGTCAAGCCCGGTCGTGCCTCCACCCTCGCGCTCCGCTGGGTCGTCGGCTACTCCCGCGCCCGCCGCGAGAAGACCATGACCGAGCGCCTCATGAACGAACTGCTCGACGCCTCGAACGGCCTCGGCGCTGCGGTCAAGAAGCGTGAGGACACGCACAAGATGGCCGAGTCCAACAAGGCCTTCGCGCACTACCGCTGGTAGTCGCAACCCCATCGAGAACCGAGAGAAGACGAAAGCCTTATGGCTACCACTTCGCTTGACCTGGCCAGGGTCCGCAATATCGGGATCATGGCCCACATCGACGCGGGCAAGACGACCACCACCGAGCGCATCCTGTTCTACACCGGTGTTTCGTACAAGATCGGTGAGGTCCACGACGGCGCCGCCACGATGGACTGGATGGAGCAGGAGCAGGAGCGCGGCATCACGATCACGTCTGCCGCGACGACCTGCCACTGGCCGCTCGAGGACGTCGACCACACCATCAACATCATCGACACCCCGGGGCACGTCGACTTCACCGTTGAGGTGGAGCGCTCCCTGCGTGTGCTCGACGGTGCCGTGACGGTGTTCGACGGCGTCGCCGGTGTCGAGCCGCAGTCCGAGACCGTGTGGCGTCAGGCGGACCGCTACGGCGTGCCGCGTATCTGCTTCGTCAACAAGCTGGACCGCACGGGTGCCGAGTTCCACCGCTGCGTGGACATGATCAGCGACCGCCTTGGCGCGCAGCCGATCGTCATGCAGCTCCCGATCGGTGCCGAGGCCGACTTCAAGGGCGTCATCGACCTGGTCCGTATGAAGGCCCTGGTCTGGTCGGCCGAGGCGGCCAAGGGTGAGATGTACGACGTCGTCGACATCCCGGCCACCCACACCGAGGCTGCCGAGGAGTACCGCGGCAAGCTCGTCGAGGCCGTCGCCGAGAACGACGAAGAGATCATGGAGCTGTACCTGGAGGGCCAGGAGCCCACCGAGGAGCAGCTGTACGCCGCGATCCGTCGTATCACCATCGCTTCCGGCAAGGGCAAGGGCACCACGGTCACTCCGGTGTTCTGTGGCACCGCGTTCAAGAACAAGGGCGTTCAGCCCCTGCTCGACGCGGTCGTGCGCTACCTCCCGTCGCCCGTCGACATCGAGGCCATCGAGGGCCACGACGTCAAGGACGCGGACCTGGTCGTCAAGCGCAAGCCGTCCGACGACGAGCCGCTGTCGGCGCTGGCGTTCAAGATCATGAGCGACCCGCACCTCGGCAAGCTCACCTTCGTGCGCATCTACTCCGGCCGTCTGGAGTCCGGCACGGCCGTGCTGAACTCCGTGAAGGGCCGCAAGGAGCGCATCGGCAAGATCTACCGCATGCACGCGAACAAGCGTGAGGAGATCGAGTCGGTGGGCGCCGGTGACATCGTCGCCGTCATGGGCCTGAAGCAGACCACCACCGGTGAGACGCTCGCGGACGAGAAGAACCCGGTGATCCTGGAGTCCATGGACTTCCCGGCGCCGGTCATCGAGGTCGCGATCGAGCCCAAGTCCAAGGGTGACCAGGAGAAGCTGGGTGTCGCCATCCAGCGTCTCGCGGAGGAGGACCCCTCCTTCCAGGTGCACACCAACGAGGAGACCGGCCAGACCGTCATCGGCGGTATGGGCGAGCTTCACCTCGAGGTGCTCGTCGACCGCATGAAGCGTGAGTTCAAGGTCGAGGCCAACGTCGGCAAGCCCCAGGTCGCGTACCGCGAGACGATCCGCAAGGCCGTCGAGCGCGTGGACTACACCCACAAGAAGCAGACCGGTGGTACCGGTCAGTTCGCCAAGGTGCAGATCGCGATCGAGCCGATCGAGGGCGGCGACGCCGCTTACGAGTTCGTGAACAAGGTCACCGGTGGCCGCATCCCGAAGGAGTACATCCCTTCGGTCGACGCCGGTGCGCAGGAGGCCATGCAGTTCGGCATCCTCGCCGGCTACGAGATGACGGGCGTCCGCGTCATTCTTCTCGACGGTGCCTACCACGAGGTCGACTCCTCCGAGCTCGCCTTCAAGATCGCCGGCTCGCAGGCCTTCAAGGAGGCCGCGCGCAAGGCGTCCCCCGTGCTCCTCGAGCCGATGATGGCCGTTGAGGTCACCACGCCCGAGGACTACATGGGCGACGTCATCGGTGACATCAACTCCCGCCGTGGCCAGATCCAGGCCATGGAGGAGCGTGCCGGCGCCCGTGTCGTCAAGGGCCTGGTGCCGCTGTCGGAGATGTTCGGCTACGTCGGCGACCTCCGCAGCAAGACCTCGGGTCGCGCAAGCTACTCGATGCAGTTCGACTCCTACGCCGAGGTTCCGCGGAACGTCGCCGAGGAGATCATCGCGAAGGCCAAGGGCGAGTAACTCACCCGAGTACACGCTTTAGGCTTGACGCCGTAACCGTCGGGGCGTTTCCCGCGAACCCGTGAGGCTCGCCCCGACGGCCGGCACCACCAGCAAAGATCACCCTGGCGCCGATGAGTAAGGCGTACAGAACCACTCCACAGGAGGACCCCAGTGGCGAAGGCGAAGTTCGAGCGGACTAAGCCGCACGTCAACATCGGCACCATCGGTCACATCGACCACGGTAAGACGACCCTCACGGCCGCCATTACCAAGGTGCTGCACGACAAGTACCCGGACCTGAACGAGGCCTCGGCCTTCGACCAGATCGACAAGGCTCCTGAGGAGCGTCAGCGCGGTATCACCATCTCCATCGCGCACGTCGAGTACCAGACGGAGTCGCGTCACTACGCGCACGTCGACTGCCCGGGTCACGCGGACTACATCAAGAACATGATCACCGGTGCTGCCCAGATGGACGGCGCCATCCTCGTGGTCGCCGCCACCGACGGCCCGATGCCGCAGACCAAGGAGCACGTGCTCCTGGCCCGCCAGGTCGGCGTGCCGTACATCGTCGTCGCCCTGAACAAGGCCGACATGGTGGACGACGAGGAGATCCTGGAGCTCGTCGAGCTCGAGGTTCGTGAGCTCCTCTCCGAGTACGAGTTCCCGGGCGACGACCTGCCGGTCGTCAAGGTCTCGGCGCTCAAGGCGCTCGAGGGCGACAAGGAGTGGGGCCAGTCGGTCCTGAACCTGATGGACGCCGTCGACGAGGCGATCCCGCAGCCCGAGCGTGACGTCGACAAGCCGTTCCTGATGCCGATCGAGGACGTCTTCACGATCACCGGTCGTGGCACCGTCGTCACCGGCCGTATCGAGCGTGGTGTCCTCAAGGTCAACGAGACCGTCGACATCGTCGGTATCAAGCAGGAGAAGACCACCACCACGGTCACCGGCATCGAGATGTTCCGCAAGCTGCTCGACGAGGGCCAGGCCGGTGAGAACGTCGGTCTGCTCCTCCGTGGCATCAAGCGCGAGGACGTCGAGCGCGGCCAGGTCATCATCAAGCCGGGTTCGGTCACGCCGCACACCGAGTTCGAGGCCCAGGCCTACATCCTGTCGAAGGACGAGGGTGGCCGTCACACCCCGTTCTTCAACAACTACCGCCCGCAGTTCTACTTCCGTACCACGGACGTGACCGGCGTCGTGACCCTCCCCGAGGGCACCGAGATGGTCATGCCGGGCGACAACACCACCATGACGGTCGCGCTGATCCAGCCGGTCGCCATGGAGGAGGGCCTGAAGTTCGCCATCCGTGAGGGTGGCCGGACCGTCGGCGCCGGCCAGGTCACCAAGATCAGCAAGTAACGATCCCGGTGATCTGCCGCTTGCCGTAGGCGAGCAGTACGAGGGCCCCGGCTCACCGTTCACGCGGTGGGCCGGGGCCTTGCCCGTTCCCCCCCGCGGGCTTGAGACGGGCGTCGGTGAAGCGCGCTTCGCTCCGCGACATCGGCCGGCACCCGGACGGCTGGGTGCACTCGGTGCGGTCATGCTGGACAACCGGGCCGTGGCGGGCGGCTGTCCCACGACCGCCGGTCGACTGCCGACGGTCGCCGACGAGCTCTCACGCATCACCGTCACGCCGTCGCCCACCGCCCACCTGCTCCGGTCCGGCCACCGCATCCGCGTCCAGGTCTCCAGCGGCGCGTTCCCCCAGTGCAACCGCAACGCCGGCACCGGCGAACCCCGGCAGGCCGCCACCCGACCGAAGTCGCGAGCCGGCAGGTGTTCCACGACCTCGACCATCCCTCCACCATCAGCCTGCCCACCCGAACCCACTGACCCGGCACCCCCACCGCGTCGCGCGGCCCGCGCCGTCAGGCCATCCGCTCGGCCCTCGCCGGGCACTAGCTCGCCGTGCCGGCCTCCGGGTACCAGATCCACGGGTGAGCGTCCGCGCCCATGCCGACCGCCGTCGCGCCCGAGCGGCCCAGCCGGAGCGCGGGGAAGTCCAGCGCCTCCACTCCCTGGCGTCGCGTCACGATCCTGCCGTCGACCTGGAGTTGTACGCGTCCCCGCAGGTCCTTGCCGAGCAGCACCGGCCCGTTCGGCGCGGCGGCCGTGCTCACGGCGCCGTAGCCGTCGAAGTGTTCCTTGCGCGGCCGGGCGGGGGAGCCGCCGGCCCGTACGGCGATCAGGGCCGGGGCCGCAGGCTTGCGGTAGTAGACCTCGACTCCGCCGTCGTCGGCCGGGAGCGCGGCGAGCGGACCGCCGGGGGCCGGCAGGCCGCTGCCGCCGTCCGGCCTGAAGGTGATCTCCTCGCCGAGGACCTCCTGCGCCCAGTGGTGCACGGAGTCATGGCCCGCCCCGAAGACATGGACCCGCCCGGCGCCGTCCACGACCGCCGTGAGCCCGTCCTGGATCTCGGCACCGCCGAGATCACGCCAGGCGTCCCAGCGCCCGTCCGTGTCCCGCACCCGCGTGCTGAGGCCCTTGTCCGCGTTGCGTACGAAGAGATGGACGCGCCCGTCCGGGGCGGTCACCGCGACCGGTACGCCGATGCGGCGGCCCCGGTCGTCCTCCCGCTCAGGATTGCCGAGCCCCGTCCAGGCCGCGAAGTCTCCGCCGACGGTGCGCTGTTCGAGCAGCACCACCTCGCGCCGGTTCGCCCCGCCGTGGCCGCCGAGCGCTGCGAACCGCAGCCCGAACAGCAGCTGCCAGCCGTCCCTCAGCACCGCCGAGCCCAGCGCGGGCGCGAGCGGCCCGCCGCCGAGATCGTCCGGCTTGCCCCACTGCCCGCTGCCCGGACCGGTCTCGCGCCAGCGCACGGCCCGCAGCCCCAGCACCCCGTACGCGGCGAGCCGCCCGTCCGCCTCGGTGACGAGGACGGGGCGGGCGCCCGGGTAGCGGTGATGGGTCGAGCGGACCCAGCCCTTCTTGTTCGTCAGCGGGCGGGTGCCGCCCACGCTGTAGTCGCCGCAGCCCGACGGGTTTCCGCAGTCCCAGTCGGGGTCGCCGCCGTAAGGGACGAGGTGGGCGGCCTTCTCCCGCAGGACCGCCGGCGGGAGGTTCTTGGGCCAGTGCCGGTTGAAGTAGCCGCGGAACGCCGTGGCCACGAACCCGGGCACCCGGCCGCCGTCCTCCGTCGCCTCGGCGACCCAGCGCACCATCGCGTCCCAGCTGAAGCACGCCACGGCGGTGTGGTCGGCGTGGTCCGAGTAGCCGGGCTGCTCGCTGTCCCGCTTGCGGGTCGCCTCGTCGCTGTGCTGGATGTCGGGGTCCGGGTCCAGGGTCTGGATCACGGTCGGCCGGTACCGCTCCATGAGCCCGACGAGCACGTCGACGAGCTGGTCGTAGTCGTACGAGACCGTCCTGCGCAGCGGCGAGTCCGCGGCGACGACCGTGTGCAGGCCGAGCGCCCGGTCGCGCCAGAGGCTGGGCAGGGCCTCCCAGCGGCGGGGCGTGTGCATCGGGAGGTTGAGGAAGATCAGCTCGACCCGGCGGTGGCCGTTGGTGAGGGTGTTGATCTCGGCACGGTGGTCGCCGCGCAGGGTGGTCACACCCTTCTGCCAGCCGGTGAACTTGTCGAGGCCGAGGAGGACGGCGTACGCCTGCCGCAGACCCTGGTGGCGGGCGGATGAGTAGGCCGGGCGGTCGGCGGGGACGTTCCGGTCCCCGGGTATGCGGTTCTTGCCGTTGTGCTCGCCGGCGGTGACGTACACGCAGACGAGGGGCACGCCGGAGTCGAGCATCCGCTGGGTGTCCGGGTTCATGAAGTAAAGGTCGTCGTCGGGGTGAGCCAGGATCTGCATCAGCTGCGCGCGGCGCGTGCTGGCGATCGGGATGCCGGGCGCGGGGTCGGCGGTGGGGGTGGGCCGCCGGGGTGCGGGCACCGAGCAGGCGCCGAGGGCGGTGGCACCGGTGAGTGCGGCGATGGCGGCGACGACCGAGCGGCGGCGGGGGCGCGTGCGGCCGGTCCGGCGGGTGCCGGGTGCGGCGGATGCGCCGGGTACGGCGCCGTGCGCTGCCGGGTCCCGCACCTCGGATCGCTCGGGCAGGGCGGTCTTGGCCCGAGAGGCTGGGCCCGTGCCGGGTCCACCTGCTCGTACGTCCGGCGTCGATGCAGAGTCCCGCGCACCCCGGAGGGCGCGCGCGGGCACGCTTCGCGCAGCGCTGTCGTTCACTTGTCGTGCTCCGTCCGCTTCCCCCGCAGCGGGCGGGCATTGGCCCCCGTCTGCGTACCGTGATCTCCCCAGGCGCGGAGGAGCGGCCGGTCGAGCCGCCTTTCCGCGATCAGCTAGACGGATTTTCGACGGGCCGGGTTGCCGGGACGTTGTGGGTGATGCCGGGCGCCGTACGGCCCGGCGCGTCGCGGTGCGGGCCCGACGAAGTGGATCATGATGAGGTCATGGCGATCCGCTCGCCCGGACACCCGTGACGCCGGACGGGGGCCTCGGTCCGGCCGACCGGCACCCCTGCATGAGCGACGCCCGCTATCTCCGGCGACGGGGCGCCCTCGTGGAGCTCGCACGCGACCACCGGGTGGGCGATCCCTCGCCCCACGTCACGTACACCGACGAGGAACACGGGACCTGGCGCAGGGTCCACGCCGCGCTCCTCGTCGCCCACCGCGGCAGGGTCCCGCGTGAGGTCCTGGAGGCCCGTGAGTCGGCGCCGATCCCGTCCGACCACGTGCCGCAGCACGCCGAGGTCGGCTCCCGGCTGCGCGAGCTGACCGGTTTCGCCTTCACCCTGGCCGGCGGGATCGTGCCGAACAAGCGGTTCCTCGGGTCCATGGCACGCGACTACTTCCACGCGGTGCAGTACGTACGCCACCCGGCGATGCCGCTCTACACGCCCGAACCGGACGTCATCCACGACGTCTTCGGCCACGGCACCCATCTGGCGTCACCATGGTTCGCGGATCTGTACCGCATGTTCGGGTCGGCCGCGGCGAGGGTGGACAGCGACGACGCCCTCGACCTGATCAGCCGCGTGTACTGGTTCACCCTGGAGTACGGCGTCATCGCCGCCGGACCGCGGGGCGTGCAGGCGTACGGCGCGGCCCTGCTCTCCTCGTACGGCGAGCTCGACCGGCTGCACCTGGCCCGGATCCGGCCGTGGGACATCGCCGACATGGCCCGCGTGCCGTACCAGGTGACCGGCTACCAGCCCTTCCTGTTCGGGGCGCGGTCACTGGAGCACCTCGCCGACGCCCTGCACGGCTTCCTCGACACCTTCGACGAGGAGACGGCGGCCAGGCTCGGGCTTCCGCCGCTGCGGCAGCGGGGGTTCATGGGCCGGCCTGCCGCCGGGGCGGCGGCCGGAGTCAGCGCAGGCTCGGAACCTCGCCGCCCGCCGCCCAGCTGACCGTCGTCCCGGTCAGGCCCCGCAGCCACCGCTCGGTGATCTCCGCGAGGCGGGCCGGGTCCGGGGGAGCGGCGCCGAGGCCGACGGCGTACCTGGCCGAGGCAGGGCCGGACGCGAACGGACGGGGCCAGGCGTGGGCGTCCGGCACCCCGGCGGTTTCCAGGGCGGTGAGCAGGGCGCGGACACGGCCCCGCACGCGGCCCTCCTCGGGGCCCGTGGGGACGGTCACGAGCGCCCAGGCCGCGTGGCGACGGTGCAGTGGCGGCGGGGACAGCAGCTCCGGCCAGGGGGTGGCGGGCCGGGCGGTGGCGGCGGATTCCGCCGCCTTCTCCAGGACTTCCCAGGCCCCGTAGAGCTCCTGGGTGAGGCGGTCCCGGCCGCCGGGGCCGAGCTGGTCGGTGCAGGAGCGGACCGGTTCGGTCGGGGTCATGACGGGCTTGCTCCAGTCCCGTACGGCCCAGGTCGCGAAGAAGTGCCGCAGCAGCTCGTCGGGCGGCAGCTCACCGGCCTCGCGGGCGGTACGGGCCGCGAGCACGGACCAGGCCAGCCCCGGCAGCCCTCCGAAGGGCGCCGAGTCCAGACCGCGGACCTTCGCCCAGGCCTTGACCTCCCTGGCGAGACGGGCGAACGCGGCCCGGTGGGCCCCGGCCGCGGCGAGCACGGCATCCGCGTCGCCGACCGCGCTGAGCGCGACCGCGGCGGCCTCGCCCAGGGCGGTGCGGCGAGCGACCGCCTCGGCGGGGTCGAGGCTTCCCGTGGCGACGACCACCAGGTCCACGCCGAGCCCGCCGACCCGCAGCCGCAGCCCCGGCACCTTTGCCCCGACCACCTCCCGCACGTCCGTGGCCTGCGGCAGTGCGGCCTCGATCCGGGCCCGCACCTCCGCGACCCCGGTCCCACCCGGCAGCGCCGCCACCAGATCCAGATCCGCTCCGGGCAACGCGCAGCCCATGCGCCGCGAGCCGACGACGTACACGACCCCGTCGGCCAGCGCGTCGGCCACGCGCTGAGCGACCCTTCGGGCGTGGCCGTCTTCGGCCGTGTCCTCGGCCGCCTTCTCGTCGGCGGGGCCGGCGCCGGGCGCCGTGCCCTCGGCCGTCGCCCGGGCCGGGCCGTCGGCGGGGTCGTTCGTGGCCGGGGCGCAGGCGGCCGGGCCCAAGCCGAAGTCGCCGCCGCCCTCTTCCCGTGCCCACCGCACCTCGCCCGTGCCCAGGGCGATCGTCGCCCGCACCCGCATCGGTTCGTCGCCGCGCCGTGACAGCAGGACCAGCTCGTCGACGTGGGTGTGCAGCGGTCCGCCGAGCCGGGACTCGCATTCGGCCACCAGCCCGTGCGGGTCGTGGGTGCGGCCGAGGCTCAGGTGCGGCGTGAAGCCGTGGTGATGGTCCCGGCAGCGCGGGAAGCGCTGTTCCAGGGCGCGCCGGAGGTCGGCCCACGGCTGTTCGCCTGCCGCCGCCGGGTCGAGCCAGACCGTCGCGTAGTCCCGGTGGCCGAAGCTGTGGACGCCGTCCAGCCGGGCCGCGAAGGGAGCCACGCCTGCGGCCGCGGCCGTCAGCAGCGGAGCCGCCGCATCGAAATCCGACTCCGCCACGAAGCCGAAGAGCACGTTGACGTGCGGCGGCCAGCGCCGGATCTGGGGGTCGTGGTCGCGGCGGATGGCCTGGATCGGCGGCCAGAGCTCGGGCGGCGGGAGCCACGCCACCGCCGTACGGGGCGTCGGCCGTGCGTCGAGGACGCCTGCGGGCGCTTCGCCGAGACCGAGACCGAGGCCGAGACCGGTGTCGATGCCGACGCCGTCACGGCTGTCGAGGCTCACGTCGGCCTGGACGCCGTAGTGGTCGGAGACGTACAGCCCGTCCGGACCCGGCGCGTCACCTGTCAGGGTGACGCCGTCCACCCGCAGCCCTTCCGCGCGCAGCAGCACCCGGTCCAGCCGGGATGCCCGCCCGGACAGGGACGAGACCGCGGCGAGGGGATTGACGCCCGGGTCGAACGTGGGCGTCCGGTCGTCGAGGCCGTGGACCTCGCTCCAGGCGTCCCGCATCCCGAGTGCCGTCTCCGGTCCGTCCCCGCCCTCGTTGAAGTCCCCGAGCAGGACCATGTCGCCCTCGACGCCCGCCAACCCCTCGGCGAGCTGCGTCAGTTCGGCGTCCCGCCGTACCGCTCCGTTCTCGGAGTGATCGCTGCTCAGATGGGTCGCGGCGACCACGACCGGCCCGGCCCCGGTCTCCACGACGACGGCCGTCACAGCCTTGTGCGGGCCGAGGGAGTGCACCCCGGCCTCCCGGACGGGCAGCCGGCTGAGCAGCAGCAGCCCGCAGTCGCCCACGTCCCTGCCCCCCGGGTCGGTGCCCAGCGTGTACGTCTCGCGCACCCACCCCGTCTCCAGCAGCAGCGCGAGCAGCTCCGCCTCGACCTCCTGCAGGGCGATGACGTCGGCGTCGGCGTCGCGCAGCGCCGTGAGCAGCAGAGGGCGGCGCCGGGCGGTGTCGATGAGGTCGCTGTCGTACCGGTCCCAGAGCGTGTTCCAGGTCAGTACGCGCAGACCGGCGGTGGCCGGTACGCCGCGAGGCTCCGCCGCCGGGACCCAGCCGCCCGTCGCGTCCCACACGTACGGCGTCCTGGCCGCGAAGAAAGGCGCCCGCAGCCGGCGCGGATCCCGCACCCGCCCCGCGTCCGTGGCGTCGATCCGGTCCACGCCGGTGGACCGGTCCCAGACCAGCTCGCCGTCGGCCTCGAAGAACAGCACTCGGTGCCACGGGATCTCGCCGCCGGGGTCGAAGTCGTCCAGCATCATCCGCTTGGGCGCGGCGCCGCGCTGGTTGACCCCGATCACGAAGCGGGCCGGATCGAAGCGCGGATCCCAGCGGACCCGGTGGTAGATCTCCTCGCTCGTACGCACCTACGCCTCCTCCTCGACGGTCCCGCCCGCTCCGATGTACCAGGTGCGGTGGGCCTGACCCGGGTACGGCGGGACGAACCGGTGCAGCTGCGCGGTGAGCACCTCGGCCGGCACCGGGTGTGTCCGGCCGGCGTTGCGCCCCAGCACGACCGCGTGCGTGACGAGCGCGTCGCGGCGGTGGGCGACCGCGTGCACCAGGGAACGCTGGTGCGGGTTGAGGGATGTGGCGTCCCACACCACCGTGCCACCTTCGGCCAGTGCGGTGTCGAGCGCGGCGAGGGCCTGCCGCAGGACCTCACCGTTGGCCCGCTGGTCCGCGCGCGAGCCACGGGCCGCCCGCAGGTCGTCGAGCGACACGTACGCGTCGACACCCGGCAGACCACGCGCGAAGGAGCTCTTCCCGCTGCCCGACGGGCCGACCATGTGGATCAGCTTCGGGAACTCCCCGGACCGCCACCGCCAGGTCGCCGCGACCGCCTCATCGGCGGTCCGGATCCGGCCGTGCGCGAACGCGTCCCGCGCCTCGGCCCGGCAGCGGTCGGCGGCGTCCACCGCCAGGTCCGCGAAGGCCTTGCGCAGCCCGTCCAGTGGGCCGGCCTCCTGGGCGTGCAGCGCCGACCACTCCACCTGTTCGCGCGCCCCGGCGTCGGGCGCGACGGCGGCGGCGACGGCGTGCAGCACGTCCAGGTCGACGGCGTGCGCCATCCGTACCAGTCCGGACCTGCGGTCCTCGTCGGGGTACGGGCGGTGCAGTCCGGCGTGCAGCCCGACCACGTCCGCGACCTGCCGCGCGAGCGGCAGGCCCAGCGTCCGGGCCAGCCTCCCGGCGAGCGCACCCCGGCGGCTGCGGTGCAGCAGCGCGGCCAGCACCCCTGCGAGCCGGGCGTCCCCCGTCCGCTCGAAGCGGCCGGCCACCTCGGCGGCGGCCCGCTCGTCCCCCTCCGGCACACCGACCGCCTGCAGCAGGGCGGAGGTGTCCGGCAGGGCCCCGGACCGCACGGCCCACAACGCGGCGGCCGGGCCGAGCCCGTTCTCCACCACGGCGGCGTGCATCCAGTGCGTATCGGTCTGCACGTGCCCGGGCCGCACCCACTTGGCGACCCGCCGCGCGAACTCGTCCGCCGCGAAGCCGTCGGCGGTGCGGACGACGTACCCCTCCTGCCGGGCGGGCTCCAGCTTGATCCCCCGCAGGGCCTTCTCGTCGAAAACCCCCCGCCACAGCACGGCCGGCACCGGAACCCCCAGCCCTCGCAGGAATCCCACGGTCCGGTCCCAGTCCAGGCACCGCCCGGCCCCGTCCCAGACCGAGAAACCGTAGAACCAGCTCTCCAGCTCCTCGTACGCGAGCGAATGCCGCGCGTACAGGTTCTCCCCGCAGATCCGCCATCCGGCCGGGATCCCGTGCCCGATCCGCCCCTGCAGCGCCTTCACCCACGCCCGCGACGGATGGTGCGCCGAGTCGAGCGACCGCGCGTGCAGCCCGTCGGCGTACAGCGTCGTGTTCTCGCCGTCGAGCTTCTCGGTGACGACGACCTCGCGGCCGACGAACCCGGAGAGATCGACGACCCGCGTGTCGTCGGCGGCGGCGCCGGGCGACCACGGCAGATGCGGCGTGCGCGGATAGTGCGTGCGCGGCTGATGTGCCCGCATGGTGAAGGCCCCCGGTGACGATGACGTGCCCCGGTCACTTTAGGAGCACGGGGATCGGCGATCGAACCGTTTTGCCGTGCGCCGGTCAGGGGCGCCGGAGCAGCCACTCGGTCGAGATCGTTCGGTCGGCGATGGTGACGTCCTCGCCGTACCGGGTCTCGTGATGGTGACCGCTGCCCCGGCCTTGAGCGACTGGATGTGGACGGCGAGCCCGATCGCGACGAGGCTCAACTCGCGGTGCTGGGCGAGGTGGTTGCCGCCGACCGGTCCTGCGGTTCAGTGCGCATTCGGCCGCCGCGGTCCAACTTTGAACCGTGCATTCCGGAAATGAGGAGAGAAAAGGGCTGCACGCGAAGGGGCAGCTGATGTCATGGTTGCCTCAAGTGGTCGACGGATGACCACAGTTGGGGGAATTTCGTAGTGACAGGCATCAGACTGAAACGGGCCGTGGGAGTCGCGCTCGCCATCACCGTGGTGGGCGTCCTGCCGCCGACCGCGGTCGCGAGCGCCACCGACGGCGCGGCGAGCGGCACCGGGAACGCCGCGGCAGCGGTCGACCGTACGGTGGATCAGGCGACCAGCGACGGCTTTGCGGCACTCGCCGACACCGTTCTGACCAGACGGACGTCGGCCCTGCTCGACGGGGCGCAGGCATCCCGCCGTGCTGCCGCACTGCCGCTGACGGGCGATGTGCACGTCACCAGTCGTGTCGCACGCAAGGAGGACGCTGCGGCCGCCGGCCTGCTCGACCGCAAGGAACGGCTCGCCTCGCTGCAGGAGGCGTACACGGCCGCCGACACCGAGGTCGCCGTGGACGAGGTGCACGTGGACGGGGGCCGGGCGACTGCTCGGGTCACCGAGACCACGATGCTCACGTACAAGAAGATCCGCGGGGACGAACCGCCGAACACCGGGTTCCAGGCGCGGCACGAGCTGACCTTTGTCGCGGGCGTGGACGGGAACTGGCAGCTCACGGGGATCAGCTCGCTCGACGAGGGAGGGCCAGCCGCCGTCAACGCGGTGGAGACGGACCCGGCCCGGGGGAGCGCCGGGTCCGCGCCCGCAGCCACGGCGGAGGGACCGATCGACGAGGGCGGCGCGCCCGAGACCGACGGGCCCGCACCCGACGAAACCCGGGCAGGCACCGATATCCCCGCCGCTCCGATGCAGACCAAGGCCGCCGCCCGGGCGAGCTACAACTACAGCGCCATGGCGAAGTACGCGGAGAAGTACTGGAAGAACTACAACTCCAGCTACCGCAAGTTCAACGATGTGGGCGGGGACTGCACGAACTTCATCAGCCAGTCCCTACGGGCGGGCGGCTGGAAGAACGACACCGGCTGGTACAAGAGTTACAAGAACTGGTGGTACAACTCCTCGAATCAGACGACGTCCTGGGTCAACGTCAACTACTGGGCTTCCTTCGCGTTGTACAGCGACCGCGCCTACAACCTGGACAACGTCTACAAGCTGGGCATCGGGGACATCCTTCAGATGGATTTCAGCAACAACGGGTCCAAGGACCACTCCATGATCACCACTTACAAGAGTGGTGGCGTCCCGTACCTCACCTACCATTCGACCAACACGTATCGGAAGTCGGTGGCGAGCATTGTGGCGTCCAATCCGAGGGCGACGTACTACGCCTTCCGCACCTGACAAGACCGGTCGGCGCATCGCCGCGCTGTTCATGGCCGCGTTCTGCGCGATCCTGCTCTCCGCGTGCGGTGGAGGTGGGTCCGGGGACGCGTCCAAGTCACCGGATCCGGCCGACCAGGACCGCTTTCTGCGTGAGTACGTGGAGTTCCTCAACGAGTCGGACGAGGACGGGTTGGCGCGGTTGCTCGATGGCCACCCCAAGGGCTCGGAGGACGCCCGCGCCAGGATCAAGGCGTACGGCGGGCAGGACTGGGACGTGCGGTGGAACCGCACCTCGGAGTTCGCCGGGGTGTGGAAGGTCGAAATGCACGGCACGGCCCGTGCGGAGAACCGGCCCGTCCGGGTCACCGAGACGGTGACCTGGGAGGACGAGCACTGGGTGATGACCCCGCTGCCGGGCGTCGTCCCGACGCCGTCGAACGCGGCGGGGACCACGCCACCCGCATGAGGCAGGCGTCGGTGAGCAGATGACAGGAGGCCCGCGCGATCCCGGAGGGGAACGCGCGGGCCTCCGCCCGTCGCGGCACGACCCGCCGGGTGACCTTGCCAGACCCCACCCGGTGCCTCTCCGGCCGCGGCGCCCCGAGAGGCCGCGGAAGGCCACGATCCGTTCGGCTTGGCGTTGCTTGTGGCACGCGGGCGAATGCGGTGCTGGTCCGGCCGGCCGTACGGTCGGGTGCCAGAAGTGCGGATGCGCAGAGGAACGGGGATCGGGGACTTCGATCAGACCCTTGCGCTGACCCACAGCAGCCCCGTGCGCACCACACGCTCGAGCGTGGCGGCGTTCAGATGCAGGTCCTGGCGGCCGGTGGCCAGGGTGTGCATCAACCGTTCCAGCTCGCGGGCGAGGTCGCGCCCGAACTTCAGGACAGCCTGCCGGAGCGCCGGGTGATCTCCGGGTCGGCGATGGTCCGGTCGGAGCGGCGGCCCAGCATCATCCGCTCCACCTGCGCGGCGATCACCTCGCCCGCGCTGCCGAGGTCCTCGCGGACACGCTCGGTCTGGAGCGTGAGACCGGCGGGGCGGCGGATCAGCACGGTCCCGGCCCGATGCCGCAGCATCAGCTCCCGCATGACCGGACCGGCCTCGACCGTCTCGCCGAGGCCGACGTCGTCGGCGATCAGCAGATTGGTCCGCGGTATCGACAGGGCGCGGACCACCGGGTCCAGCTGGCGGTCCTGGGGCTCCGCGCCGGAGCGGGCCGGGGCCTGGAGTGCTGCCTTGTCGGCCGAGGCGGCCGTGCTCCGGCGCACGGCGTCCAGGGATGCGTCCAGCCGGTCGGGCTCGTCGAAGCCGTTCGAGGGGGAGGGGAGCTCAAGGCTGTCGGTCTCTGTCGCCTGCTCCGGCTCCCCACACCACCCGCAGCTCCTCGTCGCGGGCGTCGGAGTCGACCGATATCACCGCTACGAGGTGGGTGGGAGGTGCGTCGGCAGCGCGGGTGGGATCGTCGGAGGCGAGGGCGGACCGCGTCACGTCGGTGAACACCCTGGTGCGGTTACGCATGGTGACCTGTTGTCCCGACACGGTGTCCGGGACGTCTGCTGTGCTGCTCCCTGTCACCGCGCTCATGCCGCCCGCCCGGGACACCCCGTGCTCCGCTGACCTGATCCCGGAGGCTCAGGGCCCTTTTCTCCGCTGGGAACCAGGTAGCAGGGGCATGAGTCATCTTCGGCGGAACCTGATCGAAGGCCCCGATCAGGTTCCGGCGCGGCGACCTCCCGCACGTAGAGGACCCTTGCGCGTGCCCCGGTTTGACACGCAACCCCCGCGGGGTAATCTCTTCGGCTCGATTGGCGCCCCCGCCGCCCTGTATGGCAGACTGTCCGGGTTGCTCGGTTGAGTGCCGATGCTGCGCGCCTCCCGCCGGGAGGACCGGAAGCGAGTCCCACAGTACTCGTCGCCCCAACTGCCTCACGGCAGCGCTGGGGCGGACGTACGGGAATCTTCCGGGAAGCGTCAGCGGGGCTCCGACCAGGCACCCGGTGGGCCTTCGCCCTCGTTCACGCGGTCTCTTCTGCGACTCGCAAGCCCCTCGAGCAGGGAATCCGTCACCGGATATCTGCGTAGCGGGAGTGCGACACGCCCGACCGCGTGGGTCGGAGGAGAAGGCTGGTAACACCGGGTTCCAGAGCGTTACGAGACAGACAGGACTACGAAGTAGCCATGGCGGGACAGAAGATCCGCATCCGGCTCAAGGCCTACGACCACGAGGTCATCGACTCCTCGGCGAAGAAGATCGTCGAGACGGTGACCCGCACTGGTGCGTCGGTCGCAGGCCCGGTGCCGCTGCCCACTGAGAAGAACGTGTACTGCGTCATCAAGTCGCCGCACAAGTACAAGGACTCGCGCGAGCACTTCGAGATGCGCACGCACAAGCGCCTCATCGACATCCTCGACCCCACGCCGAAGACGGTTGACTCGCTCATGCGCCTCGACCTGCCGGCGGGCGTCGACATCGAGATCAAGCTCTGAGGTGACGCGCGAGATGGCTAAGCAGATCAAGGGCATCCTGGGCGAGAAGCTCGGCATGACTCAGGTCTGGGACGAGAACAACCGTGTCGTCCCGGTCACCGTCGTCAAGGCCGGCCCCAACGTCGTCACCCAGGTCCGCACCAACGACACCGACGGCTACGACTCGGTCCAGATCGCCTTCGGCGAGATCGACCCGCGCAAGGTGAACAAGCCCCTCAAGGGCCACTTCGCCAAGGCCGACGTGACCCCGCGCCGCCACCTGGTGGAGCTCCGCACCTCCGACGCCGGCGAGTACACGCTCGGCCAGGAGATCACCGCGGAGACCTTCGAGGCGGGCATCAAGGTCGACGTCACCGGTAAGAGCAAGGGCAAGGGCTTCGCCGGTGTCATGAAGCGTCACAACTTCCGTGGCGGCAAGGCCTCCCACGGTGCGCACCGCGTGCACCGCAAGCCCGGTTCCATCGGTGGCTGCGCCACTCCGGGCCGTGTCTTCAAGGGCATGCGCATGGCCGGTCGCATGGGCAACGAGCGTGTGACCACCCAGAACCTGACCGTCCACGCCGTTGACGCGGAGAAGGGACTGCTGCTCATCAAGGGCGCGGTTCCCGGTCCGAACGGCGGCCTCGTCCTGGTCCGTACCGCGGCCAAGGGGGCCTGAGGTAACGATGAGCACCATTGACATCCTTTCGCCCGCTGGCGAGAAGGCCGGTAGTGTCGAGCTCCCCGCGGAGATCTTCGACACCAAGGTCAGCGTTCCGCTGATCCACCAGGTCGTCGTCGCACAGCTGGCCGCTGCCCGCCAGGGCACGCACAAGACCAAGACCCGCGGCGAGGTCCGTGGCGGTGGCAAGAAGCCTTACCGCCAGAAGGGCACCGGCCGCGCCCGTCAGGGTTCGACCCGTGCGCCGCAGTTCGCCGGCGGTGGCGTCGTCCACGGCCCCGTGCCGCGTGACTACTCGCAGCGGACCCCGAAGAAGATGAAGGCCGCCGCGCTGCGCGGTGCCCTCACCGACCGGGCCCGCCACTCCCGTATCCACGTCGTCTCCGGCGTGGTCGAGGGTGAGATCTCCACCAAGGCCGCCAAGACGCTGTTCGGCAAGATCTCGGAGCGCAAGAACCTGCTCCTGATCGTCGAGCGCAGCGACGAGGCCGCGTGGCTGTCCGCCCGCAACCTGCCCCAGGTGCACATCCTGGAGCCGGGCCAGCTGAACACGTACGACGTGCTCGTCTCGGACGACGTGGTCTTCACCCAGGCCGCTCTCGAGTCCTTCGTGTCTGGCCCCAAGGCCGCTGAGACCGAAGGGAGCGAGGCCTGATGACTGAGGCCGTCGTCACCAGCAAGACGTTCTGGGACCCGCGCGACATTCTCGTCAAGCCGGTCGTCTCCGAGAAGAGCTACGCGCTGCTGGACGAGAACAAGTACACGTTCATCGTCGACCCGCGCGCCAACAAGACCCAGATCAAGCAGGCCGTCGAGGCGGTCTTCTTGGTCAAGGTCACCGGGGTCAACACGATCAACCGCCAGGGCAAGCGCAAGCGCACCCGCACCGGTTTCGGCAAGCGCGCCAACACCAAGCGCGCCATCGTGACCCTTGCCGAGGGCAGCCGAATCGACATCTTCGGCGGTCCGACCGCCTAAGGGCGGTCCGGATCGTCCGATATCGGACGAGGACTGAGAAATGGGTATCCGCAAGTACAAGCCGACGACTCCGGGCCGTCGTGGCGCCAGCGTCGCCGACTTCGTCGAGGTCACGCGGTCCACGCCGGAGAAGTCGCTGGTCCGCCCCCTGCACAGCAAGGGCGGCCGTAACAACCAGGGACGCATGACTGTTCGCCACCAGGGTGGCGGCCACAAGCGTGCGTACCGGGTGATCGACTTCCGCCGTCATGACAAGGACGGCGTTCCGGCCAAGGTCGCGCACATCGAGTACGACCCCAACCGCACCGCGCGCATCGCGCTCCTGCACTACGCGGACGGCGAGAAGCGCTACATCATCGCCCCGCGTGGCCTGAACCAGGGTGACCGGATCGAGAACGGCCCCGGTGCCGACATCAAGCCCGGCAACAACCTGGCGCTGCGCAACATCCCGGTCGGTACGACCATCCACGCCATCGAGCTGCGGCCCGGCGGCGGCGCGAAGTTCGCCCGTTCCGCGGGTGCCTCCGTGCAGCTGCTGGCGAAGGAGGGCTCCATGGCCCACCTTCGTATGCCGTCCGGCGAGATCCGCCTGGTCGACGCCCGCTGCCGCGCCACTGTCGGCGAGGTCGGCAACGCCGAGCAGTCGAACATCAACTGGGGCAAGGCCGGCCGTATGCGCTGGAAGGGCATCCGCCCGACCGTGCGTGGTGTCGTGATGAACCCGGTCGACCACCCCCACGGTGGTGGCGAGGGCAAGACCTCGGGTGGTCGCCACCCGGTGTCGCCCTGGGGCAAGAAGGAAATGCGTACTCGGGATCGCAACAAGGCGAGCAACAAGTACATCGTCCGCCGCCGCAAGACGAACAAGAAGCGCTAGGAGCGGGTTCAGATGCCGCGCAGTCTCAAGAAGGGGCCCTTCGTCGACGACCACCTGAGCAAGAAGGTGGACGTACAGAACGAGGCAGGCACCAAGAACGTCATCAAGACCTGGTCCCGTCGCTCGATGATCGTCCCGGCCATGCTGGGCCACACGATCGCGGTGCACAACGGCAAGACCCACGTCCCGGTGTTCGTCACCGAGTCGATGGTCGGCCACAAGCTCGGCGAGTTCGCGCCGACCCGCACCTTCCGAGGCCATGTCAAGGAAGACCGGAAGTCGAAGCGCCGCTAGCAGCGGGGTGAAACCGACTATGACGAACGTGTCAGACACTGAAGGGACAACCATGGAAGCCAGGGCCCAGGCGCGGTACATCCGCGTCACGCCCATGAAGGCCCGCCGCGTGGTGGACCTCATCCGTGGCATGGACGCCACGGAGGCTCAGGCGGTCCTGCGTTTCGCCCCGCAGGCCGCGAGCGTGCCGGTTGGCAAGGTGCTGGACAGCGCCATCGCCAACGCTGCACACAACTACGACCACACCGACGCCTCTTCGCTGGTCATCAGCGAGGCGTACGTGGACGAGGGCCCGACCCTGAAGCGGTTCCGTCCGCGTGCCCAGGGCCGTGCCTACCGGATCCGTAAGCGGACCAGCCACATCACCGTGGTCGTCAGCAGCAAGGAAGGAACCCGGTAATGGGCCAGAAGGTAAACCCGCACGGGTTCCGGCTCGGCATTACCACGGACTTCAAGTCCCGTTGGTACGCCGACAAGCTGTACAAGGACTACGTCAAGGAAGACGTCGCCATTCGTCGCATGATGACGAAGGGCATGGAGCGGGCCGGTATCTCGAAGGTTGAGATCGAGCGCACCCGCGACCGCGTCCGCGTTGACATCCACACCGCCCGCCCGGGCATCGTCATCGGCCGCCGTGGCGCCGAGGCCGACCGCATCCGTGGCGAGCTGGAGAAGCTGACCGGCAAGCAGGTCCAGCTGAACATCCTCGAGGTCAAGAACCCCGAGGTGGACGCTCAGCTGGTGGCCCAGGCCGTCGCCGAGCAGCTCTCCTCCCGCGTCTCCTTCCGTCGTGCCATGCGCAAGAGCATGCAGAGCTCGATGAAGGCCGGCGCCAAGGGCATCAAGATCCAGTGCGGTGGCCGCCTCGGCGGCGCCGAGATGTCCCGCTCGGAGTTCTACCGCGAGGGCCGTGTGCCCCTGCACACGCTCCGCGCGAACGTCGACTACGGCTTCTTCGAGGCCAAGACCACCTTCGGCCGCATCGGCGTGAAGGTCTGGATCTACAAGGGCGACGTCAAGAACATCGCCGAGGTCCGCGCCGAGAACGCCGCTGCCCGCGCCGGCAACCGCCCGGCCCGTGGCGGCAACGACCGCCCGGCCCGTGGTGGCCGCGGTGGCGAGCGTGGCGGTCGCGGTCGCAAGCCGCAGCAGAGCGCCGCTGCCGAGGCCCCCAAGGCCGAGGCCGCTGCCCCTGCTCCGGCTGCTGAGAGCACCGGAACGGAGGCCTGACCGACATGCTGATCCCCCGTAGGGTCAAGCACCGCAAGCAGCACCACCCGAAGCGCCGCGGTATGGCCAAGGGCGGTACGACGGTTGCGTTCGGCGAGTACGGCATCCAGGCCATGACTCCGGCGTACGTGACGAACCGCCAGATCGAGGCGGCTCGTATCGCGATGACCCGTCACATCAAGCGTGGCGGCAAGGTCTGGATCAACATCTACCCGGACCGCCCGCTGACGAAGAAGCCCGCCGAGACCCGCATGGGTTCCGGTAAGGGTTCGCCCGAGTGGTGGGTGGCGAACGTGCACCCGGGCCGGGTCATGTTCGAGCTGTCCTACCCGAACGAGAAGATTGCGCGTGAGGCTCTGACTCGTGCGGCCCACAAGCTGCCGATGAAGTGCCGGATCGTCAAGCGCGAGGCAGGTGAAGCGTGATGTCGGCCGGTACCAAGGCGTCCGAGCTGCGCGAGCTGGGCAACGAGGAGCTTGTTGCCAAGCTCCGCGAGGCCAAGGAAGAGCTGTTCAATCTCCGTTTCCAGGCGGCGACCGGTCAGCTCGAGAACCACGGCCGGCTGAAGGCCGTCCGCAAGGACATCGCCCGGATCTACACCCTGATGCGTGAGCGCGAGCTGGGCATCGAAACGGTGGAGAGCGCCTGATGAGCGAGAGCAACGTGACTGAGAACAAGACCGAGCGCGGTTTCCGCAAGACCCGTGAGGGTCTGGTCGTCAGCGACAAGATGGACAAGACCGTCGTCGTCGCTGTCGAGGACCGCGTGAAGCACGCGCTGTACGGCAAGGTCATCCGCCGTACGAACAAGCTCAAGGCGCACGACGAGCAGAACGCCGCGGGTATCGGCGACCGCGTCCTCCTCATGGAGACCCGGCCGCTGTCCGCGACGAAGCGCTGGCGCGTCGTCGAGATCCTCGAGAAGGCCAAGTAATTTTGCGGGGGGCCGACGCCCCCCGCATGCCCCCCGCTGGGGGAACCCCTCCGGGGGCGAGTCCCCAGCACTAGTTCCGCCAGGCTCGGCGGGGTGCCCTCACCGGCACCCCGTCGGGAACCGGCAGACGATCAGGAGATAGACGTGATCCAGCAGGAGTCGCGGCTGCGCGTCGCCGACAACACTGGTGCCAAGGAGATCCTTTGCATCCGTGTTCTCGGTGGCTCGGGTCGCCGCTACGCGGGCATCGGTGACGTCATCGTCGCCACCGTCAAGGACGCGATCCCCGGTGGCAACGTGAAGAAGGGTGACGTCGTCAAGGCGGTCATCGTTCGCACCGTCAAGGAGCGTCGCCGTCAGGACGGCTCGTACATCCGCTTCGACGAGAACGCCGCCGTCATTCTGAAGAACGACGGCGACCCTCGCGGCACCCGTATCTTCGGCCCCGTCGGCCGTGAGCTGCGCGAGAAGAAGTTCATGAAGATCATCTCGCTCGCGCCGGAGGTGCTGTAAGCATGAAGATCAAGAAGGGCGACCTGGTCCAGGTCATCACCGGCAAGGACAAGGGCAAGCAGGGCAAGGTCATCGCGGCCTTCCCCCGCGAGGACCGCGTCCTGGTCGAGGGTGTCAACCGGGTCAAGAAGCACACCAAGGCCAACCAGCCGGGCCGTGCCTCGCAGGCCGGCGGCATCGTCACCACCGAGGCCCCCATCCACGTGAGCAACGTTCAGCTCGTCGTGGAGAAGGACGGCAAGAAGGTTGTGACCCGCGTCGGTTACCGCTTTGACGACGAGGGCAACAAGATCCGCGTTGCCAAGCGGACGGGTGAGGACATCTGATGGCTACCACCACCACTCCGCGTCTCAAGACGAAGTACCGCGAGGAGATCACGGGCAAGCTGCGTGAGGAGTTCTCGTACGAGAACGTCATGCAGGTTCCCGGCCTCGTGAAGATCGTGGTCAACATGGGTGTGGGCGACGCCGCCCGCGACTCCAAGCTGATCGAGGGCGCCATCCGCGACCTCACCACGATCACCGGTCAGAAGCCGGCCGTCACCAAGGCCCGCAAGTCCATCGCGCAGTTCAAGCTGCGTGAGGGTCAGCCGATCGGTGCCCACGTCACGCTCCGTGGCGACCGCATGTGGGAGTTCCTGGACCGCACCCTGTCGCTCGCGCTGCCGCGCATCCGCGACTTCCGCGGCCTGTCCCCGAAGCAGTTCGACGGCCGTGGCAACTACACCTTCGGTCTCACGGAGCAGGTCATGTTCCACGAGATCGACCAGGACAAGATCGACCGCGTCCGGGGTATGGACATCACCGTGGTCACCACGGCGACCAACGACGCTGAGGGCCGTGCCCTTCTCCGTCACCTCGGCTTCCCGTTCAAGGAGGCGTAAGCGAGATGGCGAAGAAGGCTCTGATTGCCAAGGCTGCTCGTAAGCCCAAGTTCGGTGTGCGTGCGTACACCCGCTGCCAGCGCTGCGGCCGCCCGCACTCCGTGTACCGCAAGTTCGGCCTCTGCCGCGTGTGCCTTCGTGAGATGGCTCACCGTGGCGAGCTGCCGGGCGTGACCAAGAGCTCCTGGTAATCCCCGTTTTCACGGGAATTACCGGAGACTCTCGGTAAGCAACGGGTCGGCGGGGCCCACCTCCACATGCCGTAGGCTTGTGGGGTTGGGCGCCTGCCGCCCTGATCGACTTACTACGCCGTAGGTCCCCGCGCCGCACCCGTCCCGCCCATGTGTGGGGAGAGGGATGGCGCATACAGGAAACCCCGGCGAGAGAGGCCGAAGGCCAATTCATGACCATGACTGATCCGATCGCAGACATGCTTACGCGTCTGCGGAACGCGAACTCGGCGTACCACGACTCCGTGACGATGCCGCACAGCAAGATCAAGTCTCACATCGCGGAGATCCTCCAGCAGGAGGGCTTCATCACGGGCTGGCGCGTCGAGGACGCCGAGGTCGGCAAGAACCTCGTCCTCGAGCTGAAGTTCGGGCCGAACCGTGAGCGCTCCATCGCGGGCATCAAGCGGATCTCCAAGCCCGGTCTCCGGGTGTACGCGAAGTCCACCAACCTGCCGAAGGTGCTGGGTGGCCTGGGCGTGGCGATCATCTCCACGTCGCACGGGCTCCTGACCGACAAGCAGGCCAGCAAGAAGGGTGTGGGCGGGGAAGTCCTCGCCTACGTCTGGTAGTCGGGAACGGAGGAGAAGAAACATGTCGCGTATCGGCAAGCTCCCCATCTCGGTTCCCGCCGGCGTGGATGTCACCATCGATGGCCGTACGGTCCAGGTGAAGGGTCCCAAGGGATCCCTGACCCACACCGTTGCCGCGCCGATCGAGATCGTGAAGGGTGAGGACGGCGTTCTGAACGTCACCCGCCCGAACGACGAGCGTCAGAACAAGGCCCTGCACGGCCTGTCCCGCACGCTGGTGGCCAACATGATCACCGGTGTGACCCAGGGGTACGTCAAGGCGCTCGAGATCAGCGGTGTCGGTTACCGCGTTGCCGCGAAGGGCTCCAACCTGGAGTTCCAGCTCGGCTACAGCCACCCGATCCTGGTGGAGGCGCCCGAGGGCATCTCCTTCAAGGTCGAGTCGCCGACCAAGTTCTCGGTCGAGGGCATCGACAAGCAGAAGGTCGGCGAGGTCGCCGCGAACATCCGCAAGCTGCGCAAGCCCGACCCGTACAAGGCCAAGGGCGTGAAGTACGCGGGCGAGGTCATCCGCCGCAAGGTCGGAAAGGCTGGTAAGTAAGCCATGGCATACGGCGTGAAGATTGCCAAGGGCAAGGCCTACAAGGGCGCTTCCCTGAAGCGTCGCCACATCCGCATCCGCAAGAAGATCTCGGGTACTCCGGCGCGTCCGCGTCTGGTCGTCACCCGGTCCAACCGCGGCATCACGGCTCAGGTCATCGACGACCTCGCGGGTCACACCCTCGCGTCGGCGTCCACCCTGGACTCGTCCATCCGCGGCGGCGAAGGCGACAAGTCGGCGAAGGCGAAGCAGGTCGGCCAGCTCGTGGCCGAGCGTGCCAAGGCCGCCGGCGTCGAGGCTGTCGTGTTCGACCGTGGCGGCAACCAGTACGCCGGGCGCATCGCCGCCCTGGCGGACGCCGCCCGCGAAGCCGGCCTGAAGTTCTGAGCCGGTTCCGTAGCTCAGCGGAAAACGAAGAGAGGTAATTCCAATGGCTGGACCCCAGCGCCGCGGAAGCGGTGCCGGTGGCGGCGAGCGGCGGGACCGGAAGGGCCGTGACGGCGGCGCAGCTGCCGCCGAGAAGACCGCTTACGTTGAGCGCGTTGTCGCGATCAACCGTGTCGCCAAGGTTGTGAAGGGTGGTCGTCGCTTCAGCTTCACCGCGCTGGTCGTGGTGGGCGACGGTGACGGCACCGTGGGTGTCGGTTACGGCAAGGCCAAGGAGGTGCCGGCCGCCATCGCCAAGGGTGTTGAGGAGGCCAAGAAGCACTTCTTCAAGGTCCCCCGTATCCAGGGCACCATCCCGCACCCGATCACGGGTGAGAAGGCTGCGGGCGTCGTCCTGCTCAAGCCGGCTTCCCCCGGTACCGGCGTTATCGCCGGTGGCCCGGTGCGTGCCGTGCTCGAGTGCGCCGGCGTTCACGACATCCTGTCGAAGTCGCTCGGCTCGTCCAACGCGATCAACATCGTGCACGCCACCGTGGCGGCCCTGAAGGGTCTGCAGCGTCCCGAGGAGATCGCGGCGCGCCGTGGTCTGCCGCTCGAGGACGTCGCCCCCGCAGCTCTGCTGCGTGCGCGTGCCGGTGCGGGAGCGGGTGCGTAATGGCTCGCCTCAAGATCACGCAGACGAAGTCGTACATCGGTAGCAAGCAGAACCACCGCGACACGCTGCGTTCGCTTGGCCTGAAGAGGGTCAACGACGTGGTCGTCAAGGAGGACCGCCCCGAGTTCCGCGGCATGGTGCACACCGTCCGCCACCTCGTGTCGGTCGAGGAGGTCGACTGATCATGGCGGAGAACAACCCGCTCAAGATCCACAACCTCCGTCCCGCCCCGGGCGCCAAGACCGCCAAGACCCGTGTGGGTCGTGGTGAGGCGTCGAAGGGTAAGACGGCCGGTCGTGGTACCAAGGGCACGAAGGCCCGCTACCAGGTTCCGGAGCGCTTCGAGGGTGGGCAGATGCCCCTCCACATGCGTCTCCCGAAGCTGAAGGGCTTCAAGAACCCGTTCCGCACCGAGTACCAGGTCGTGAACCTGGACAAGCTGGCCGCGCTCTACCCGCAGGGTGGCGAGGTCACGGTGGCCGATCTGGTCGCCAAGGGTGCGGTGCGCAAGAACAGCCTCGTCAAGGTCCTGGGCCAGGGCGAGATCTCCGTGGCGCTGCAGGTTTCGGTTGACGCCGTCTCCGGCTCCGCCAAGGAGAAGATCGCCGCTGCCGGCGGCACCGTCACCGAGCTCGTCTGAGACGAGCCGATGGCCTGAACACCTTCCGGGGATGCCTCGCAAATGGGGCATCCCCGGTTGGTCGTTCCAAGGGGGGCGCACTCGCCGGTAAGGTGGCGTGCGTTGTTGCTGTATATGCCGGGGGGTGACCCTCGGAACACCGGCCGCGAGGTCCGCCCCACCAGGGTCCCGAGCGGTTCTTGACCAACCACGTATTCGTCGAACCTCAAGACCGTCACCTCTGACGCTTTGCGCGGGGGTCGCAGGAGGCACCGTGCTCACCGCGTTCGCCCGGGCGTTCAAGACGCCCGACCTGCGCAAGAAGATCCTCTTCACGCTCGGCATCATCGTGCTGTACCGGATCGGTGCGCACATCCCGGTCCCCGGCGTGAGCTACGAGAACGTCCAGATCTGTGTCGACCAGGCACAGCGGTCCAACGGCAGCCTGCTGGGTCTGGTCAATCTGTTCAGCGGCGGAGCGCTGCTGCAGATCACCATTTTTGCGCTCGGCATCATGCCTTACATCACGGCGAGCATCATCCTGCAGCTGCTGACCGTGGTCATTCCGCGCCTCGAAGCCCTCAAGAAGGAGGGCCAGGCCGGCACGGCCAAGATCACGCAGTACACGCGTTACCTCACGGTCGCCCTGGCCGTGCTGCAGGGAACCGGCCTCGTCGCCACCGCGCGCAGCGGTGCGCTGTTCTCGGGCTGCCCCGTCGCGAGCGAGATCGTGCCCGACCAGTCGATCTTCGTGACCATCACCATGGTCATCACCATGACCGCGGGTACCGCCGCGGTCATGTGGCTCGGCGAGCTGATCACCGACCGCGGTATCGGCAACGGCATGTCCATCCTGATGTTCATCTCCATCGCGGCCGGCTTCCCGAGCGCGCTGTGGGCCATCAAGGTGAGCGGCAAGCTCGCCAAGGGATGGATCGAGTTCGGCACGGTCATCCTGATCGGCTTCGTGATGGTCGCGCTCGTCGTCTTCGTCGAGCAGGCCCAGCGCCGGATCCCGGTGCAGTACGCGAAGCGGATGATCGGCCGGAGGTCCTACGGCGGTACGTCCACGTACATCCCGCTCAAGGTGAACCAGGCGGGTGTGATTCCCGTCATCTTCGCCTCGTCGCTGCTCTACATTCCGGCGCTGATCGCCCAGTTCTCCAGCGGGACCTCCGGCTGGAAGACGTGGATCGAATCCCACTTCGTCACCGGTGACCACCCGTACTACATCACCGCCTACTTCCTCCTGATCGTTTTCTTCGCGTTCTTCTACGTGGCCATCTCGTTCAACCCCGAGGAAGTCGCGGACAACATGAAGAAGTATGGTGGCTTCATCCCGGGTATCCGGGCTGGTCGACCTACCGCCGAGTATCTGAGCTACGTGCTCAACCGGATCACCTGGCCGGGCTCGCTGTACCTGGGTCTGATCGCTCTTGTGCCGACGATGGCGTTGGCAGGCTTCGGTGGCGCCAACCAGAACTTCCCGTTCGGTGGCACCAGCATCCTCATCATCGTGGGTGTCGGTCTCGAGACCGTGAAGCAGATCGAGAGCCAGCTCCAGCAGCGCAATTACGAAGGGTTCCTCCGCTGATGCGAATCGTCCTCGTCGGACCGCCCGGTGCCGGCAAGGGAACGCAGGCTGCGTTTCTTGCCAAGAACCTGTCGATCCCTCACATCTCCACGGGCGACCTCTTCCGGGCCAACATCAGCCAGGGCACGGAACTCGGCAAGCAGGCCAAGGCGTACATGGACGCCGGCAACCTGGTGCCCGACGAGGTCACCATCGGGATGGCACGGGACCGCATGGCTCAGCCGGATGCCCAGAACGGCTTCCTGCTGGACGGCTTCCCCCGCAACGTCTCCCAGGCCGAGGCGCTCGACGCCGCCCTGGAGGCCGACGGAGTGAAGCTCGACGCGGTGCTGGACCTGGAGGTCCCCGAGGACGAGGTCGTGAAGCGGATCGCGGGCCGCCGTGTCTGTCGTAACGAGAGCGCGCACGTCTTCCACGTGACGTACACGCCGCCGAAGACCGGGGGCGTCTGCGACGCCTGCGGCGGCGAGCTGTACCAGCGGGACGACGACTCCGAGGAGACGGTGCGCAAGCGACTCGAGGTCTACCACACGCAGACCGAGCCGATCATCGACTACTACAAGGCGCAGGACCTGGTGGTCACGATCTCCGCGCTCGGCAAGGTCGCGGACGTGACCGAGCGGGCGATGGAGGCTCTCCGTAGCGACCGGGCCCCGCAGGCCTGACAACGGTCATTCACTGAGTTGTACGCGATACGGCCGCGGTGTCCCTTGGACGCCGCGGCCGTATCGTTGATTACCCACACGCTGATCACCCACGACTACGCTCCCGACCCGGAAAGGCGCCGGCCCCCATGGTGCAGATCAAGACCCCCGAGCAGATCGCGAAGATGCGCGAGGCGGGACTGGTCGTCGCCGCCATCCATGCGGCGACCCGTGAGGCAGCGGTCCCCGGAGCCACGACCAGGGATCTGGACGAGGTCGCCCGCAAGGTGATCGCCGACCACGGCGCGAAGTCGAACTTCCTCGGGTACGGCGGGTTCCCCGCCACCATCTGCACGTCGGTGAACGAGGTCGTGGTCCACGGCATCCCCGACGAGAAGACCGTCCTCAAGGAGGGCGACATCATCTCCATCGACGCGGGCGCGATCGTCGACGGCTGGCACGGCGACGCGGCGTTCACGGCTTTCGTGGGCGACGGGCACGCCCCGGAGCTGCTCGAGCTCTCCCGGGTGACCGAGGAGTCCATGTGGGCCGGCATCGCCGCCATGAAGAACGGCAACCGGCTGGTCGACATCTCGCGCGCCGTCGAGACGTACATCCGTCGCCAGCCGAGGCCCGCCGGCGGCAAGTACGGAATCATCGAGGAGTACGGCGGCCACGGCATCGGTACCGAGATGCACATGGACCCCCACCTGCTGAACTACGTCACCCGCAAGCGCGGCAAGGGCCCGAAGCTGGTCCCCGGCTTCTGCCTGGCCATCGAGCCGATGGTCTCCCTCGGCACCCCGCACACCGAGGTGCTCTCGGACGACTGGACCGTCATCACCACGGACGGCACCTGGTCCTCGCACTGGGAGCACTCGGTGGCGCTCACCGAGAAGGGCCCTCTGGTCCTCACCGCCGTCGACGGCGGCCGGGCGAAGCTCGCGGAACTGGGCGTCACGGCGGCTCCGGATCCCCTCGCATGATGATCTGTCCCTATGGGCAAACTTCCCGGATTCGTCTTTTCCCGGGAGCCTGACGTAGACTGATGTGTCGGCTCTCGTGTACCCGTATGTCCGCTCGCGGACAGGTGACAACGAGAGTCGATCAAGGTAGCCGATTCGAAGGGCGAAGAGTGGCCAAGAAGCAAGGTGCCATCGAAATTGAGGGCACCGTGATCGAGTCCCTGCCGAACGCCATGTTCAAGGTAGAGCTCCAGAACGGTCACAAAGTCCTCGCGCACATCTCCGGCAAGATGCGGATGCACTACATCCGTATCCTCCCGGACGACCGGGTTGTCGTGGAACTTTCTCCGTACGACCTGACGCGTGGCCGGATCGTCTACCGGTACAAGTAGATCTTGCCCTCACCCCTCCCGTGGGGTGCTGGCACTGACCCGGAGAACCTCACATCCCATGAAGGTCAAGCCGAGCGTCAAGAAGATCTGCGACAAGTGCAAGGTGATCCGCCGTCACGGCCGGGTCATGGTCATCTGCGACAACCTGCGCCACAAGCAGCGCCAGGGCTGACGCACGACCTCCTGCATTTCGCAGTTACTTCGCGCGACGCGAGCAGTACATGTAGATACGCAGAACCCGCCCAGCCCGCAAGGGTCGGCGGCACCTCCGGCGGGGGCCGGGGACCCGGACGTACCACCTCTTCGATCAGGAGAGGTCGGCGGTCGGGAGCGGTTCTGCGGAAGACCCCCGAACACCACAGGAGCCATTGAATGGCACGCGTTTCCGGTGTTGACATCCCGCGCGACAAGCGCGTGGAGGTCGCACTCACCTACGTTTTCGGCATCGGCCGCACGCTGGCGCAGGAAACCCTCGCCGCGACCGGTGTGAACCCGAACACCCGCGTTCGTGACCTGGGCGAAGAGGACCTGGTCAAGATCCGCGAGTACGTGGACGCCAACCTCAGGACCGAGGGTGACCTCCGCCGCGAGATCCAGGCCGACATCCGCCGCAAGGTCGAGATCGGCTGCTACCAGGGTCTGCGCCACCGCCGTGGCCTGCCGGTCCGCGGTCAGCGCACCAGCACGAACGCTCGCACCCGCAAGGGCCCGCGTCGCGCCATCGCCGGTAAGAAGAAGCCGGGCAAGAAGTAGTCCACAGCGGACGACTGTCCACGGTCTTCGCTGTAGGACCGACCACCTCCACGGGAGAAATACATGCCCCCCAAGGGACGCCAGGGCGCAGTCAAGAAGGTGCGCCGCAAGGAAAAGAAGAACGTCGCTCACGGCCACGCGCACATCAAGAGCACGTTCAACAACACGATCGTCTCGATCACGGACCCGTCCGGCAACGTGATCTCCTGGGCCTCCGCCGGCCACGTCGGCTTCAAGGGCTCGCGCAAGTCCACCCCCTTCGCCGCGCAGATGGCCGCCGAGTCGGCCGCCCGCCGCGCGCAGGAGCACGGCATGCGCAAGGTCGACGTCTTCGTCAAGGGTCCCGGCTCCGGCCGTGAGACCGCGATCCGTTCCCTTCAGGCCACCGGCCTCGAGGTCGGCTCGATCCAGGACGTCACCCCGACGCCGCACAACGGCTGCCGTCCGCCGAAGCGCCGTCGCGTCTGACACAGGGCTGAGGCGGGTGGCCTCCGGCTGGGGGCGTGGGGGTCATCCCCACGATTCGCAGCTCGGTGCCGCCGCGTCCGACCCTGTAGGGGTTTCTTTCGGGCGGTACGGCCCTTCGGGGACGTACCGCCCGTACCCTTGCTGTATCCGAGGGCGTCAAATAGCGGGCGCCCACGACTGAAGGAACTGAAGACATGCTGATCGCTCAGCGCCCCTCGCTGACCGAAGAGGTTGTCGACGAGTACCGCTCCCGGTTCGTCATCGAGCCGCTGGAGCCGGGCTTCGGCTACACCCTCGGCAACTCGCTCCGCCGTACGCTCCTCTCCTCGATCCCGGGCGCTGCTGTCACGTCCATCCGGATCGACGGTGTCCTGCACGAGTTCACCACCGTGCCGGGCGTCAAGGAGGACGTCACCGACCTGATCCTGAACATCAAGCAGCTGGTCGTCTCCTCCGAGCACGACGAGCCGGTCGTGATGTACCTGCGCAAGCAGGGTCCGGGTCTGGTCACCGCCGCCGACATCGCGCCCCCGGCCGGTGTCGAGGTCCACAACCCCGACCTGGTCCTGGCCACGCTGAACGGCAAGGGCAAGCTGGAGATGGAGCTCACCGTCGAGCGCGGTCGCGGCTACGTCTCCGCCGTGCAGAACAAGCAGGTGGGCCAGGAGATCGGCCGTATCCCGGTCGACTCCATCTACTCGCCGGTGCTCAAGGTCACGTACAAGGTCGAGGCGACCCGTGTCGAGCAGCGCACCGACTTCGACAAGCTGATCGTCGACGTCGAGACCAAGCAGGCCATGCGTCCGCGTGACGCCATGGCGTCGGCCGGCAAGACCCTGGTCGAGCTGTTCGGTCTGGCGCGCGAGCTCAACATCGACGCCGAGGGCATCGACATGGGTCCGTCCCCGACGGACGCCGCCCTGGCCGCAGACCTGGCGCTGCCGATCGAGGAGCTGGAGCTCACGGTCCGCTCGTACAACTGCCTCAAGCGCGAGGGCATCCACTCCGTGGGTGAGCTCGTCGCCCGCTCCGAGGCCGACCTGCTCGACATCCGCAACTTCGGTGCGAAGTCGATCGACGAGGTCAAGGCGAAGCTGGCCGGCATGGGCCTGGCCCTCAAGGACAGCCCGCCCGGATTCGACCCGACCGCCGCCGCCGACGCCTTCGGCGCCGACGACGACGCGGACGCCGGGTTCGTCGAGACCGAGCAGTACTGATAGCTGCCCGCAGGCGTCCGCCTGCGGGGCCCTGACACCGGTACCTGATACGGCCGGTGCAGATCTCAAGGAGAAGAACCATGCCGAAGCCCGCCAAGGGTGCCCGTCTGGGCGGCAGCGCCGCGCACGAGAAGCTGCTTCTCGCGAACCTCGCGAAGTCGCTGTTCGAGCACGGCCGCATCACCACGACCGAGGCCAAGGCCCGCCGCCTGCGTCCGGTCGCGGAGCGTCTGATCACGAAGGCGAAGAAGGGCGACATCCACAACCGTCGCCTGGTGCTGCAGACGATCACGGACAAGGGCGTCGTCCACACGCTCTTCACCGAGATCGCCCCGCGCTACGCCGAGCGTCCGGGTGGCTACACGCGGATCACCAAGATCGGCAACCGTCGTGGCGACAACGCCCCGATGGCCGTGATCGAGCTCGTCGAGGGCGAGATCGCGAAGAAGGCCACCGTCGCCGAGGCCGAGGCCGCCACCAAGCGCGCGGTCAAGGAGTCCGACGAGGCCAAGGCCGAGGAGACCAAGGCCGCCGAGGCCGAGGTCGTCGAGGACGCCAAGCCGGCTGACGAGGCCAAGGACGCCTGAGCGTTCTGATCGGCTGTACGGCTGAGCGGGCCCGTTCCCCATCGGGGGGCGGGCCCGTTCCCGTGAAAGGGATATGAGACGTGAGCGACGACGTGAAGCCCGGATTCGTGCGGGTGCGGCTGGACCTGTCGTACGACGGCAGGGAGTTCTCCGGCTGGGCCCGGCAGACCCGGGGGCAGCGGACCGTACAGGGCGAGATCGAGGACGCGATCCGCACGGTGACCCGGTCGTCCGTGACGTACGAGCTGACCGTCGCCGGCCGCACGGACGCCGGGGTGCACGCGCGTGGACAGGTCGCCCACGTCGATCTCCCGCAGTCCCTGTGGGACGAGCACCGGGAGAAGCTGCTGCGGAGGCTCGCCGGTCGGCTCGCGCACGATGTGCGGGTGTGGAAGGCCGAGGAGGCCCCGGCGGGGTTCAACGCGCGCTTCTCGGCGGTCTGGCGGCGGTACGCCTACCGCGTCACCGACCACCCCGGCGGTGTCGACCCGCTGCTGCGCGGCCATGTGCTCTGGCACGACTGGCCGTTGGACGTGGACGCCATGAACTCCGCCGCCGAACGGCTGCTGGGGGAGCACGACTTCGCCGCGTACTGCCGCAAGCGCGAGGGTGCCACCACCATCCGGACGCTGAAGGAGCTGCGCTGGGTGCGGGGTGCGGACGGGATCCTGACCGCGACCGTGAGGGCCGACGCCTTCTGCCACAACATGGTGCGCGCGCTGGTGGGCGCCATGCTGTTCGTCGGCGACGGGCACCGGCCGGCGGACTGGCCGGGGAAGGTGCTGGCCGCCGGCGTGCGGGACTCGGCCGTGCACGTCGTACGGCCGCACGGGCTCACGCTGGAGGAAGTCGGCTATCCGGCCGACGAGTTGCTGGCCGCCAGGAACCTGGAGGCCCGCAACAAGCGGTCGCTGCCGGGCTCACTGACCGGCGGGAGCGGTGGCTGCTGCTGACGCCTGCATCTCGCCCCGCGCGACGATCTGACGGAACGTGAACTCGGCCAGGTCGTCGCCCGGCTGGAACGCCTTGGTGTCGCCCTTGGTGACGGACTTTCCGTTGAGATGGCCGGTGGCCGTGAAGTAGGCGTACCGGCCGTAGGAGTTGCCCACGAAGCGGCAGACCGGGCCGCCCTTGCAGAAGCCTGCCACGCCGGAGCCGGCCAGCGGGGCGACATTCTTGACGGACCGTTTGACGGCCGCCCGGGCCTGAGCCTCCGTCGGGAAGACGGCGACACCGACGGTGACGGCCACGCCTTCCCTGGTGTACGTGGCACGGATGACCTGGTCGCAGGCGTTGGCGGTGAGGACGGCGCCGAGTGAACCCTGGGTGGCCGTTGCGCAGTTGGTGGTGCGGGCGGTCGGGCCCTTGGCGTACACCCGGTCGCCCATGGTCAGCTTCTTGCCGGGGAAGAGGGTGTCGGCGCTGAGCGGCGCCGTGTCCTTCTTCTCGTTGGATATGAAGTCCTTGGGGTTGGGCGGGGGAGGCGGTGCCACGGACGAGAACGAGGGCTCGGGCCGGCCCGTCTCGTTCGGCAGATCCGGAGCCGTGGGCAGGTCACCGGCGTTCTTGCCGGGGTCGCCGGTGTCCTTGTTCATCGAGACGACGGCCGTGGCGACGATCGCGGCGATCGCCGCCGTCGCCAGTGCGCCGCCGCCGATGAGCAACCACTTTCTGCGCCGGGCGCGCGCTGCGGACGCTTCCGCCAGCGCGGCCCAGTCGGGTGTCTGCGGCTGCTGTGCGTGCTGGTGCGGCTCCTGCGGCCACTGGGGTCCCCCAAAGCTCATGCCGCGCATCCTAAACCGGTTGGGCGGGAGCGTGTCCGGCGGTGAGAATGCCAGCCATGGGACATCTCGAGGCCGGACATCTGGAGTACTACCTGCCGGACGGGCGGCCGCTGCTGGGCGACGTCTCCTTCCGGGTGGGGGAGGGCGCGGTGGTCGCGCTCGTCGGCGCGAACGGCGCGGGCAAGACCACACTGCTCCGGCTTCTGTCCGGGGAGCTCAAGCCGCACGGCGGGACCGTGTCGGGGAGCGGCGGGCTCGGCGTGATGCAGCAGTTCGTGGGCTCGGTGCGGGACGAACGCACGGTCCGGGACCTGCTGGTGTCCGTGGCCCAGCCGCGGATCCGCGACGCGGCGCGGTCGGTCGACGAGGCCGAGCACCTCATCATGTCCGTCGACGACGAGTCCGCGCAGATGCGGTACGCGCAGGCGCTGAGCGACTGGGCCGAGGTGCAGGGGTACGAGGCCGAGACGGTCTGGGACATGTGCACCACGGCGGCGCTCGGGATGCCCTACGAGAAGGCGCAGTGGCGGCTGGTACGGACGCTGTCGGGCGGTGAGCAGAAGCGGCTGGTGCTGGAGGCGCTGCTGCGCGGGCCGGACGAGGTGCTGCTGCTGGACGAGCCGGACAACTATCTGGACGTGCCGGGCAAGCGGTGGCTGGAGGAGCGGCTGCGCGAGACGCGTAAGACGGTGCTCTTCGTGTCCCACGACCGGGAGCTGCTGTCGCGGGCCGCGCAGAAGATCGTGGCGGTGGAGCCGGGGCCCTCGGGCAGCACGGTGTGGGTGCACGGCGGCGGTTTCGACACCTTCCACGAGGCGCGACGGGAGCGGTTCGCGCGCTTCGAGGAGCTGAAGCGGCGCTGGGACGAGGAGCATGCGCGGCTGAAGGCGCTGGTGCTCAAGCTGCGGCAGCAGGCGGCGAACAGCCCCGACATGGCGTCGCGGTACCGGGCGATGCAGACGCGGTTCAGGAAGTTCGAGGAGGCCGGCCCGCCGCCGGAGCCGCCGCGCGAGCAGGACATCCGGATGCGGCTGAGGGGCGGGCGGACGGGTGTGCGGGCGGTGACCTGCTCCGGTCTGGAGCTGTCGGGCCTGATGAAGCCGTTCGACCTGGAGGTCTTCTACGGGGAGCGGGTCGCGGTGCTCGGGTCGAACGGCTCGGGCAAGTCCCACTTCCTGCGGTTGCTGGCAGGGGAGGGCGTGTCGCACACGGGGGAGTGGAAGCTGGGGGCGCGGGTCGTGCCCGGGCACTTCGCCCAGACCCACGCACACCCGGAGCTGCTGGGCCGCCCCCTCGTCGACATTCTCTGGACGGAGCATGCCAAGGACCGGGGCGGGGCGATGAGCGCGCTGCGGCGGTACGAGCTGGAACAGCAGGGCGACCAGTCGTTCGACCGTCTGTCGGGCGGGCAGCAGGCGCGCTTCCAGATCCTGCTGCTGGAGCTGCGCGGGACGACCGCGCTGCTGCTGGACGAGCCGACGGACAACCTGGACCTGGAGTCGGCGGAGGCGCTGCAGGAGGGCCTGGAGGCGTACGAGGGGACCGTGCTGGCGGTCACGCACGACCGCTGGTTCGCGAAGTCCTTCGACCGGTATCTGGTCTTCGGCGCGGACGGTCGCGTACGGGAGACGGCGGAGCCGGTGTGGGACGAGCGGCGGGTGGAACGGGAGCGGTAGCGCCGCCTGGGCCTTCGGCCGCGTCCCCGGCTGTGGGCCGAGGCGTTTTGACCCGCGTGGGTGCCCGAAGGTATTCTTCTGGTTCGTTATGCGTATTGGCTTGGTCGTTCTCACGCGAGGGGCCCTTACGCCGGTTCACCGGGCCGATGACCAGCGGCATGCACTCGGGTTGCGTCCCCGATGTGCGGCCAAGGCTGTCGTGATCGTCCGGGTGGCCTTAGGACCCTTCCCCTAAGCCCTAGGGCTTGGGGATACCCCAACACTGAGAAGCGAAGGCTACGACCGTGCGTACGTACAGCCCCAAGCCCGGCGATGTCACCCGCCAGTGGCACGTCATCGATGCCCGGGACGTCGTCCTGGGTCGTCTGGCGACCACTGCCGCCACCCTTCTGCGGGGCAAGCACAAGCCGATCTACGCGCCGCACGTTGACGCTGGTGACTTCGTCATCATCATCAACGCCGACAAGGTGCACCTGTCCGGCAACAAGCGGACCCAGAAGATGGCGTACCGTCACTCCGGCTACCCGGGTGGTCTGCGCTCGATCCGCTACGACGAGCTCCTCGAGAAGAACCCCGAGAAGGCCGTCGAGAAGGCCGTCAAGGGCATGCTCCCCAAGAACACCCTGGGCCGTCAGATGCTCTCGAAGCTGAAGGTCTACGCGGGCGAGAACCACCCGCACGCTGCTCAGCAGCCGGTCCCGTTCGAGATCACCCAGGTCGCGCAGTAAGTCCGGCCACCCCCTAAGACGAAGAGAATTCTGAGGAGAATCGTGGCCGACGAGACCACCACCGAAGTTCCGCTCGAGGGCGAAGAGACCTACGCAGAGGTCACCACCTTCGAGTCCGAGACCCCCGTCGAGGGCGAGTACACCAGCGAGTCGCTCGCGTCCCGCTTCGGCGAGCCGCAGCCGGCCGCCGGCCTCGGCCGTCGGAAGAACGCCATCGCCCGCGTCCGGATCGTTCCGGGCACCGGCAAGTGGAAGATCAACGGTCGCACCCTTGAGGACTACTTCCCCAACAAGGTGCACCAGCAGGAAGTCAACGAGCCCTTCAAGGTGCTCGAGCTCGACAACCGCTACGACGTCATCGCCCGCATCTCGGGTGGCGGCGTCTCCGGCCAGGCCGGCGCCCTGCGCCTCGGCGTGGCCCGCGCGCTGAACGAGGCGGACGTGGACAACAACCGCGGCCCGCTGAAGAAGGCCGGCTTCCTGAGCCGCGACGACCGTGCGGTCGAGCGCAAGAAGGCCGGTCTGAAGAAGGCCCGTAAGGCGCCGCAGTACAGCAAGCGCTAATCCCGCCTGCTTGCCACATACGGCATACGTTCGCCCCGGCGGCACTCCGTGCTGCCGGGGCGTTCCGTTTGAACGGACGGGAACGGACCCGGGGTGACCCCCCGGGGTGACACAACTCGATGCCTCGGGCGTATAAACACAGGACAACGCTACGAGGCCCCTCGTTTTCGGAGCATTTTCGGAGGACACCAGTGGGACGACTCTTCGGCACGGACGGTGTGCGCGGTGTCGCCAACGCGGATCTGACGGCGGAGCTCGCGCTCGGTCTGTCGGTCGCGGCGGCGCACGTGCTCGCCGAGGCGGGCACGTTCGAGGGCCATCGGCCGACGGCGGTGGTCGGGCGTGATCCCCGCGCGTCCGGGGAGTTCCTGGAGGCCGCCGTCGTGGCGGGTCTCGCGAGCGCGGGCGTGGACGTCCTGCGCGTCGGTGTGCTGCCCACCCCCGCTGTGGCGTACCTCACCGGCGCGCTGGGCGCCGACCTCGGCGTGATGCTCTCCGCGAGCCACAACGCCATGCCCGACAACGGCATCAAGTTCTTCGCGCGCGGCGGCCACAAGCTGGCCGACGAGCTGGAGGACCGTATCGAGTCCGTGTACGAGGAGCACCGCACCGGCGCGCCGTGGGACCGGCCGACGGGCGCCGGGGTGGGCCGTGTGCGCGACTACGACGAGGGCTTCGACAAGTACGTCGCCCACCTGATCGGGGTCCTGCCGAACCGGCTCGACGGGCTGAAGGTCGTCCTCGACGAGGCGCACGGTGCGGCGGCCCGGGTCTCGCCCGAGGCGTTCGCACGGGCCGGGGCGGAGATCGTCACGATCGGTGCCGAGCCGGACGGGCTCAACATCAACGACAACTGCGGCTCCACCCACCTGGGCCTGCTGAAGGCCGCGGTCGTCGAGCACCGGGCGGACCTCGGCATCGCCCACGACGGTGACGCCGACCGCTGCCTCGCCGTGGACGCCCAGGGCAACGAGATCGACGGCGACCAGATCCTGGCCGTGCTGGCCCTGTCCATGCGCGAGGCGGGCACGCTGCGCGGGAACACCGTCGTCGCGACCGTCATGTCGAACCTCGGCTTCAAGCTGGCGATGGAGCGCGAGGGCATCGAGCTGGTGCAGACGGCGGTCGGCGACCGCTACGTCCTGGAGTCGATGAAGGAGCACGGGTACGCCCTCGGCGGCGAGCAGTCCGGCCACGTCATCGTCCTCGACCACGCGACCACCGGCGACGGCACGCTGACCGGTCTGATGCTGGCGGCGCGGATCGCGGCGACGGGGCGCTCGCTGGCGGAGCTGGCCGGTGTGATGGACCGCCTGCCGCAGGTCCTGATCAACGTCCCGGACGTCGACAAGTCGCGCGTCGCGACATCGGACGATCTGGCGGCGGCGGTCACCGACGCGGAGCGCGAGCTCGGCTCCACGGGCCGGGTGCTGCTGCGCCCGTCCGGCACCGAGCCCCTCGTCCGCGTGATGGTCGAGGCCGCGGACATCGACCAGGCACAGGCGGTTGCGGGACGGCTGGCCGACGCGGTGAAGTCGGCGCTGGGCTGACGGAGCACGCCGCACAGCGCCGTACGGGGGAACGGCTGGTGTCGCGGGGAGGGGCCCGGAGGCGCGGCTCGTACGTTCGGCTGGCATGACGTACGTATCAGGTGATCGCGCCTCCGGACCCTCCCGCCGTACCGCGATCGCCGGGCTCGTCGGAGGGGCCGGTGCCGTACTGGCCGCCGGGTGCACACCGTCCGGCGCGTCGCCCGCGGCCGCACCCACACCCAGTCCCACGGCGTCGGTCTCCGCACCGGCGGGTGGTCCCACCCCCGGCGTGATGACGCTCTTCAAGGACCCGGCGTTCAACTTCAACGGGCTCATGGCGCTGGGTGGCGCCGGTTCGGGTGCCGGTGAGGTGGGCGAGGTACTCACCGCCGTCAACACGATCAACAAGGCCGGCCTCTCCTCGCAGACGTACGTCGAGACTTTCAAGAAGCTCGGCGACCAGCTCATGGATCCGCCCGAGGGCAGCAAACCCGACGACCGGACCACGCGCTTCCGGGCGCTTCGCGCCGCGCAGTACTACGGCCAGGCGCTGTTCTTCGTCCTCGGCTCCGACGACCCCGGCAGCGAGGAGCAGCTGTACAAGGCCGGGCGCGCCGCCTGGGACAAGTTCTGCGACCTGTGCGACCCGGCACCGCTGAAGACGACCGTCCCGTACGGGACGACACCGCTGCCGGTGTGGTTCTTCCGGCCGGACGAGTCCGATCGGCGCCGCCCCACCGTGATCCTCACGAACGGCAGCGACGGGCAGAACGTCGACATGTGGACCTACGGTGTCCCGGCCGCCCTGGACCGCGGCTGGAACGCCCTCGTGTACGACGGGCCCGGCCAGGGGCAGCTGCTCTTCGTGGACCAGGTGGTCTTCACTCCGACCTGGGAGAAGGTCGTCACACCGCTCGTCGACTGGCTGGCCGCCCGCCCGGACGTCGACGCCGACAAGATCGGCCTGACCGGACTGAGCATGGCGGGCGACCTGGCGCCCCGGGCCGCGGCCTTCGAGGACAGGATCGCCGCTCTGGTGGCGATGCCCGGCTGCCTGACGCCGTGGCTGGGCTTTCCGCAGGAGATCCGGGAGATCCTCACGCCGAGCAAGGCGGAGACCAACAACATCTGGAACAAGGAGGTCGTCCCCGAGCTGCCTCCGGCCGATGCCGCGACGCTGAAGAAGCGCTTCGAGCCCTTCTCCGTGCCGGCGATGCTCGACGCCCGTGAGGGCAAGATCTTCACCGACTTCTACACCCCCGCCAAGCTGATCGAGTCGCTGGACATCACGAGTGTCGTGGGCCGCATCAAGATGCCCACGCTGGTCCTGGACTACGAGTACGAGCAGTTCTACCCGGGCCAGGCACGCCAGATGTTCGACAAGCTGACCTCGCCCAAGGACTACGTGAAGCTCACCGCGGCCACCGGCGCGCAGCTGCACTGCTCACCGATGGCCCCGCAGCAGCACTGCGAGGTCGTCTTCGACTGGCTCGCCGAGACGCTGTCAGGCCGCTGACTTCCCCGCACGCCTCCGCCGGCGCGACCACAGCCACTTCTGGGCGAACAGCGTGAGCGTGCCGGCGAGGATGATGCCGAGCAGATTGAGCAGCAGTTGCTCCGCGGAGCCCCAGGCCTGGCCGTACTCGCCGTAGCTGAGCGCCACCGCCGCGTTGGCCGCCGCCGGGACCGTCGTCACGGAGATGGCCACGCCCACCAGGGCGCCCGATTTCGCCGAGGTGAGCGAGAGCGTGCCGGCGATGCCCGCGAGCACGGCGACGACGAACGAGAACGCGTCGGGATCGTAGATGAAGCCCGTGTTGGGCCGGTCGGCCCTCAGCATCGCGCGCTCGAAGAGTCCGGCGCCGTCCATGAAGTAGCTGAAGAGGACCGTCACCGCCATCGCCGCCGCGAAGCCCACGATCAGTGCCGCCAGTGAGCGCCAGGCCAGCCGCGGCAGACGCTGCACCATCGCCGTACTGAACCCGGCGAGCGGGCCGAACTCCGGGCCGACGGCCATCGCGCCCACGATGAGGATCGCATTGTCGAGCACCACACCGCACGCGGCGATCATCGTCGCCAGAGTCAGGAACGCCATGTAGGTGAACGAGAGCGTCGACTCCTCGTGCGTCGCGTCCGTCAGCTGCTCCCACAGGACCGCGTCCGCGCCCTCGCCCGGAGCCTCTTCCTCCGCCTCGTCGGCACGCGTGGACAGCGACAGATCGATGGAATCGACGGCGATGGAGCCGTCCTTGTCCAGGCCGAGTTCGCGGAGATGGCCGATCAGCGCGTCGCCGGCCTCGCGTGCCACGTCACAGAGCACCAGATCGCCCGACGGGTTGCGGGCGGCGCCCGTCAGCACGGCGAGGTGGGCCGTACCGACCGTCCTCTCGACGGTACGCACCACCTCGTCGGTGCGGTCCGGCGGGACGATCAGGCGCAGGTGCAGCACGCAGGGCTCCTCAGAGTTTGCGAAGGGACAGGCGCTGGACCTTGTGGTCCGGGCCCTTGCGCACGACCAGCGTGGCACGTCCCCGGGTCGGAGCCACGTTCTCCAGCAGATTGACCCCGTTGATCGTGCGCCACATGGTGCGGGCGTAGTCCAGCGCCTCCTCCTCCGACACCTGGGTGTACTTCCGGAAGTACGAGGACGGGTCCTGGAAGGCCGTCTCGCGGAGCTTGCGGAAGCGGTTGAGGTACCAGCACTCGATGTCCTCGGGCCGCGCGTCGACGTACACGGAGAAGTCGAAGTAGTCGGCGAGCCCGACGCGGGTGCGGCCGTCCTTGCCGGGGAGCGCCGGCTGGAGGACGTTGAGTCCCTCGACGATGAGGATGTCGGGGCGGCGGACGGTGAGGCGCTCGCCGGGCACGATGTCGTAGATGAGGTGCGAGTAGACGGGGGCGGTGACCTCGTCCTTGCCCGCCTTGATGTCGGCGACGAAGCGGGTGAGCGCGCGCCGGTCGTACGACTCGGGGAAACCCTTCCGCGACATCAGGCCGCGGGCCTGGAGCTCCTTCATCGGGTACAGGAACCCGTCGGTGGTGACGAGTTCGACGCGCGGGTGCTCGGGCCAGCGGGCGAGCAGGGCCTGGAGCAGACGGGCGACCGTGGACTTGCCGACGGCGACGGACCCCGCGACGCCTATCACGAACGGCGTGCCGCGCTGGGTGCCGTGGCCGTTGCCCGCCTCCCCGAGGAAGGTGTTGAGCGCGCCGCGGAGATTGGCCGTGGCGCCGACGTACAGATTGAGCAGCCGGGAGAGCGGCAGGTAGATGTCCCGCACCTCGTCGAGGTCGATGACGTCACCGAGCCCTCGCAGCTGCTCGACCTCGGCGGCGGTCAGCGGGAGCGGGGTCCTCTCGCGGAGGGCGCTCCACTCGTCCCGGGTGAGGTCGACGTAGGGGGACGTCTCGGTCCTGTCGGGCCTGCGGCTTCGTGGCGGCGAAGTGATCACACGCTCATTGTCGGCCCAGGCCGGACGGAGTGCGGCGTGGCGTCGCTCACGCCCGGGGGCGTCTGCGGACACGCCGGACATGAATGTCGGTGGAGTACGTCACAGTGGCGCGGGCGGGCGGCGGGCAGGGACAGCCGCACCCCGGGTCCGGGGCGGCGCGCGCGGTACGCCGTAGGCTGCGGCCATGTGCGGAATCGTGGGTTATGTGGGAGCGCAGTCCGCGCTCGATGTCGTGATCGCGGGGCTCAAGCGGCTCGAATACCGGGGGTACGACTCGGCGGGCGTCGCCGTGCTCGCCGACGGCGGGCTGGCCGGGGCCAAGAAGGCGGGCAAGCTCCTGAACCTGGAGAAGGAGCTGGTCGACCGGCCGCTGCCGAGCGGTTCGACGGGCATCGGGCACACCCGGTGGGCCACCCACGGCGGGCCGACCGACGCCAACGCGCATCCGCATCTGGACAACGCGGGACGCGTCGCCGTGGTCCACAACGGCATCATCGAGAACTTCGCGGCGCTGCGTGCCGAGTTGACCGAGCGCGGGCACGATCTCGCGTCCGAGACCGACACCGAGGTCGTCGCGCATCTGCTCGCCGAGGAGTTCTCCTCCTGCGGTGAGCTGGCGGAGGCGATGCGGCTGGTGTGCCGCCGGCTGGAGGGCGCGTTCACGCTGGTCGCGGTGCACGCGGACGAGCCGGACGTGGTCGTGGGGGCCCGTCGCAACTCGCCGCTGGTCGTCGGCGTGGGGGAGGGGGAGGCCTTCCTCGCCTCGGACGTGGGGGCGTTCATCGCGTACACGCGCTCCGCGATCGAGCTGGGCCAGGACCAGGTGGTCGAACTGCGGCGCGACGCCGTCACCGTGACCGACTTCGACGGCGCGCCGGCCGAGGTGCGGACGTACCACGTGGACTGGGACGCCTCCGCAGCGGAGAAGGGCGGCTACGACTACTTCATGCTCAAGGAGATCGCCGAGCAGCCGAAGGCGGTCGCCGACACCCTGCTCGGGCGGATCGACGCGAACGGGTCGCTGACCCTGGACGAACTGCGGATCCCGGACCGGGTGGTGAGGGAAGCGCAGAAGGTCGTGATCGTGGCGTGCGGTACGGCCTTCCATGCGGGGATGATCGCGAAGTACGCGATCGAGCACTGGACGCGCATTCCGTGCGAGGTCGAGCTGGCGAGCGAGTTCCGCTACCGGGACCCGATCCTCGACCAGCGGACACTCGTGATCGCGATCTCGCAGTCCGGCGAGACCATGGACACGCTGATGGCGCTGCGGCACGCGCGCGAGCAGGGCGCGAGGGTCCTGGCCATCTGCAACACCAACGGATCGACGATTCCGCGCGAGTCCGACGCCGTGCTCTACACGCACGCGGGCCCCGAGGTCGCGGTCGCGTCGACGAAGGCGTTCCTGACGCAGCTGGTGGCGTGCTACCTGGTGGCGCTGTATCTGGGGCAGGTCCGGGGCACCAAGTGGGGGGACGAGATCCGGGCCGTCATCCGCGACCTCTCGAAGATCGCCGGCGAGGTCGACCGGGTCCTGGAGACGATGGAGCCCGTGCGGGAGCTGGCACGGTCGCTCGTGGACAAGAACACCGTCCTCTTCCTGGGGCGGCACGTGGGGTACCCGGTCGCCCTGGAAGGAGCGCTCAAGCTCAAGGAGCTGGCCTACATGCACGCGGAGGGCTTCGCGGCGGGCGAGCTCAAGCACGGGCCGATCGCGCTGATCGAGGAGGACCTTCCGGTGGTGGTGGTCGTGCCGTCGCCGCGGAGCCGGTCCGTCCTGCACGACAAGATCGTGTCGAACATCCAGGAGATCCGGGCGCGGGGAGCGCGGACGATCGTGATCGCCGAGGAGGGCGACGAGGTGGTGGCGCCGTACGCGGATCATCTGATCCGCATCCCGGCGACTCCCGCGCTGCTGCAGCCGCTGGTCGCGACGGTGCCGCTGCAGGTGTTCGCGTGCGAGCTGGCGACAGCACGCGGCAATGAGGTGGACCAGCCACGGAACCTGGCGAAGTCGGTCACCGTCGAATGATCATCGGGGTGGGGATCGACGTCGCCGAGATCGACCGGTTCGAGGATGCACTGCGGCGGACGCCGGGGCTGGCGGACCGGCTGTTCCTCGAGAGCGAGCTTCTCCTGCCGAGCGGGGCGCGGCGCGGGGTCGCCTCGCTCGCGGTCCGCTTCGCCGCGAAGGAGGCGGTCGCGAAGGCGCTGGGCGCCCCGGCCGGGCTGCTCTGGACGGACTGCGAGGTGTACGTCGAGGATTCCGGCCGGCCGCGGCTGCGGGTCCGGGGGACCGTGGCAGCGGCTGCGGAGGCGCGGGGGGTGCGGTCCTGGCACGTCTCGCTCAGCCACGACGCGGGCGTGGCGTCGGCGGTGGTGATCGCGGAGGGGTGACGGGGCCTCCGGCCGTTCGGGGCGCGACGTCCTTGCCGGCGCCTCCCGCGGTGCGGTGTGCGGGATGGGGTGGGGGTGTGCCCGGTGCCGTGGCGGGCGTCCGGTGTGTCCGTCCTCAAGTGCCCCCTACGCCCTGCGGCATGGGGACCCCCGGACGGGCCGGGTGCGGCCGCTGTCCGTGGGTGGTGGTGCGGGGCCCCTCCTCGCCTCTACGAAATCGGTGGGTAGGGCGTCGTCCGGTACCTCCGCGCGATTTCTGCGGGGGCGACCCTGCACGGCCCCGCCCCGGTTGTCCCCCCGACCGGTGGGTGGTTTGTGCCCAGGACGGCGATCGACCGGTGCCGGTGCTCGTGTGTTTCGGGCACGGCGGCGTGGCTCCGGAGGGCACCGCACGGCATGCTTCTGAGCATGCGTCATGCCTACAGCGTGGAGAGCGTACGGGCCGCCGAGGCCGAGTTGATGGCCCGGTTGCCGGAGGGCGCGCTCATGCAGCGGGCCGCCGCCGGCCTCGCCGCCGTGGTCGCCGGGCTGCTCGGGCGGGTGTACGGGGCCAGGGTCGTGGTCCTGGCGGGGAGCGGCGACAACGGGGGCGACGCCCTGTACGCCGGGGCCAGGCTCGCCCGGCGCGGCGCCGGCGTGAACGCCGTACTGCTCACGCCCGACCGCGCCCACCGGGCCGGGCTCGCGGCACTGCTGAAGGCCGGGGGCCGGGTCGCCGACGACCCGTACGAGGTGCTGGCCGCGGCGGACCTGGTGCTCGACGGGATCACGGGCATCGGCGGCCACGGCGGCCTGCGTCCCGATGCCGTACCGGTCGCGCGCGCGGCACGCGGATCCCACGCGACGGTCGTCGCCGTCGACCTGCCGAGCGGGATCGAGGCGGACACGGGCGAGGTCGCGGGCGAGGCGCTGCGGGCCGACGCGACCGTCACGTTCGGGACGTACAAGCCGGGCCTGCTGATCGATCCCGCGCGGGAGCACTCGGGCGCCGTACGGCTCGTCGGCATCGGGCTCGAGCCGCATCTGCCCTCCGTGCCGGAGCTGGAGGCCCTGCAACACGCGGACGTGGCCCAGCTGTTGCCGGTTCCCGCCGCGGAGAGCGACAAGTACAGGCGCGGGGTCGTGGGCATCGTCGCCGGGTCCGCGCGCTACCCGGGGGCGGCCGTGCTCGCCGTGGCGGGCGCGCTGCGCGGGGGCGCGGGCGCCGTGCGGTACGTGGGCCCCGGCTCCGACGCCGTCATCGCCCGGTTCCCCGAGGCGCTGGTCCACGGCTGGCCCCCGTCGAAGGCGGGCCGCGTACAGGCCTGGGTCGTCGGGCCCGGCCTGGGCGACGGGCCCGGCGTGGGCGAGGTGCTGGACTCCGACGTGCCGGTGCTGGTCGACGCGGACGGGCTCCGTGCCCTGGACCCGGCCGCCGTGCAGGCCCGTACCGCCCCGACGCTGCTCACCCCGCACGCGGGCGAGGCGGCCGCGCTGCTCGGCGTGTCGCGCGAGGAGGTCGAGGGGGCGCGGCTCGCCTCAGTACGGGCGCTGGCCGCGAAGTACGGGGCCACGGTGCTGCTCAAGGGCTCCACGACCCTCGTGGCGGACCAGGATCCGCGCCGCCCGGTCCGGGTGAACCCGACCGGCACGTCCTGGCTGGCCACCGCCGGGAGCGGGGATGTGCTGTCCGGGCTGGGCGGGTCCCTGCTCGCGGCAGGACTCGCGCCGTTCGACGCCGCGTCCGTGGCCGCGTATCTGCACGGGCTCGCGGCCCGTCTGGTCTCCCACGACGCCCCGGTGTCGGCCCATGACGTAGCCGGGGCGATCCCGCGGGCCTGGCGCGACACGAGGACGCTTTGACGCGCCGGCCGCAGGCCCCCGGGACCGCTCCCGCGCGGGCCGAAGACGGGCCCGGTATCCCCCAGTTGGCCCGGGTATCGGCCTTCGGCCGCCGGACGGGCTCCCGAAGGACCCTGTCTGCCGGGCGCGGCCGGGCGGCCGGATGCCTGTCGTACGAAACCACGAGGCCCGACCCGTCACGCGGGTGACCAGGGCCACTCGCGGTCGTTGCCGTACGAACTCTGTCGCGGGCCTCTGAGAGACTGACGGCGATGACTCAGAACGCACCCTTTCGAGCCCGCGCAGAGATCGACCTCGCCGCGCTGCGCGCCAACGTCCGCGCACTGCGCGCGCGGGCGCCCCGTGCCGCCGTGATGGCCGTGGTGAAGTCGGACGCGTACGGCCACGGGATGGTGCCCTGCGCGAAGGCCGCGCTCGAGGCGGGTGCGACCTGGCTCGGCACCGCGACGCCCGAGGAGGCGCTGGCGCTGCGGGCGGCCGGGATCCGCAGCCGGGTGCTGTGCTGGCTGTGGACGCCCGGCGGGCCCTGGCGCGCGGGTATCGAGGCGGACCTCGACCTGGCGGTGAGCGGCCTGTGGGCGCTGCGGGAAGTCACCCGCGCGGCCCGGGAGGCCGGCCGCCCGGCCCGTATCCAGCTCAAGGCGGACACCGGCCTCGGACGCAACGGCTGCCCGCCCGCCGACTGGGGCGAGCTGGTCGCAGCCGCCCGCGCCGCCGAGGAGGCGGGCACGGTGCGCGTCACCGGACTGTGGTCGCACTTCGCGTGCGCCGACGAGCCGGGCCACCCCTCCATCGCCGCCCAACTGGCCGTCTTCAAGGACCTGGTGGCGTACGCCGAGAAGGAGGGCGTCGAGCCCGAGGTCCGGCACATCGCCAACTCCCCGGCCACGTTGACCCTCCCCGAGACGCACCTCGACCTGGTGCGCACGGGCATCGCGGTGTACGGCATCTCGCCCAGCCCGGAGCTGGGCGCCCCCGCCGACCTCGGTCTGCGGCCGGTGATGACGCTCAAGGCATCGGTGGCGCTCGTCAAGCACGTCCCGTCGGGCCATGGCGTCAGCTACGGGCATCACTACGTCACGGACCGCGAGACCACCCTGGGCCTGATCCCCGTCGGTTACGCCGACGGCATCCCCCGGCACGCGTCGGGCCGCGGCCCGGTGCTGATCGGGGACAAGTGGCGGCGTGTGGCGGGCCGGGTCGCGATGGACCAGTTCGTGGTCGACCTCGGCCCGGACGGCGGCAACACGGTCCAGGAGGGGGCGGAGGCGGTGCTGTTCGGCCCGGGCGACCGTGGCGAGCCGTCCGCCGAGGACTGGGCCGAGGCGGCCGGAACCATCGCGTACGAGATCGTGACGCGGATCGGCGCGCGCGTCCCGCGCGTCTACATCGACGAGCAGTGACGAGACCACTGAGACCTGGACCCGTAGGAGCGGCACGGTGAGCGAGAGCAGCGCGGGGGACGTGGCGGCGGCGGTGACCGACGCGGCCGCGGGCAACTGGCGCCGGGCAGGCTTCGCCGGCGCCGCCATAGGAGTGATCGCCGCCGGTGCGGCGGCGGGCGTCGCGATAGAGCGGATGACCGTGGGCCGCGGCATGCGCCGCAAGGCCCGGCTCGCGCTGGACGCCTCCGGTCCCTACGGGGGCCTGCGCGGCACCCCCGGCCGGGCCACGGCGGACGACGGCACGGCGCTCTACTACGAGACCGACGAGGTCGACCCGGAGGCGGGTGGCGCCGGGCCGCGCAGGCGCCGGCTCTTCGGCCGCAAGTCGCCCGCGCAGGTCACCGTCGTCTTCAGCCATGGCTACTGCCTCAGCCAGGACGCGTGGCACTTCCAGCGGGCCGCGCTGCGCGGCCTGGTCCGCACGGTCCACTGGGACCAGCGCAGCCACGGCCGCTCCGGCCGCGGGGCCGCCCAGTCGGGCCCGGACGGCGTGCCGGTCTCCATCGACCAGCTGGGCCGCGACCTCAAGGCGGTCATCGACGCGGCTGCGCCCGAGGGCCCGCTGGTGCTGGTCGGCCACTCCATGGGCGGCATGACGATGATGGCGCTGGCCGCCCACTACCCCGAGCTGATCCGGGAGCGCGTCGTCGGCGCCACCTTCGTCGGTACGTCGGCGGGCAGGCTCGGCGAGGTGAACTACGGTCTGCCGGTGGCGGGCGTCAACGTGGTGCGGCGCGTGCTGCCGGGAGTCCTGCGGGCGCTCGGTTCGCAGGCGGAGCTGGTCGAGCGGGGCCGCAGGGCCACGGCCGACCTGTTCGCGGGCCTGATCAAGCGGTACTCGTTCAGCTCGAAGGACGTGGACCCGGCGGTGGCCCGGTTCGCCGAGCGGATGATCGAGGGCACTCCGATCGATGTGGTCGCCGAGTTCTACCCGGCGTTCCAGGAGCACGACAAGGCCGAGGCGCTGGGCATCTTCCAGGAGGTCCCGGTGCTGGTCCTGGCCGGGGACAGGGACCTGGTCACGCCCAGTTCGCACAGCGAGGCGATCGCGGACCTGCTGCCCGACGCGGAGCTGGTGATCGTGCCGGACGCCGGGCATCTGGTGATGCTGGAGCACCCCGAGGTGGTCACCGACCGGCTGGCGGACCTGCTGGTCCGCGTCGGCGCGGTCCCGGCAGCGGCTAACGTTGGCACGTATGGAAGCACCGCACAGCCCGGCGGCTGAGGCCGCCGCTCGTCTCACTCTCACCTCCCCGGACCAGATGAAGGAGCTGGGCCGCCGGCTCGCGAAGCTGCTGCGGCCCGGTGATCTGGTGCTGCTCTCCGGTGAGCTCGGCGCGGGCAAGACGACGCTGACGCGCGGCCTCGGAGAGGGCCTGGGCGTACGCGGCGCCGTCACGTCCCCGACCTTCGTCATCGCCCGCGTGCACCCCTCGCTGGTCGGCGGCCCCGCGCTCGTGCACGTCGACGCGTACCGGCTGGGCGGCGGGCTCGACGAGATGGAGGACCTCGATCTCGACGTCTCGCTGCCCGAGTCCGTGGTGGTCGTGGAGTGGGGCGACGGCAAGGTGGAGGACCTGTCCGACGACCGGCTGCACGTGGTCATCCACCGGGTCGTCGGCAACACGGACGACGAGCGACGCACGGTCACCGTGACGGGCACCGGCACACGCTGGGAGGACGCGGGGCTCGAGGGGCTCACGGCCTGACCGACGCGGCGGAGTCCCGGCCCGGCCCGACCCGCTGGTTGTGTACGTTCCGACAAGACGTCGGCAAACTGTTGCGTGCGCTGCTCCGGGCGTGGTCACATGGATACCACGACCTGGTTAGGCCTACCTAACCAAGCCTGCCCCCGGAGCCCCAGGAGGCATCCATGTCGGCGCCCGAGCGTGAAGTGCAGCCGCAGTCGCGGCCGCGGTCACCGTCGGCCTTCTCGATGCGGGATCTGCTGGCGTCGTGCGCGGCGGCCAGCGCGGTCTCCACTCCGCCGCGGGAGCGCGACGCGGAGACTCCGGAGCCCGCCGGGACCGACCGGTGCGAGGAACGGCGCAACGCCGCGTAGCCCGTACGAGTGGCGTTCAGGCGAGTGGTGTCCACGCGCGTGCGGCCGTAGGGCCGGTACGTCTACGGCGCCAAGGGACCCAGTTCCGGTGTCCACGCGCGTGCGGCCGTAGGGCCACGGGCGTTGCCGTAGGGCCCGGGCCGTTACGGGACGACGACGACCTTGGAGCCGATCGTCGCGAACGTCCACAGCGCGTCGCCGTCCGCGCGCTTCATCCGCACGCCGCCGGTCTTCTTCTCCGGGTCCGGGGCCGGCATCGAGCCGTCCACCGCGGCGCTGAACCCGACGTGCACGCCGTCGACGTTCGCGAACCGCACGACGTGCTCGATCTGCACCCCGTCCGACCCCCGGATGCTGCCGCTCCTCGAGGTCACGACGTACTGGCCGGACAGCGGGTTCACCGTGCTGGGCATGACCGCGAAGGTGCGAGACGGCAGCCCCTTCTCGTCCACCAGCCAGACCCGCTGCTCGGTCAGCGCGTAGACGACGCGCATGCCCGTACCGGACTTCGCGGGCAGGTCCAGCGGGTTCTTCTGCGGCTGGTCCGCCCCGCCGGAGGGACGTGCGGCGGGTGACACATCGCCGACGGAGGGCTTCGCGAGGTTCTCGGGCACGTTCGCGGAGGCCTGATAGGCGAGGAACGCGACCGCGGCGAGGGCCGCAGCGGTGAGCCCGGCCACCGTTCCCGAGCTGCTCCTTGCCACCTTCGCTCCCCTCTCTCCCCCAGAGTCTTCGACCTGGGAGGTACCCCCATAGCTATCGGAGTGACGGTAGCAGCAGCGGCATGACGGTACGGGAACCGCGCCCCCCGCGCGTGGCCGTAGGCTGTTTGCGTGCTTCTGCTCGCCGTTGATACCGCCACCCCCGCCGTCACCGTCGCCCTCCACGACGGTGCGTCCGTCGTCGCCGAGGCCACCTCGACCGACGCGCGCCGGCACGGGGAGCTGCTGCTGCCCGCCGTCGACCGCGCCCTCGCCGACGCGGGGCTGAAACTCGGTGCCGTCACGGATCTCGTCGTCGGCGTGGGCCCCGGACCGTACACGGGACTGCGCGTCGGACTCGTGACCGCCGCGACGTTCGGGTCGGCGCTCGGGGTTCCGGTCCACGGCCTGTGCACGCTCGACGGACTCGCCTACGCGTCCGGGCTCGAAGGGCCCTTCGTGGTGGCGACGGACGCGCGCCGCAAGGAGGTCTACTGGGCGCGCTACGACGGCTTCCGCACGCGCGTGGGCGAGCCGGCCGTCGACCGGCCCGCCGAGATCGCCGAGCAGGTCGCCGGGCTTCCGGCCGTCGGCGCGGGCGCGGCGCTCTACCCCGAGACCTTCCCGGACGCCCACGGCCCCGAGCACCAGTCGGCCGCCGCCCTCGCGTCGCTCGCCGCCGAGAAGCTGGCGGCGGGCGAGGAGATGCTGCCGCCGCTGCCGCTGTATCTGCGCCGCCCGGACGCTCAGGTGCCGAAGAACTACAAGGTGGTCACGCCGAAATGACCGCCACGACCGCCACTGTGCTGCGCGAGATGCGGTGGTGGGACATCGAGCCGGTGCTGAGGCTGGAGCACGAGCTGTTCCCGGAGGACGCCTGGTCGCCCGGGATGTTCTGGTCCGAGCTGGCGCACTCCCGCGGCCCGCGCGCCACCCGCCGCTATGTCGCCGCAGTCGATCCCGCCGACGGCCGGATCGTCGGGTACGCCGGCCTCGCCGCGGCCGGCGGACTCGGCGACGTGCAGACCATCGCCGTCGCCCGCGACCAGTGGGGCACCGGGCTCGGCTCCCGGCTCCTGACCGATCTGCTGCAGCACGCCACCGCCTTCGAATGCGACGAGGTGCTTCTCGAGGTGCGGGTGGACAACACCCGCGCCCAGAAGCTGTACGAGCGCTTCGGCTTCGAGCCGATCGGCTTCCGCCGCGGCTACTACCAGCCGGGCAACATCGACGCCCTCGTCATGCGCCTGCACGTACACGACGCACAAGGAACCGATAACCATGGCTGACGAACCGCTCGTCCTCGGCATCGAGACGTCCTGCGACGAGACGGGCGTCGGCATCGTCCGGGGCACCACCCTGCTCGCCGATGCCATCGCCTCGAGCGTCGACGAGCACGCGCGCTTCGGCGGGGTCGTGCCCGAGGTCGCGTCGCGCGCGCATCTGGAGGCGATGGTCCCGACCATCGAGCGCGCCCTGAAGGACGCGGGAGTGACCGCCCGCGACCTCGACGGCATCGCGGTGACGGCGGGCCCCGGGCTCGCGGGCGCGCTGCTGGTGGGTGTCTCGGCCGCGAAGGCGTACGCGTACGCGCTGGACAAGCCGCTGTACGGGGTGAACCACCTGGCCTCGCACATCTGTGTGGACCAGCTGGAGCACGGCCCGCTGCCCGAGCCGACGATGGCGCTCCTGGTCTCCGGCGGCCACTCGTCGCTGCTGCTCGCGCCGGACATCACGAACGACGTACGGCCGATGGGCGCGACGATCGACGACGCGGCGGGCGAGGCCTTCGACAAGATCGCGCGAGTGCTGAACCTGGGCTTTCCGGGCGGTCCCGTGATCGACCGGCTGGCCAAGGAGGGCGACCCGACGGCGATCGCGTTCCCGCGCGGGCTGAGCGGCCCGCGCGATCCCGCGTACGACTTCTCCTTCTCCGGGCTGAAGACGGCCGTGGCCCGCTGGATCGAGGCCAAGCGGAACGCGGGCGAGGACGTGCCCGTACGGGATGTCGCCGCGTCCTTCCAGGAGGCGGTGGTGGACGTGCTGACCAGGAAGGCCGTGCGGGCCTGCAAGGACGAGGGCGTGGACCACCTGATGATCGGCGGCGGTGTCGCGGCGAACTCGCGGCTGCGCGCGCTCGCGGAGGAGCGCTGCGAGCGGGCCGGGATCCGGTTGCGGGTGCCGCGGCCGAAGCTGTGCACGGACAACGGGGCGATGGTCGCGGCGCTCGGCGCCGAGATGGTCGCCAGGAACCGGCCGGCCTCGGACTGGGAGCTGTCCGCGGACTCCTCGCTGCCGGTGACGGAACCTCATGTGCCGGGCAACCACAACGGCCATGTGCACGACCACGACCATGTGCACGAGATCAGCAAGGACAACCTGTACTCATGACGGTCGTCACGCTGATGTGGGAGGCGCGGGCGGCCGAGGGGCGGGGCCCGGAGCTGCTGGAGTGGGCGCGGAAGCAGACCCTTGCCGCCGCGCCGCTGCGGAGGGAGACGTTCCGGGCGCCGGGTGAGCGGGTTCTGGTCCTGACCTGGTGGGAGGTGCCGGGGTCCGATGCCGAGCTGCCCGAACCACCGGAACTGCCCGAGCCGGCCGCGGAACTGATCACGCGGCCGGTGCACCGCTGGCGCTTCGAGTCGCTCGACTTCTCCGGGGACGTCGCCGCAGGCGCCCCCACGGACGTCCCCATGGGATGAGTCCCGACGAGTTCCGCACGCGCACGCAACCCCGTACGCCTTTCGGCCATCAAGCAGGGCGAAGCGGTTCAGGCGTACGGACATGAGGTGCAGGGGTGGGCGGGAACATCGCGGGGTGGCGGCGGGCTGCCGGGACACTGCTCGCGGCAGGGCTGATATCCGGACTGATGTCGGGGTGCTCGACCCCGTCGGAGGCGTCGCCGACCGTACCCTCGGCCTCCGGGACATCGGCTACCCCGCCCGCGACCGCGTCACCGCGCGCGGCCAGGCCGGACTCCGTGGCAGGAGCGGGCGCCGCCGGCACCACGGCCGCCTACCGCGCGTGGGGCCTCGAGCCGCTCGCCGCTCCGCCGGCCCCGCCCGCCAAGAAGCCGGTGACGCTGCGTCCGGGCGGCGACGTACCCGTGATCAGTGAGATCCCGACCGAGGACAAGGTCGTCTTCATCACCATCGACGACGGGGCCGAGAAGGACCCGGAGTTCGTGAAGATGATGAGGGAACTGAAGATCCCCTTCACCATGTTCCTGACCGACGCGGCCATCAGCGCGGACTACGGCTACTTCGAGCGGCTGCAGCAGCTCGGCAACGGCGTGCAGAACCACACCCTCACCCACCCCGACCTGCGCACGCTGGGCGCCGCCGCCCAGAAGCGGGAGATCTGCGGCCAGCAGAACAGGCTGAAGCGGCACTACGGCACCGCCCCCCGCCTCCTCCGCCCGCCGTACGGCAACTGGAACGAGGACACCCGTGCCGCCGCCAAGGCCTGCGGCGTCGAGGCGATCGTGCTGTGGCGCGAGTCCATGCAGATCAAGAACATGCAGTACCAGCGCGGCGACAGGAAGCTGCACCCCGGCGACATCATCCTGGCCCACTTCCGCGGGCCGTCCGACCTGAAGGGCAGGACGATGACCGAGATGACGGCGGCCATGCTGCGCCGCATCCAGGAGCAGGGCTTCACGGTCGCGCGCCTCGAGGACTACCTGTAAAAGATCTCGGCGGCCGTGTCGATCGGCCCGGCTCCTGTTCGACGTACATGGTGAGAGGCGGGGAACAGCCCCGCCGACCCGACCCGAGGAGTCACCATGCCCCGCTACCTGTCGATGGTCCGTATCAACGAGGCCGAGGCTCCCGCCGAGGGCCCCAGTCAGGAACTCATGGAGCGGATGGGGAACCTGATCGAGGAGATGACCAAGGCCGGTGTCCTGCTGGACACCGCCGGTCTCACCCCGACCTCACAGGGCACGCGCGTCACCTGGTCCGGTGGCGAGCTGACCGTCACCGACGGACCGTTCACGGAGGCCAAGGAGGTCGTCGGCGGTTACGCGATCGTCCAGGCCAAGGACAAGACCGAGGCCGTGGAGTGGACGAAGCGCTTCCTGCAGGTCCACGAGGAGCACTGGAACGTCACCTGTGAGGTTCGCGAGATCGTGGAGGGCTGACGCCCGGCGGACCGGCCGCTGATTGCCGCTGCGCCGCGCGGGTGCTCTGATGGGTACCCGTGAGCGCACGAAACGCGGTCGGCGGCGGGACCGCCGGCGAGGCGGGCGGGGCCCGCGGGGCCGCCGGCGAGGCGGGCACGGCTCGTGGGGCCGTCGAGTCCGTCGCGACTGTCGAGACCGTCTTCCGGATCGAGTCCGCACGCATCATCGCCGCCGTGACGCGGATCGTCCGGGACCTCGGCATCGCCGAGGAGCTCGCGCAGGACGCTCTGGTCGCCGCGCTGGAACAGTGGCCGGAGTCGGGTGTCCCGGACAATCCGGGCGCCTGGCTCATGGCCACCGCGAAACACCGCGCGATCGATCTCGTGCGCCGCCGCGAGACGTACGCGCGCAAGCTCGCCGAGATGGGCCGCGACCTGGAGACGGCGGCAGCGACTTACGAACCGGACCCCGCCGACCTCGCCGCCGGCCCCGGCGACATCGACGACGACCTCCTGCGGCTCGTCTTCACCGCCTGCCACCCGGTCCTGTCCGCCGAGGCGCGCATCGCGCTCACGCTGCGCCTGCTCGGTGGCCTCACCACCGAGGAGATCGCCCGCGCCTTTCTCGTACCCGAGCCGACCGTCGCGCAGCGCATCGTGCGCGCCAAGCGGACCCTGGCGAAGGCGAGCGTGGCCTTCGAGGTCCCGTACGGCGAGGACCGCGCCGCCCGCCTCTCCTCGGTGCTCGAGGTCATCTACCTCGTCTTCAACGAGGGATACGCGGCCACCGCAGGCGACGACTGGCTGCGCCCCGCCCTGTGCGAGGACGCCCTGCGGCTCGCCCGCGTCCTCACCGGACTCATGCCCAAGGAGCCCGAGGTCCACGGTCTGGCCGCGCTCCTGGAGCTCCAGGCGTCCCGTACGACGGCCCGTACCGGGACCGACGGCGAGCCGGTCCTCCTCGCCGACCAGAGCCGCCGTCGCTGGAACCAGCTCCTCATCCGCCGCGGCTTCACGGCGCTCGGCCGCGCGAACACGGCAGGCGGCCCGCCCGGCCCGTACGCCCTCCAGGCCGCGATCGCCGCGTGCCACGCGCAGGCCGTGACGTACGCGGACACGGACTGGGCCACCATCGCCGCGCTGTACGGGCGCCTGGCCGCCGTCGCCCCGTCCCCGGTCGTCGAATTGAACCGCGCGGTCGCCGTCTCGATGGCCGAAGGACCGGAGGCGGGCCTCGCGATCGTGGACCCCCTCACCTCCGAACCCGCCCTGAGGAACTACCACTTGCTGCCGAGCGTGCGCGGGGATCTGCTGGCCAGGCTCGGCCGCACCGCCGAGGCCCGGACCGAGTTCGAGCGGGCGGCGTCGCTGACCCGCAACACCCGGGAGCGGGAGCTGCTGCTCGCGCGGGTACGCATGCCGTCGCGCCCCGGCACGGAGCAGCCGCCCGCCGGGCCTGCCGCGGAGGAGTGAGACCGCGCCTGTGCTGGTTCCTGGTGTCCTTCTTCATCGGCGGCGCCTTCGGCCTCTGGCTCTCCTTCGCGGCCCCGGCGACCGCGCGCCCCGGCAGCTCGACGTACGGCGAGGTCGCCCACCTGATGGGTGTGGGTGGCGGCCTCTGGGTGGCGGCCCTGATCGGCGCCACGAAGAGGGTGACCCACTACCGCTGGGCGGTCCGCCTCGCCACAGGCACCGCGGCCGCCGCCCCACCTGCGCACACGCCCGGCGGCGTGCACCGCTGACCCCGCGGGCGGTCGGTCACGTTCCCCCTCGGCGCAGGCGGCCCGCCAGTTCCGCGAGCCAGCCCCCGGGGGCGTACGGCGAGGGCGGGTCGACCTCCATGCCCAGTTCGGCGAGGGCGAGGGCGTAGTCCGCCTCGTCCAACGGGAGCCAGCAGATCGTGCAGCTCCCCCGCGAGCTGGGCGATCAGCCCGGGGTCCGTGGTGTCCAAGTAGTCCTGGAGCGCGGCATCATGATCCTCGAACTCGTCCGGCATGTCCTGGGAGAACCAGCCGCCGAGGAGCTGCGCGACCTCGGGGAAGCGGGTGTGCCACTCCCAGCGGGTCTGTGGAGTGGCGGGCTGCGGGGCGCGGCCGGTTTCCACGCTCTCCTTGAGGCGGTCGGCGAGGCCGACCAGCCATGCCTGGATCTCGGAGTCGGGCAGGCCCACGTCCGGTACGGGATAGAACTCGCCGAGGCCCCCCGGTGCAGTGCGCGGTACCCCTTGGCGGCGTCGCCCTTCCAGCCCGCTTCGATGCGGTCGACGATGGCGTCCATCCGCCGTACCTGGCCGTCGAGATGACGTTGCATCTCGTCAAGGTCGTTGGTGAGTCGCGTCAGGTCGTCCTCGGATACGTCGAGATCGGTGTTTCTCACCGTGTGTCCCTCACGCTGCCCCATTCATCACTCCGGGCACTGTGACAACGGTGGTCTCAGGGGCGGTGGTTGAGGCCAGGGGACTGGATGCGACCACTCCCGCTGAACCACCGGATTACGCCACCGGCCCGCCGATCAGCATCGTCGGCGCGCCCGCTGCCCGGGTGAGGAAGACCGTCGCCGCGTTCGGGCCCTTCGGCTTGACCTTGCGGCGGACCTCCTCCGGCTCGACCGCCGAGCCGCGCTTCTTCACCGTCAGGTTGCCGACCTCGCGCTCACGCAGGAGGGCCTTCAACCTCTTGAGGTTGAAGGGGAGTTCGTCGGTGATCTCATAGGCCGTGGCGTAGGGCGTCGGGCGGAGCTCGTCCGCCGTGATGTACGCGATCGTCCCGTCGATGAGACCGCCGTCGAGGTCCTCGGCGACCTCGGCGACCAGGTGCGCGCGGATGACGGCGCCGTCGGGCTCGTACAGGAAGCGGCCGAGCTTGCGGACCGCGGGGTTCGGGAGGCCGCGGGAGGTGACCGTGGCGCCGGAGGGGAGGAGCGTGGCGCGGCGGGCGCCGGGGACGACGGGGCTCGCGCCCGGGCCCGGATCCTCGTGCCAGAGCACCGCCTCCTTCACGTCGCCGCCGTCCGAGATCCACTCCGCCTCGAAGTCGTCAGGGACCAGTTCGTGCGGGATGCCGGGCGCGATCTTGATGGCGCCTGTGCCGACCCGGCGCACGGCGTCGATCGCCCAGGACAGCGGCGGGGAGTACGCCTCCGGGTCGAAGATGCGTCCCCGCCCGCCGCGCCGGGCCGGGTCGATGAACAGCGCATCGGTGGCGGTGAGGTCGTAGTCCATGACGTCCGCGCAGGTGACCCGCATCTGTGGCGTGCCCTCCACCACGGTGAGGACATTGACCAGGGCGGCCTCGGCGGTCACCGGGTCCCGGTCGACCGCCTGCACGACGAAGCCCGCACGGGCGAGGGCGATCGCGTCGCCGCCGATGCCGCAGCAGAGGTCGGTGACGTCGGCCGGGCCGATGTCCCGGAAGCGCATGGCCCGGTACTCGGCGACCGACGTGCGGGTGGCCTGTTCGATCCCGTTCGGCGTGAAGTACATCCGGTACGCGTCCTCCGCGCCGAACTTCGCCACCGCCCGCTGCCGCAGCCGCGCCTGGGCCAGCGCCGCCGAGACCAGCTCCGCCGGGTGCTCGCGGCGCAGCCGGGTCGCGAGGGCGAGCTCCTTCGCCGGGTCGTAGTCGCGCAGGGCGGCGAGCAGGGCCTGCCCCTCGTCGCTGAGCAGCGCGCCGAGGTGGGGGAAGGAGACATCGTTCACCCGGCCATTGTCGGCCAGGCGGGGGACGGCGGGCGCCCCGCGGCGGTGTCGAGCCGTTGCGGGCGGGCTGCGCTGACAGGATGCGGCGCCATGCAACCTGTACGACAAAACGGAAATATGAGAAAAGGATCATCGGGTCGGAGTGTGATGCCGCCCAGGTGGAGCGGACGCACACACCCCCGCCGGGGCCGACGTGACGCGCTGTCCCGGCAACGCCGCCGCGCGGTGCTGGCCGTCCTGCTCGTCGCCGCTCTCGGCTCCGCCTGTGCGGCCGAGCCGTCCGGCTCCGCCACCACGGATCCGCGGGCCCCCGAGCCCGCCGCGCACGGGCGGCAGCAGCCGGCCGCCGGCCCGGCGGGCGCGCTGTCCGACTACGCGAAACGGTCGAAGAAGGCCCACGCAGCCCGGGTCGCGGCCGCCAAGCGCTGGGGGCTCGATAAGGTCCCGCTGACCCCGCCCGAGCCACCCGTCGAGAAGCTCACCGTCACCACCCGCAAGGGCTTCGAGGTCGACGACCACGAGGGTCTGCCGCCCGTCTTCACCACCGTGCCGACGAAGGAGAAGGTCGTCTTCCTGACGATCGACGACGGGGCCGAGAAGGACCCCGAGCTGCTGAGGATGATGAGCGAGCTGGACATTCCGTACAGCGCGTTCCTCAGTGACTACCTCGTCCGTGACGACTACGGCTACTTCGAGGAGATGCAGGACCGCGGTGTCGCGCTGAACAACCACACCCTCAGCCACGCCTACCTGCGCGGGCTTTCGTACAAGAAGCAGAAGCGGGAGATCTGCGGACAGCAGAAGAAGATCAAGAAGCGGTTCGGGAAACGCCCCCGGCTCTTCCGGCCGCCGTACGGAAGCTACGACGAGGACACGCTGCGCGCCGCCAAGTCGTGCGGAGTGAAGGCCGTGCCGCTGTGGGCCGCGGAGGCGTTCCCCGATCGCGTGGAGTGGCGGGAGCCGGACCACACGCTGCGCCCCGGCGACGTCATCCTCACCCACTTCCGCGGCAAGGAGCAGTGGAAGGGCAGCATGCCCGACATGATCCGCCGGGTCATGAACGTCGCCACCGCGCAGGGATACGCCGTGGCCCGGCTGGAGGACTACGTCTGAGCCGCGTGCACCGGCCGCCGCCGCCCGCCCCTTGTGGCGGCCGGTGCCCTTGCTGGCGTGCGACGGTCAGTGGCCCTCGCAGCCGTGGCAGTTCCCGCCCGCGCTGTGGCAGACGCACCGGTCGCGGGCCGGCACGGGCACCGGCCCGGGGTGTGTCCCGCGGGCTTCCCGTGCGGCGGAGTGGAGTGCTCCGAGGGTCAGGAGGACGACCACCAGGCGCCGGCCGTGATCCGGTGACCGCTGCGGACGAAGGCGTACGCGGTGAGGGCGATCAGCGCCGCCGCGATGGCGAAACCGAGGTACGGGGCCCAGGCCACCGACGGCGCCGGGGCCGCGTCCGCGGCCATCTCCGGGCGCGGCCGGGGTGCATCCCCGGGTATCTCGGGCGCCTTGGGCCGTGCCCTCTCGGCGGCAGCGCTGTCCGGCCGCGTCGCGACGTACACCCACATGGCGGTCACCGCGAGCGCGACGGCGTCCACGAAGAGTACGAACAGCGCGAGCGCGGCGTCGCCCCAGGGCGTGGCGGGGCCGTGGTGACGACCGCTCGGCCGGGCCGTGCCGATGGACACCTCCGTACGGCCGTAGGACATCTCCGAACGGTCGTACGGAACGCGGCACCGCGTCCCCTCGTTGTCCCTTCGGTGTCCGGATCGAGACCGGGCCGCAGCCCCGATCCGCAGCCCCGGGACGCGACCGCGGCCCGCGACTTCGAGCCGCGGCCACGGGCCGCAATCACGGGCCGCAATCACGTGCCGCCGGCCCCCGGCGCGCCGGGTGATTGGCACTCCGCTTGACCGAGTGCTAATCGCGGTCATAGTCTCGGCTCTGGCACTCCCCACCGGAGAGTGCCAACACAGCGACGGGCAGGTCCGGCACCCGCGACGACGGATCGACCTGGTCGCCACCTCAGACAGTCAAACCCCGTGAGATCTCCGAAGGGGGAGGTCGGATCGTGACGACCACCAGCTCCAAGGTTGCCATCAAGCCGCTCGAGGACCGCATTGTGGTCCAGCCGCTCGACGCCGAGCAGACCACGGCCTCTGGCCTGGTCATTCCGGACACCGCCAAGGAGAAGCCCCAGGAGGGCGTCGTCCTGGCCGTTGGCCCGGGCCGCTTCGAGAACGGCGAGCGCCTGCCGCTCGACGTCAAGACCGGCGACGTCGTGCTCTACAGCAAGTACGGCGGCACCGAGGTGAAGTACAGCGGCGAGGAGTACCTCGTCCTCTCGGCTCGCGACGTGCTCGCGATCGTCGAGAAGTAGCCACCTGCAGTTTTGCTGTGAGCCGCGCCCCTGGCCCCCGCGTCGTAAGAAGCCGGGCGGCGAGGGGCGCGGTTCGTTTTTGAGCGATGGCGGCCCCTTCTCGAGGCGGCCGAGGATCGCAGATGAGAGGACTTGAGAAGCTCCATGGCGAAGATCCTGAAGTTCGACGAGGACGCCCGTCGCGCCCTTGAGCGCGGCGTCAACAAGCTCGCCGACACGGTCAAGGTGACGATCGGCCCCAAGGGCCGCAACGTCGTGATCGACAAGAAGTTCGGCGCCCCCACCATCACCAACGACGGTGTCACGATCGCCCGCGAGGTCGAGATCGAGGACCCGTACGAGAACCTCGGCGCCCAGCTGGTGAAGGAGGTGGCGACCAAGACCAACGACATCGCGGGTGACGGCACCACCACCGCCACCGTGCTCGCCCAGGCCCTGGTCCGCGAGGGTCTGCGCAACGTCGCCGCCGGTGCCTCCCCGGCCGCCCTGAAGAAGGGCATCGACGCCGCGGTCAAGGCCGTCTCCGACGAGCTGATCGCCACCGCGCGTCCGATCGAGGAGAAGTCCGACATCGCGGCCGTCGCCGCGCTCTCCGCCCAGGACCAGCAGGTCGGCCAGCTCATCGCCGAGGCGATGGACAAGGTCGGCAAGGACGGTGTCATCACCGTCGAGGAGTCCAACGCCTTCGGCCTGGAGCTCGACTTCACCGAGGGCATGGCCTTCGACAAGGGCTACCTGTCCCCGTACATGGTGACCGACCAGGAGCGTATGGAGGCCGTCCTCGACGACCCGTACATCCTGATCAACCAGGGCAAGATCTCCTCCATCCAGGACATGCTGCCGCTGCTGGAGAAGATCATCCAGGCCGGCGCCTCCAAGCCGCTGCTGATCATCGCCGAGGACGTCGAGGGCGAGGCCCTGTCCACCCTCGTCGTCAACAAGATCCGCGGCACGTTCAACGCGGTCGCGGTGAAGGCCCCCGGCTTCGGCGACCGCCGCAAGGCGATGCTGCAGGACATGGCCACCCTCACCGGTGCCACCGTCATCGCCGAGGAGGTCGGCCTCAAGCTCGACCAGGCCGGTCTTGACGTGCTGGGCTCGGCCCGCCGCGTCACCGTGTCCAAGGACGACACCACCATCGTCGACGGTGGCGGCAGCCACGAGGACGTCGTCGGTCGCGTCAACCAGATCAAGGCCGAGATCGAGACCACGGACTCCGACTGGGACCGCGAGAAGCTCCAGGAGCGCCTCGCGAAGCTGGCCGGCGGTGTGTGCGTGATCAAGGTCGGCGCCGCCACCGAGGTGGAGCTGAAGGAGAAGAAGCACCGTCTGGAGGACGCCATCTCCGCGACCCGCGCCGCGGTCGAGGAGGGCATCGTCTCCGGTGGTGGCTCCGCGCTCGTCCACGCCGTGAAGGTGCTGGAGGGCAACCTCGGCCTGACCGGCGACGAGGCCACCGGCGTCGCGGTGGTCCGCCGCGCCGCCGTCGAGCCGCTGCGCTGGATCGCCGAGAACGCGGGCCTCGAGGGCTACGTCATCACCGCGAAGGTGGCGGAGCTGGACAAGGGCAACGGCTTCAACGCCGCGACCGGCGAGTACGGCGACCTGGTGAAGGCCGGCGTCATCGACCCGGTCAAGGTCACGCGCTCCGCGCTGGAGAACGCCGCGTCGATCGCCTCCCTGCTGCTCACCACCGAGACCCTCGTGGTCGAGAAGAAGGAAGAGGAGCCGGCGGAGGCGGGCCACGGCCACGGCCACGGCCACTCCCACTGACGCGTTCGGACCGGCCCGACCGGTTCTGACTCGCTCAGGGCTTGAGCAGGCCCCCGTTCCCGGAGAGGGAGCGGGGGCCTTGCGTCTGCCCGGGCCCTTGCCTTTGTCCTTGCCTCCGTTCTGCCCGGGCTCCTGCCCGGTGTTCACATCTCGAGCACGCCGAGCCGGCCCATCAGGCCGAGCCGGTCGTACTGCCACCAGCTCTCGCAGATCTTTCCTTCACGGCACCGCTGCACGGTCGTCCCGGTCATCGTCACCTGCTGGTCGGTCGCGGTGACCCCCATGAACTCGCCCTTGTGCAGGCCGGTCCAGGTCCAGCGCGTGCAGACGCGGTCGGCGTCCGCGATCTGGTCGTCGATCGCGAAGCCGAAGTCGAACCCGTCCCTCCACACGGCGACTTCGCGGCGGAGTCCTTCCATCCCCACGATGTCCTCGGCGTTGGAGGGATCGTGGTCGACGTAGTCGTCGGTGAGCAACTCGCCCAGCAGGGCGGCGTCACCGTTCGGCAGCGCCTCCGAGAAGAACCTGCGGCAGGCCGACTCGTTCAGCTGCTCGTCCCTGATCACCTCGAGGTCGGTGAACGTCGGCATGTCGTCGCACAGCGCCACCAATTCCCGGAAGATCCGGTCGGTCTCGGGCAGGTTCGAGTTCTTCATCGCCTCTTCGTACGACGGGAACTCGACCAGCTCCACGACGTGCGTCGAGTCGGACCGGTCGGTGGCGACCAGGCTGTGCGTCGCGGTGCGCCTTCCCTCGGTCTGCTCGATCCAGGCGTCCAGGAGCCGGTTGAACTCGTCCACGCGGTCCGTCTTGCAGTCGATCAATTGTGCGAATGTCATGGCGTCACCCCGGAGGTCGCTGGGTCACGCCCATTTTAGTGAGAATTGCCCCTTGTCGCGGGTCGCGTATGCAGGTCGCGGGGGCGGGAGGGTCACGCCTGGACGTCCCCGCTGCCGCCGCCCGCCCCGCACGACGACCGCACGTTCAGCCGCGGCAGAAGCGTCACATGCCGCCGAGGTTCGTCCGCGGCTTGCGCCGCACCGCCGGTCAGCCGCTCGAACAGCAACATTGCGGCCTGCCGCCCCACATGACGCTTGGGCGGGGCGACGGCCGTCAGCGGCGTGCCGGCGAGGGCGGCGACCTCGTCGTCGTACGCGATCAGGGCCAGGTCCTCCGGCACCCGCAGGCCGAGCTCGGCCAGGCGCTGCACCATCTGGATCGCGTCGACGTCGTTGTGCACGAGTGCTGCCGTCGCCTCGCCCGAGACCACCGCCGCCCGCAGTGCCTGTGCGGCCGCCTCGAAGCCCTCGGGGTCCTGCTCGGCCGGCACCGAATCGATCACCGGCGCGGGTGCGCGCAACCCGAGCGCCCCCAGCGCCTCTCCGTACCCGGAGCGCACGGCCAGCGCCGTCGGGCTGTCCGCGCGCGCCACCAGCAGCGGGGTTCCGTGCCCGAGCCCGACCAGGTGGCGGAGGGCGAGGAGCGCGCCGTGCCGGTGGTCGGACGAGACCCGGTCCAGCTCGTCCAGCGCGCTCCCCGGCACCGGCAGGCGCTCCAGCAGCACGGAGGGCACGGGCAGTTCGGTGATCCAGTCGCTGTGCGTGGCCGTGTCCTCGGGGCCGCACCACCCCGGTGCGACCAGCAGCCCTTCGGCGCCCGCTTCCAGCAGCCCTTCGGTGCGCGCGCGGTCCTCGGCGGGGCGGTAGTCGGAGATCCGCAGGACGATCCGTGCCCCGGCGCGCTCGGCGGCCTCGCTCGCCCCGCGGATCACCTCCGCGAAGTAGTACGTCGCCGAGGGCGCGAGCATCCCCAGCACCAGTCCGCCCCCGCCTGCACGCTTCTGGGGGAGTGCATGCCGCTCGGGCCACGACACCGACCCGTGCACCCGGTCCAGCAGGCCGCGCTCGGCGAGCGCCTCCACGTCGCGGCGCACGGTCACCGCGGACACTCCGAGCCGGTCCGCGAGGTCGGCCACACGCGCGGTGCCGCGCTCCCGCACCAGCTCCAGCAGTCTGTCGTGTCGTTGGGCGGCACTCGCGCGCACGGTGGCAGTCCCCCTGGCGGTGTGGTGGCTCGATGAGCCAGACCTTAATGCAATCCGATCGAACGACAAGAGTTCCGATCATTCGCTCGGACGTATTGACCTTCGATCGATCTCGAGCCCATGATGCCGATCATGCCCGCGCCGTCCGAGAACCGTGAGCTGAGTCCGTACACCGGCTGGACCCGTACCCACTGGGAGACCACCGCGGACGAACTCCTGCTGGCGGTGCGCCCGTACGCCTCGCGGCACCGGGGACTCGTCAACCTGCCCGGCCCGCGCCCCAGTTGGTCCGGGCCGCTGTCGGACGGCCTCGAAGGATACGCCCGTACGTTCCTGCTCGCCGCCTTCCGCGTCGCCGGGGCCGGCGGCGAGGACCCGTACGGCCATCTTGCGCGGTACGCGGAAGGGCTCGCCTCCGGCACCTCGGGCTCGTACGGCACCTCGGGCAGGTACGGCGTCGATGCCTGGCCGTGCATCGCCGACGTCCGCCAGGCCATCGTCGAGTCCGCCTCCGTCGCCCTCTCCCTGCGCCTCACCCGTCCCTGGCTCTGGGACAGGCTCGACGAGCGGACCCGGCAGCGCGCCGTCGACTGGCTGCTGCCCGCCCTCGGCCCTTCCCCCGTCGACAACAACTGGTGGCTCTTCGGCCTCACCGTCGCCGGTTTCCTCCAGGACGCCGGCATCGAGACCGATCGCGCCCGTCGCACGATCGACCGCTCCCTCGCCCGGATCGAGGAGTGGTACGCGGGCGACGGCTGGTACAGCGACGGGGCGGGCCGGTCCTTCGACCACTACAACGGCTGGGCCCTGCATCTGTATCCCGTCCTGCACGCCCATCTCGCGGGCGACCAGGACCTCCTGGAGCGCTACGGCCCGCGCCTGCGGGCCCATCTGGACGGCTATGCCCGTCTCTTCGGCGCCGACGGAGCGCCGATGCCGTACGGCCGTTCGCTGACGTATCGTTTCGCCGCCGCTGCGGCCCCGTGGCTCGGCGCCCTCACCGGCCACACGCCGCTCACCCCCGGCGCCACCCGCCGTCTCGCGTCCGGGGCCGTGCGCCACTTCCTCGACCGGGGCGCCACCGACGCCCGCGGACTGCTCACGCTCGGCTGGCACGGCCCGTACGAACCCGTCCTCCAGAACTACTCGGGACCGGCATCGCCCTACTGGGCCTCGAAGGGCTTCCTCGGGCTGCTCCTTCCGCCCGGCCATGCGGCCTGGACCGACCGCGAGGAGCCGCTGCCCGCGGAGACCGAGGACGCCGTCACCGCCCTCGCCCCGGCCGGCCTGCTCGTCCAGTCCACCGCTGCCGACGGGCTCGTACGCCTCCACAACCACGGTGCAGGTCCCGTCCGTGCCGTCGGCGCCGGGGACGACCCCTGCTACGCCCGCTTCGCGTACTCCACCCGCACCGGCCCGGTCACCGGGCCGACGGACTCCGACGACAACCACTCGGACGACAACCACTTCGCCCTGGTCATCGACGGAAAGCCCACCTCGCGCGGCCCTGCCGAACCACAGGGGTCGGGTCAGGGCTGGGCCGCTTCCGCCCACACTCCGTACCCCGGCATCCGGGTCCACTCCTTGACGCTCGCCCACGGCCGCGCCGAGGTCCGCGCCCATCTCGTCATGGGGGCGCCCGAGGCAACTCCCGTATGTCAGACGGGCTGGGCCACCACCCCCGACGGCCCCACCGCCCAACTCCAGCCGGTGCACGGCTACGCGGTGCGCACCGCGGCCGACACCGGCTCCACGCTCCAGGGCCCCGTCTCCCGTACCGCCGCGCTCCACGGCACGACCGGTGGCCCGTCCGGCGACGCGACCGGCGAGCGCGAGACGCTGTTCGTCGCCCTCGCCTCGCTCACCGACGAGCCCGCCCCCGAGCCCGTCTCCTCACTCGCCGACATCGATATCACCGGCACCCGAACCCTCGCGGTGACCTGGCAGGACGGAACTACTTCGGTCCGTACCTGCGGCCCGCCTTGGAGCTGACCCCGCCCAGCAGTCGGCGCGGCGTCAGCTTCACCACGCCCATCAGCGCCTTGTAGCGCGGATCCGGGACGGAGAGCGTCTTCCCGCGCGCCAGGTCGGCCAGCGCCGCCGACACCAGCTTGTCGGCGTCCAGCCACATCCAGCCCGGAATGTTGTCCGTCCCCATCCCGGCCCGCTCATGGAATTCGGTCCGTACGAAACCGGGGCACAGCGCCATCAGCCGCACCCCCGTCCCGGCCAGATCGCGCGCCGCGCCCTGGGTGAACTGCACGACCCATGCCTTGGACGCGCCGTAAGTCCCCCGCGGCACGAACGCCGCCACCGATGCCACGTTCACCACGCCGCCGCGACCGCGCTCGCGCATCGCCCCGGCCGCCGCGGACGTCAGCCGCAGCACCGCCTCGCAGTGCACCTTGAGCATCCGCAGCTCATCGGCCATGGACACTTCGAGATAGCGGCCCTTGTTGCCGAACCCGGCGTTGTTCACCAGCAGGTCGACGGGCCGCTTCCGGTCCGCGAGCCGGGCCTCGACCGAGGCGATCCCGGCCTCCTCCGCGAGATCCGCGGACAGGACCTCCGCCTCGATGCCGTGCCGGTCGTGGAGCTCCGTCGCCTGGTCCTGGAGCCGCTCGGTGTCCCGCGCCACCAGGACCAGGTCGTGCCCGTCCGCCGCGAGGCGCCGCGCGAAGGCGGCCCCGATGCCCGCGGTCGCGCCCGTAATCAGTGCTGTCGTCATACGCGGCACGTTAGTGCCCCGCGTACGCGTGCGACGCACCTGGCAGCCCGTCAACCGGCGCGGCCCGAGGTTCGTACTCCGGCGCAGGGCCGGCCCACCTCCGGCGCGGCCCGAGGTTCGTCCTCCGGCGCAGGGCCGGCCCCGGTGGCCGGGACGTTCGTCCTCCGGCGCGGGACCGGTCCTCGGGCCTCCTCCGGAACGCCCTGCCTACGCGCCGTACTTGGCCACGTACTCCCTGGCGGCGGCCAGCTGCTCGGGATGGAGTGCATCCCCCGCCGCGAGGACGCGCGGCAGCAGCGACCGCTCGGTCGTCCCCGCCCGGAAGGACAGCGCGACCGTCACGTCGTGGTCCGGCCGGTGCACGATCTCGATCGGGTCACCCGCCCGGATCTCACCCGGCTCGACGACCCGCAGATACGCCCCGGGGGCAGCGGTCCGCGTGAACCGTCCGACCCACCCCCGCTCGCCGAGGTGGCCCGCGAACGTACGGCACGGAACACGGCCCGACGTGACCTGCAGGACCAGCTGTGCGCCGATCCGCCACCGCTCCCCGATGAGGGCGCCGGTCACGTCGAGCCCGGACGTGGTCAGGTTCTCGCCGAAGGACCCGTTGGGCAGTGGGCGGCCCAGCTCGCCCTCCCAGAAGTCGAGGTCCTCGCGCGCGAAGGCGTACACCGCCTGGTGCGTCCCGCCGTGATGCCGCAGGCTGCACACCGTGTCCCCGGCGACGCCGCTGCCGCCCGTCCCCTTGGGGCCGGGATCGGTCACCAGCGCAGGGCCGTCCGCCGGCTGCTTGTCGATCCCCGTCACGCCGTCCCTGTGGTCGGTGTGGTCGACGGCCTTCGGGCGTCCCACGTTCACGGTCAGAAGCTGCATACGGGCGACGCTAGCCCAGCACCGGGTGGCCGTCCTCAAAGATTTCATCGACTATTTCACCTGAACTCCAAGTGCACCTTATGCTCAGAGGGTGATCGAGGCCCGTCATCTCCGTGTCCTGCGCGCTGTCGCCGCCACCGGTTCCTTCTCGGCGGCGGCGCGCGAGCTGGGCTGCACCCAGCCCGCCGTCAGTCAGCAGATGAAGGCACTCGAAACCTCCGCCGGCACACCGTTGTTGATCAGGACCGGCCGGGAGATGCGGCTCACCCAGGCCGGGGAGGCCCTGGTGCGCCACGCCGCCGGGATCCTGGCGGGGCTCACCGCAGCGGAGGAGGAGGTCGCCGCGATCGCGGGACTGCGCGCCGGCCGGGTCCGCCTGGTGTCGTTCCCCAGCGGCAGCTCCACCCTTGTGCCCACCGCGCTCGCCGCCCTGCGTGCGGCGCACCCCGGCACCCGTGTCTCGCTCGTCGAGGCCGAGCCGCCGCGCTCCGAGGAGATGCTGCGCGAGGGTGACTGCGATGTGGCGCTGGCCTTCCGCTACGGCTCCGCGGACGCGGAGTGGGAGGACCTGGTCGTACGGCCGCTGCTGAGCGACCGGCTCGTCGGTCTGGTGCCCGAGGGGCACCGGCTCGCCGGCGCGGGAGCCGTCTCGATCGCCGATCTGGCGGACGAGCCGTGGATCGCGGGCTGCCCGCGCTGCCGCCGCCAACTCGTGGAGGTCTGCGAGGAGTCAGGCTTCACTCCCAGGATCGACTTCGCCACGGACGACTACCCGGCCGTGGTCGGACTCGTCGGCGCCGGTCTCGGCGTCGCGGTGCTGCCGGAGCTGGCGCTGGAGTCGGTACTGCACAAGGGCGCCCGTACGGTCACGGTGGAGCCGTCCGTACAACGCGAGATCGTCGCCCTGACCCTTCCCGATCTGGCCCAGGTCCCGACGGTCGCGGCCACCCTGGACCAGTTGGCGCTCGCCGCGGCGCGCTGAACTCCGTCCACTGGGCGCGCCCCTTCCCGTTGCGCACCGAACTCCGCCCCCTCGGCGCGCTCCTGACGGCGCGCTGATTGTGTGCTCCTCTCGGCATCCGGCGCTGGGCCGGACGGTGCAGGAACGTTTCTTCGGTTGCTTCCAACGGTTGCCGTACGTCAACCGTGTCCGGCGACTCCCCCTGTGCTTGATGCCGGGATCAGCCGGTTCCGGGCCCGCCCCATGAGCTCCTCACGCTCGTCCTCCGTCAGTCCGCCCCATACCCCGTAGGGCTCCCGCACCGCCAGTGCGTGCGCTGCGCACTCCGCGCGCACCGGGCACCTCATGCAGACCTCTTTCGCCGAGTTCTCGCGCGCACTCCTTGCCGCGCCGCGTTCCCCCTCGGGATGGAAGAAGAGCGAGCTGTCAACGCCCCGGCATGCCGCGAGCAGCTGCCAGTCCCACAGATCGGCGTTCGGTCCGGGAAGGCGGGAGAAATCTGCCATAGCGCATGTCCCCTTGTTGCCGTGCTGAGTGGATGCCTGAAGCTCCGACCGTACATCTACGGTGTAAGTAGATGTAAATATGACTCATTGCGAATCTAGCCACAGACACCAGCAAAAGGGAAGAAAAGCCGCTAAATGGGGCATAGCTGTCAAGTGACGCCCGGCTGAGCTGTGTCGCTCTCCTCCGTGTGTAGGTCCTCACGTAGAGTGCCGAAGGTGCCCGTCGTACCCGTAACTCTTTCGAGTGACCGTCGTTGAGAGTGCGGAGGCGGTTGAGAGAACAAGCGCTCGGGCAGGAGTCCGGGGGCGTCAACCGCACAGGTGACGATACGTAACCAGCCTGGAGGCTCAAGGTGACGCGCATCAGCTGCGGAGGGCGGCCATGACATCCGTCCTCGTCTGCGACGACTCCCCGCTCGCCCGAGAGGCGCTCCGCCGCGCGGTCGCAACCGTGCCCGGCGTAGAGCGCGTGACGACCGCGGCCAACGGCGAGGAAGTCCTCCGCCGCTGGGGCGCCGACCGCTCGGATCTGATTCTGATGGACGTACGCATGCCCGGACTGGGCGGCGTCGAGACCGTCCGCCGGCTGCTGTCCGCCGACCCCGGCGCCCGGATCATCATGCTCACCGTCGCCGAGGACCTGGACGGCGTCGCGCTCGCCGTCGCCGCAGGTGCCCGTGGCTACCTGCACAAGGACGCCTCGCGCGCCGAGCTGCGGGCCACGGTCACCCAGGCCCTCGCCGACCCGACCTGGCGGCTCGCCCCGCGCCGGCTGCGCTCGGCCGAGATGGGCGCCGCGCCCACGCTCACCGCGCGCGAGATCCAGGTGCTGGAAGGCATGAGTCACGGCAGGTCCAATGCCGAGATCGGGCGCGAGCTGTTCCTCTCCGAGGACACGGTGAAGACGCACGCCAGGCGGCTGTTCAAGAAGCTGGGTGCCTCGGACCGGGCGCACGCCGTGGCGCTCGGATTCCGCTGGGGCCTGGTCCGCTGAGCGGTGCCGATCGCGAGAGGGAGCTCTCACGGCGAGCGAGCCGATGTGGCGCCGGAGCGCCCCGGAGGCGAGCCGAGCCCGGAGGAGGTGCCGTCCCCGCCCGCTGACCGGTGGGCGGGGCGACCGCGGACGGTGGGCACACGTTTCCCGCGGCATGCCGCATCCTTGAGAGTGTGGAGTTCCTCGGGGACAAGTCGGTCGAGCGTAAGGGGAGGGCGCAGGAGATGACTTCCGGCGCACCTGCTCATAACGCTTCGGTGCACAACTACGGACGCAGTGCCACGGAGCAGCGCCAGTCGAGGCACCATGGACCGATGCGCAACGACGAGGCGGCGAATGCCCACGGGGCCATCGGTGCGCTCGTGCTTCGTGCCGTCGACGGCGATGAGCAGGCCACCCATGACCTGCTGGCCCATGTGCACCCGCTCGCCCTGCGCTACTGCCGCACGCGGCTGAGCCGGCTGCCCGGTGATGCCCGCCACTTCGTGGAGGACCTCGCACAGGAAGTCTGTGTGGCGGTCCTCATGGCGCTTCCGCGCTACAGGGACACGGGACGCCCCTTCGAGGCGTTCGTCTTCGCCATCGCCGCGCACAAGGTCGCCGATCTGCAGCGGGCTGCCATGCGGCATCCCGGGTCCACGGCCGTCCCCTCCGACGAGATGCCCGAGCGGCCCGACGACTCGCTCGGCCCCGAGGAGCGGGCGCTGCTCAGCGACGACGCGGAGTGGGCCAAGAAGTTGCTCGCCAATCTGCCGGAGAACCAGCGGGAGCTGCTGGTGCTGCGGGTCGCCGTCGGCCTCACCGCCGAGGAGACCGGGCAGATGCTCGGGATGTCGCCGGGTGCGGTCCGGGTGGCGCAGCACAGGGCGCTGAGCAGGCTGCGGGCCCTGGCGGAGCAGTGACCGTTCGCGGGCGTACGTCACGCGCGGCGCGCGCATCGAGCTCGTGTGTCACGTGTGTCACGTACGTACGAACACACAAACATACTGTCTGATCTTGATCGTGGAATGAGACACCCGTGGAGCCCGTTAGCATGGACATCCGCACCGATCAAGGCCATTTGGGGAAGGTGTCATGACTGCCAACGTCGACGGAGTGCCCGAGAAGTTCGCGACACTCGGGCTGACCTACGACGACGTGCTGCTGCTGCCCGGCGCGTCCGACATGGCGCCCGACCAGATCGACACCGCCTCGTTCATCTCGAAGAACGTCCGGGTGAACATCCCGCTGCTGTCCGCCGCCATGGACAAGGTCACCGAGGCCCGCATGGCCATCGCGATGGCCCGCCAGGGCGGCGTCGGCGTACTGCACCGCAATCTCTCCATCGCCGACCAGGCCAACCAGGTCGACCTGGTGAAGCGCTCGGAGTCCGGCATGGTCACCGATCCGATCACGGTGCACCCCGACGCGACGCTCGCCGAGGCCGACGCGATCTGCGCCAAGTTCCGGATCAGCGGCGTGCCCGTCACCGACCCGGCGGGCAAGCTGCTCGGCATCGTCACCAACCGCGACATGGCCTTCGAGACGGACCGCTCACAGCAGGTGCGCGACGTCATGACCCCGATGCCGCTGGTCACCGGCAAGGTCGGCATCTCCGGCGTGGACGCCATGGAGCTGCTGCGCCGCCACAAGATCGAGAAGCTTCCGCTCGTCGACGACCAGGGCATCCTCAAGGGCCTCATCACGGTCAAGGACTTCGTCAAGGCCGAGAAGTACCCGAACGCCGCGAAGGACAAGGACGGCCGGCTCATCGTCGGCGCCGCCGTCGGCGTCGCCGGTGACGCCTTCGAGCGTGCCCAGGGCCTGATCGAGGCCGGTGTCGACTTCATCGTCGTCGACACCGCGCACGGCCACTCCAAGCTGGTCGGCGACATGATCGCCAAGATCAAGTCCAACTCGTCCGTCGATGTCATCGGCGGCAACGTCGCGACCCGGGACGGCGCCCAGGCGCTCATCGACTCCGGTGTCGACGGCATCAAGGTCGGCGTCGGCCCCGGCTCCATCTGTACGACGCGAGTCGTCGCCGGCATCGGCGTCCCGCAGGTCACCGCGATCTACGAGGCCTCGCTGGCGGCGAAGGCGGCGGGCATTCCGGTCATCGGCGACGGTGGTCTGCAGTACAGCGGGGACATCGCGAAGGCCCTGGTCGCGGGCGCCGACACGGTGATGCTCGGCTCGCTGCTCGCGGGCTGCGAGGAGTCCCCGGGCGAGCTGATGTTCATCAACGGCAAGCAGTTCAAGTCGTACCGCGGCATGGGCTCGCTCGGCGCGATGCAGTCCCGCGGCGACCAGCGCTCCTTCTCCAAGGACCGCTACTTCCAGGAGGGTGTCGCCTCCGACGAGAAGCTCGTGCCCGAGGGCATCGAGGGCCAGGTGCCTTACCGCGGCCCGCTCTCCGCCGTCGTCCACCAGCTGGTCGGCGGTCTGCGACAGTCGATGTTCTACGTCGGCGGCCGCACGGTGCCGGAGCTGCAGGAGCGCGGCCGGTTCGTACGGATCACGTCTGCGGGGCTCAAGGAGAGCCACCCGCACGACATCCAGATGACGGTCGAGGCGCCGAACTACAGCACCAAGTAGCAGCACGACGACGCAGGAAGTCGTCGCACGGACGTGCCAGGGGCGGTCCCGGTGTTCGCCGGGGCCGCCCCTGAGGCATGCGTCGGCGATACTGGTAGGCGCAGACGTAGAGGGAAAGGCCACACATCGTGACTGAGATCGAGATCGGGCGCGGCAAGCGCGGCCGCAGGGCGTACGCGTTCGACGACATCGCCGTCGTACCGAGCCGGCGCACCCGGGACCCCAAGGAGGTCTCGATCGCGTGGCAGATCGACGCCTACCGCTTCGAGCTGCCCTTCCTGGCCGCTCCCATGGACTCCGTCGTCTCCCCGCAGACCGCGATCCGCATCGGTGAGCTGGGCGGCCTGGGTGTGCTGAACCTCGAGGGCCTGTGGACCCGGTACGAGGATCCGCAGCCGCTGCTCGACGAGATCGCGGAGCTGCCGACCGAGAGCGCGACCCGCCGCCTCCAGGAGATCTACGCCGCCCCGATCAAGGAGGAGCTGATCGGGCAGCGCCTGAAGGAGGTGCGCGACTCGGGCGTCGTCACCGCCGCCGCGCTCTCGCCGCAGCGCACGGCCCAGTTCTCCAAGGCCGTCGTCGACGCGGGTGTCGACCTCTTCGTCATCCGCGGCACGACCGTCTCGGCCGAGCACGTGTCCGGCGCCGCGGAGCCGCTGAACCTGAAGCAGTTCATCTACGAGCTCGACGTCCCGGTCATCGTCGGCGGCTGCGCCACGTACACCGCGGCGCTGCACCTGATGCGCACGGGCGCGGCGGGCGTCCTCGTCGGCTTCGGCGGCGGCGCCGCGCACACCACGCGGAACGTGCTGGGCATCCAGGTCCCGATGGCCACCGCCGTCGCCGACGTCGCCGCGGCCCGCCGCGACTACATGGACGAGTCCGGTGGCCGGTACGTGCACGTCATCGCCGACGGCGGTGTCGGGTGGTCCGGCGACCTGCCGAAGGCCATCGCCTGCGGCGCGGACGCCGTCATGATGGGCTCCCCGCTGGCGCGTGCGACGGACGCGCCCGGCCGCGGCCACCACTGGGGCATGGAGGCCGTCCACGAGGACGTCCCGCGCGGCAAGCTCGTCGATCTGGGCATCGTCGGTACGACGGAGGAGATCCTCACCGGCCCGTCGCACTCACCGGACGGTTCGATGAACTTCTTCGGCGCCCTGAAGCGGGCCATGGCGACGACGGGTTACAGCGAGCTCAAGGAGTTCCAGCGCGTCGAGGTGACCGTGGCGGACTCGCAGCACAAGCGCTGACACCTGCCGGCACCCTGCTTTCGTACGACCGAGGGGCCCTGCACCATCACGGTGCCGGGCCCCTCGTGCGTGCTCGTCACTCGGTCCGCAGGTGATCAGGACGAGATCACGACACACGGCCCCCCGGGCCGGGATGGCCCCGGAGCGGCAGTGTCACTCCGCGCCCTTCTTCGCACCACCGAACGCCGCGACGCCGGCCAGCACGAAGAAGACGAGCGTCATGAAGTCCTTGCCCTCGTTCCAGCCCTGCGTGAGCAGGGAGAAGTGGTCGAGGAACATGTCGGTCGCGGAGACGTTCAGCTCCTTGGCGACGAGGATCGCGATGGCGAGGAGCTGACCGAGGTAGACCGCGCCGAGGGAGAAAGCGGCGCTCACGATGGGCAGGACCAGGTTGCGACCGCCGAGCTTCGCCGCGACGAAGCCGACGAGGAAGCCGACACCGATGGCGGCCCAGCCGATTTCGCGCTCGATCGCCCCGGCGACACCGCCGTAGACGCCGCCCGCGACGAGGGCGGCGACCAGGGAGCCCACGAGACCGAGGGCGAGGTTGCCCGAACGAACGGGCGCGGGCGTGGGAGCCGGCGCGGGCGCGGCGTCGGCGGCGAACGGGTTGCCGGACGGCGGTACGGACTGAGACATACGGGATCCCCCCACGGGAAACGGATACGCACGAATGTGCGACAAGCGGCGCTGGAGGCTAACACCCCGGCCCGACAATGCACACGAGGATTCATCTGGGCCCGGCACCCTCACGGTGCCGGGCCGGTCGGTCATCCGCCGTGGCCCTGCCTGCGCCGGTACCAGGTGCGGCCCAGGAGGAAGAGCGCTCCGCTTTCGAGGATCCACAGGAGGGCGACATAGACCCGGTCCGGCGAGGCCGTGACCGCCGGGTCGAATTCGTCGGCCGTCCCGACGACGGCGACGAGTCCCCAGAACAGCGCCAGGGCGGCGAACAGCCACAGTGCCGCAGTCGACTTCCGGCTCGGGGTGGGCCGCGCCGGATCGCGCAGCGGCGCGGGCTGCGGGATCCGGTCGGGGGAACGGGCCGGCATCGGGATGACCGAGTGCGGGGCCACGGCGGCGTCGATGGGCGCGAGCTCCGCCGGGAACACGTGGTACAGCGTCGGCTCGACGGAGATGCTGAGCCCGTCCTCGGCGATGAGGCGGCGGCCGCCGTCGGCGTACGCCAGCATCGCGGCGCATTCGGAGTAGCGGACGCTGACCTGGTTGTGGGGCGATGTCAGGCTGACGCCTTCCCGGCCGATGAGCAGTGCGGCGTCGGAGTGCGTGCGGTGGGCGTAGCGGCGGCCGGTGAGCAGTTCCGTGGATCCACCGGGGGCCTCGTGGAAGCCCGCCCAGTCGGCGCCCCGGTGACCGGGGACCTTGAGCAGCGCGTTGTCCCAGACCTTGCGCGCCACGTCGTGAAGATCCTCGACCGTGACCGCGTGCAGCTCGGCGATGTGCTCGTCGTCGCCGGGCACGGGGTGGCCGGTGAGCACGCCGAGCGCCTGGCTCGGCAGCTTCGCGGCGGCCAGATCGGGGATCTCGTACGCCTTGAGCCGCGCGCTGCGTACGGCGTCCAGATCGGACTGCTCGATGCGCCCGGCCCGCAGTGCGGCGAGGGTGTCGATGAAGCCGCCGACCACCGCGTCCTGTTTCCTGGGGAGCGAGTCGGCCAGGGCTGTGATCGTCGCGAACTCGGCGTCACGCGGGCTGTAGTCGCATTCGGCGGCGTACGAGTAGCCGCCCTCCTGGCGCAGATCGCGGAAGAGCGCCTTGCCGAACACGTCGGCGAACAGACTGGCGGCCGTGCTGCGCGGGACGACGGCGTCGAGCACGACGACGCCGTCGTCGCCCTCGAAGTACGCGGGAGTGCGCGGCAGGGTGGACGTCGGCGCGGGAAGCGGCTGCCACGGTCCCGACGGCAGGTTCAGGTCGAGGCCGTCCGGCACGGTGTCGCTGGTGATCCACAGGACGGCGTTCTCCCGGGTGAACCGGGTCGCGGCCCAGTCCCGTACCGCCGTCGCGTCGATCCGGTACAGGCCCAGCTCCTGGTAGCTGGGCAGACCGTAGCCCTGGGCCCCGTACCGCCACAGGGGCATGTCGTACCCCGGGCCGCTGCTGCGGCCCGCCGCTTCGGTGCGAAGGATCTCCTTCTCGGTCTCCAGCCGTTCCAGCGGCAGGTCGCGCAGCGCGGCGCACACACCGTTGAGGTACTCGACGACCTCGGAGGTGTCGCCCGTGACATGGAAGTGGGTGAAGGTTCCGGCGGTCGCGCCGTTGTAGTGCAGATCGCCGACGCCGTGCCGGTGCAGCGCCAGATGTTCCACCAGATGGGTGATTCCGCGGGTGGCGAGGGTTTCGTCGGCGCTGCCGACGCGGAAGAAGAGCCCGGCGCTCACCGGGCCGGAACGGTGTGCGAGCAGGGTGCGGATGCCGTCGACCTCGGTCTCGCGGATGTCTTCGGTCATGGGTCAGCCCTTCGCGAGCGAGGTCTTGCGGTGTTCCTTGAACGTGGCGGCCGGATCGCCGAGATAGTCCCAGGGGTGCTTGCTGGCGCAGTTGCCGAGGACGCGGAAGTGCGGCGCCGCCTGGGCGTGGTGGCGCCCCAGGGAGAGCGTGGCGGCGAAGAAGCCGTGGGCGCTGATCCAGTGGAAGCCGGGACGGAACTGCGGATGCAGGACGGACTGCGCGGCGGCAGCGGCCAGTTCGTCCCGTACGGAGGGCTGGGCGAGATGGCGGGCGTCCGCGCCCGGGCTGAGTTCGAGCCACATCTCGAGGTGGGCCTCGGCGAGGAGCGTGGCGCTGTGGGTGCCGGGCGGGGCCGCGGCGGCGCACTCCTTGGCGAAGGCGAAGGCCTCCTCCCACGTGCCGCTCCACTTCGGGCACAGCAGCTGGAGGAGCTGGGACTGGGCGGGGTAGTGGTGCGGGTGGTGCTCGACGAGCCGGTTGTAGCGGCGCCGGGCCTCACTGTGGCCGAGCTCCAGTCCGCGGACCGTGATCAGCCGCAGATACCAGGCGAGCGCGTAGTCGGGGTACTCGGCGCAGACGTCGATGAGCAGTTGTTCGGCCTTGCGCAACCAGCGGTGGAACTGGCTGAACTGCTGGCGCGAGACGGCCTTGGCGCGGGCGGCGGTCCTGATCGACCAGCCGACGATGATGTACCGGTCGGCGAGCAGGCACCTGGCCAGGGGATCGCCGGGACGGTCGGCGACCGCCTGCTCCAGGAACGTCTCGGACCCGGGCACGTCGGCCACGATGGACGCGGCGAAGGCGCGCTCGTCCTCATGGCCGAGCGCGGCGAAGAAACGGGAGACCGCATCCCAGTCCCCGGCCACGGTCGCGGTCCGCAGGGGCGCGAGCGCGGGCATGGTGATGTGCGGTTCGAACTGTGGCTGCGACAGCAGCGCGGTGCTGGACACGATGCTGGGTTCCCCCCAAGGAACGCGAGCGCGTGGATGGTGCGCTCAATGGCCCCGGAGGCTAGCACTCCTGTACGACGTCGTCATTGGGGAATGCCGGTCGAACCCCAGCTCAGAGGCGGTGTGCCGCACCCGCGGGCGACGCGCCCCGGGTGTCCAGCAGGAGCTGGGCCTTCACCGCCAGGCCCTGGAGGTCGTAGGTGTGGTGGTGCTGGAGCAGGATCGTGAGGTCGGCGTTGGCCGCGGCTTCGTAGAGGGAGTCCGCGCGGGGGACCGGCCGGTCGTGGACGCGCCAGTCGAACACGTACGGGTCGTGGTAGCTGACGGACGCGCCCAGCTCCATCAGGCGCTGGGCGATCTCGGGTGCGGGCGAGCCCTCGAGGTCGGCGAGGTCCGGCTTGTATGTGATGCCGAGGAGCAGCACCCGGGCCCCGCGTGCCGATTTCCCGTGCTCGTTCAGGAGCGTGGCGCTGCGCTGGATGACGTACTGCGGCATGCGCTCGTTGATCTGGCCCGCCAGCTCGACCAGCCGCAGTGGCCGGTGGGCGCCGATCGTGTCGACGGGGATGCCGTGGCCGCCGACGCCGGGGCCCGGGCGGAAGGCGTGGAAGCCGAACGGCTTGGTCTCGGCGCAGCGGATGACGTCCCAGAGGTCGACGCCGAGCTCGTGGCAGAGCACCGCCATCTCGTTGACGAGGGCGATGTTGACGTGCCGGAAGTTGGTCTCCAGGAGCTTGACGGTCTCGGCCTCGCGCAGACCGCGGGCGCGGACCACCTTGTCGGTGACGCGCCCGTAGAACGCGGCGGCGGACTCGGTGCAGGCCGGGGTGAGCCCGCCGATCACCTGGGGGATGCCCGCGTGGCCGTGGACGCGGTTGCCGGGGTCGAGGCGGCTGGGGGCGTACGCGAGGTGGAAGTCGCGGCCGGCGCGCAGCCCCGATCCCTCTTCGAGGATCGGGAGGAGGTAACTCTCCGTGGTGCCGGGTGCGACCGCGGATTCGAGCAGCACGGTGGTGCGCGGGCGCAGCCGCGCAGCGAGGGCGCGGGCGGCGGCGCCGACCGCGGTCAGGTCGAGCATGCGGTCCGCGCCCAGGGGAGTGGGGGCGCAGATGACGGCGGTACGGACGCGGCCCAGCTCGGCAGGGTCGGTGGTCGGCCGGAAGCCGCCCGAGAGCATCCGGCGGATTTCGGAGGCGCTGAGCGAACCGTCCACCGGCGGGCGGCCGGCGGCGAGTTCGGCGACGGGGCGCGGGTCGGTGTCGTAGCCGATCGTCTCGATGCCGGCGGCCACGGCGGCCTGGGCGAGCGGCAGTCCGAGGTGGCCGAGTCCGATGACGGCGAGATCTGCGGGCATGGCGGTGGGCCGTCCTTTCCCGGTAGCCGAAGCTTCCAGTAGCCGAAGGGGACGTGGCCCGCAAGTCCTGTGGACAGAACGAGGGCAGAACCAGCGGGGCGCAATGTCACACTAGGCGTAAATATGACCGAAATACGGCATTGCAAGGGTCTCGCCGCCCGAGTGTTGTCCACAGGCGGTGGCTGAAGTCGGGGAGTGCGGACAGAATCAAGGGTGTGAGTCCGACCAACGGGGGCGACGGGAGGCAGCCGTGAGGACAGCGACACTGGGGCCCGCACAGCGTTCGGAGGCACTCGCCACGATGGCCGAGCGCGAGCTGGACGTGCTGGTCGTGGGCGCAGGCGTAGTCGGCGCGGGCACCGCACTGGACGCCGCGACACGCGGACTCTCCACCGGACTGGTCGAGGCCCGGGACTGGGCATCGGGCACCTCCAGCAGGTCCAGCAAGCTCATCCACGGCGGGCTGCGCTATCTGGAGATGCTGGACTTCGCGCTCGTGCGGGAGGCGCTCAAGGAGCGCGGACTGCTGCTGCAGCGGCTCGCCCCGCATCTGGTGAAGCCCGTGCCCTTCCTGTATCCGCTCCAGCACAGGGTCTGGGAGCGGCTCTATGCCGGACCGGGCGTCGCGTTGTACGACGCGATGTCGGTCTCATCGGGCCATGGCCGCGGCCTGCCCGTCCACCGCCACCTCTCGCGGACGAACGCGCTGCGGGTCGCCCCCTGCCTCAAGAGGGACTCCCTGGTGGGCGCCTTGCAGTACTACGACGCACAGATGGACGACGCCCGCTATGTGGCGACCCTGGTGCGCACGGCCGCGAGCTACGGGGCACGGGTGGCCAGCCGCGCACGGGTGATCGGCTTCCTGCGGGAGGGTGAGCGGGTCGTGGGCGCCCGAGTGCAGGACGTCGAGGCCGGCGGGGAGTACGAGATCCGGGCGAAGCAGATCGTCAACGCGACAGGAGTGTGGACGGACGACACCCAGGCCCTGATCGGCGAGCGCGGCCAGTTCCACGTCAGGGCGTCCAAGGGCATCCATCTCGTCGTGCCCAAGGACCGGATCCACTCGACCACCGGGCTCATCCTGCGCACCGAGAAGTCCGTGCTCTTCGTCATCCCCTGGGGCCGCCACTGGATCGTGGGGACGACGGACACCGACTGGGACCTGGACAAGGCCCATCCGGCGGCGTCCAGCGCCGACATCGACTATCTGCTGGAGCACGTCAACTCCGTGCTGGCCGTGCCGCTCACCCGCGACGACGTCCAAGGGGTGTACGCGGGACTGCGACCGCTCCTCGCGGGCGAGTCGGACGCGACCAGCAAGCTCAGCCGCGAGCACACGGTGGCCCATCCCGTGCCCGGCCTCGTCGTCGTCGCAGGCGGCAAGTACACGACGTACCGGGTGATGGCGAAGGACGCAGTGGACGCGGCGGTGCACGGGCTGGACCAGCGCGTCGCGGCCTGTGTCACGGAGGACGTGCCCCTGCTGGGCGCCGAGGGCTATCGGGCGCTGTGGAACGCACGGGCGAGGATCGCGGCCCGTACGGGCCTCCATGTCGCCCGGGTGGAGCATCTGCTCAACCGGTACGGCTCGCTGACCGAGGAACTGCTGGAGCTGATCGGGGCCGACCCGAGGCTCGGCGAGCCGCTCGGCGGCGCCGACGACTATCTGCGGGCGGAGATCGTCTACGCAGCCTCGCACGAAGGGGCCCGCCATCTCGACGACGTCCTGACGCGGCGGACCCGCATCTCCATCGAGACGTTCGACCGGGGGACGCGCAGTGCACGGGAGTGCGCGGAGCTCATGGCGCCGGTGCTGGGCTGGGACAAGGAGCAGATCGAGAAGGAGGTCGAGCACTACGAGAAGCGGGTGGAGGCGGAGCGCGAGTCGCAGCGCCAGCCGGACGACCTGACGGCGGACGCGGCGCGGCTCGGGGCGCCGGACATCGTGCCGATCTAGTCCGATCTCGCTCATGTCCGGCCGACTTCGGGACGCGCCGGTGCGTTCCGGAAGTCACATGCCGGGAGGGCGGGTTGATGCGGGCACCGGAGCCCGACCAGGCGTTCGAGGGGGGTGAAGGCGATCGAGGTGGCGGCTGCGCCCCGTGCGGCCGACGGCTGCGGAGCCCTTTTTCGGCGGCTCGTGCTGACACACGGTGGACCCGGGAGACTCAGCGGTCCTGGAGTAAGAGAGAATGGGGGCTCTTCCAGGGCGGGTTACCGCATCGCGCGGAAGCGGCAGGCGCGGGCGAGGATCAGGGATCGCAGAGGGGACGCATGTCGGAGGCGGAGCAGTCGCGGGACACGACACCGGGGACCCTGCAGGACGCTGATCGGGAGGTCGCAGGCGCCGACGCGAAGCGCTCTGACGCGGGCTCGGCGACGGACGCGGGCAAGGCGGACAAGGCGGGTAGGACGGTGTCCGGTGACGCCGGTGCACGGACTGCCGCGCCGGACGCGGACCCGGACGCGGGCGTGAATGCAGGTGTGGCGGACGGCGCCGGCTCGGGTTCGGGTTCGGCGGATGGCGCCGACTCGGCAGTCGGCGCGGCACGCGGTCCGGTGAAGGACGCGGCGCCGGGGACGACTTCGGGGACGGGAGCGGGCCGGGCGGCGGGCCCGGGCGTCGAGACGGCGGCCCCAGGTGCCGGGAGCGGCGGCCGGGCCGATTCCGGCAGAACGGGCGGCGGCACGGTGCGGGGCGCGGTCAAGGCCGCCGGGGACGGACGGCTGCTGGCCGGACGGTACCGGCTGGGCGGCGTGCTCGGGCGCGGCGGCATGGGCACCGTATGGCGGGCCGTCGACGAAACCCTCGGCCGCACGGTCGCCGTGAAGGAGCTGCGCTTCCCCAACAGCATTGACGAGGACGAGAAGCGGCGCCTCATCACGCGCACGCTCCGCGAGGCGAAGGCGATCGCCCGCATCCGCAACAACGGCGCGGTGACGGTCTACGACGTCGTCGACGAGGACGACCGCCCATGGATCGTCATGGAGCTCGTCGAGGGCAAGTCCCTCGCCGAAGCCCTGCGTGAGGACGGCCTCCTGACGCCCCGACGGGCGGCCGAGGTCGGTCTGGCGATTCTCGACGTGCTGCGCTCCGCGCACCGCGAGGGCATTCTGCACCGCGATGTGAAGCCGTCCAATGTGCTGATCGCCGAGGACGGGCGGGTCGTCCTGACCGACTTCGGCATCGCGCAGGTCGAGGGCGACCCCTCCATCACCTCCACCGGCATGCTGGTCGGCGCCCCCTCGTACATCTCGCCCGAGCGCGCCCGCGGTCACAAGCCCGGGCCGGCGGCCGATCTGTGGTCGCTCGGCGGGTTGCTGTACGCGTGCGTCGAGGGCTGCCCGCCGTACGACAAGGGCTCCGCGATCGCGACGCTCACCGCGGTGATGACCGAGCCGCTCGACCCGCCGAAGAACGCCGGCCCGCTGGAAGAGGTCATCTACGGCCTGCTGGCCAAGGACCCCGCGCAGCGGCTCGACGACGCGGGTGCGCGGGCTCTGCTCCTGGACGTCATGCACGCACCGGAGCACCCGGCCGCGCCGGAGCCGTCGGCCGAGGCGACCAGGGTGGTCGCCCTGCCGCCGGTTCCGCCGGAGCCCGTGGCCCCGGCTGCGGCTCCCGCCAAGGACGCGGCGGCAGTGCGGCTGCGGAGCGCGCTCCGCTCCGTACGGAACGCGGCGGCGAAGACCGAGCAGAGGCCCGCGTCGCCCGAGCCGGCTCCCTCCCGTGCTCCCGGGGCGGCGTCCGCACGGACGGCCCCCGTGCGCGCGCCGCTCACGGATGTGGTGTCCAGGCGGATGCTGGTCGTCGTCGCGGTCGTCGTCGCACTCGCCGTGCTCTCGACCGTGCTTCTCCTCGCGCTCAACGGCAACGAGGACAAGGGCGGACAGGGCAAGCCCAAGGGCGACACGGCCGCTTCGGCCGGGGCCGCGTCCGGCGGCAACGGTCAGGACAAGGACAAGGGCGACACCCAGGGCGGCGACAGCCAGGACCAGGGCGGTGACACCGGCACGGACGACGGCACGCAGGGCAGTGGCGGGAGCACGGCCGGAGCCCAGCCGTCGGGCGACGGGAAGACCGGTGGCCAGGCGGACGTGGACGGGATTCCGGCCGGGTACGAGCTGGTGACGAACGACCGGTTCCACTTCACCATGGCGATGCCGAAGGAGTTCAAGCTCACCCGCATCGCGGGCCAGAACTCGGGTGGGGTCTTCAGTGTGAACGGTGGATTCCCGCGCGTGCAGGTGGACTTCACGAACAGCCCCGGGGGCGACGCAAGGCTGGCGTGGGCGCGCGCGGTCGACGGCGTGCGCGCCGGCAGCGACGGCTACAAGCACCTCGGCATCGACACCGTCGAGTACAACGGCTACCCGACCGTCGCCGACTGGAGCTTCGAGCGCATCCAGAACGGTGAGCGGATCCGCGTCCTCAACCGCGGCTTCAAGGTCGATGCCAAGCACGGTTACGCCATCATGATCAGCTGCAAGGCGAGCGAGTGGGACGGCGAGGAGTGCGCGACGCTGGTCAAGACGGCGTTCGGCACGTTCGCCCCCAAGGACTGACCAGGCCACGTATCGTGAGAGACCGTAGACCGTACGCAGCCGCAAGAGGCCGGTGAACGACCGGAATTGACGGTTTCGTGCGGTCTCGGGACCGGGGGAACAGGCGAGTGAGGCGAAGGGGCGCGCCGCTGTCGAAAGGGAGGCCGGCGTCGATGTGCGGCTACCGCCGCGCGGGCGGAGGTCCTGAGGTGCGAGGGACCGAGCACGATCGACCGTCGACAGCGGTTCGAGCGCCCCGGAGGTGAACCGAGCCAAGAGGACAGCGCTGCTGGGGAGGCGTCGTGGACGACTACGCGGGAAGGGTGCTCGCCGACCGCTACCGCCTGCCGTTGCCACCCTCCGACGAGTACGAACTCGTCGAGACGCGTGCCTTCGACACCTACAGCGGCCAGGAGGTCGTGGTCCGGCAGGTGCCGTTGCCGGAGGTCGTGGACGCCGAGGTGCTCGACCCGGACGGGGGCTCCGGTCCCCGGGGATCCTCCGTGCAGCGGCGGGCGCCGGGGCGGACCACTCGGCGGCCCACGGACCCGGCGGTCCGACGCGCCGTCGAGGCGGCGCAGGCAGCGGCCCGGATTCCTGACCACCCCCGGCTGGACCAGGTCTTCGACGTGTTCGCGGAGGGCGGTTCGCTCTGGATAGTGAGCGAACTGATCGCGGCACGCCCGCTGGCGGCCCTGCTCGCGGAGAAGCCGCTGAATCCCTACCGGGCGGCGGAGATCGGCTCGGACGTGCTCACCGCGCTGCGTGCCCTCCACGCGCACGGCTGGACCCACCGCAACATCACGGTCCGCACTGTCCTCGTCTGCGACGACGGCCGTGTCGTGCTGACGGGTCTCGCGGCGGGCGCGGCGGAGGAGGCCCTGTGCGGGTACGCGCCGGTGCCGGAGCCCCTGGACCAGGTGATCGAGGCCGATCTCGTGGACCCGGTCGGCCCGCCTCCCGGAGGGGCGGCGCCCACTCCTGACCCTGCGCCCGGACTCGCCCCCGTGCCCGGGCCCGCACCCGTGCCGCGTCCGGGCGGCGCGACGGACCCGTACGCGCCTCCGGCCTACGGTTACGGCTTCGGCGAGGACTCCGGGGACAGGCGCGCCACACGCGCGGGGGCCATCGCCGCTTACCGGGCGGGAGCCCGCGCCGCGGCCCGCGTCACCGAGGACCGGCGGCAGGACGAAGCCCGCCGGGAGCTCGAGAGCGGGCGCCGGGCGGAGGACCACGGCGGGCATGCCCAGCACGGCGAGCACGGCCGGCAGAGCCAGGACGGTCACCACGGCGTCGAGCGCCTGCACCACCCGGGAGTACGGGACGAGCCCGCCGGGGGCCGCGGCAGCGGCTCCGCGCTGCCCGCCCCACGCTCGGGCGCGCCCGAGCCCCAGTGGTGGTCCCGGCCGACGGACACCGACGACGACGACATCCATGACGACATCGACGACATGGACGACGACGTCTACGAAGTGGACGCCTTCGAGGTCGAGACGTACGAGAGCGACGCCACCGACGACGCGACGTACGACGTCGCGACGTACGACGACGTGACCTATGGCGAGGACCCGCCGCGCAGCCCCTACCGTCCGCGCCGCGCCGAACTGGCGGGCACGTGGCACGACGGCCCCCGCCCGGGTGCCGACGGCCCCACGCCGATTCCGGCAGGCGGCGGGCCCTCGCCGTACGGCAGAGGCTCCTTCGGCACCGACGCCCTGCGCGCCGACGCACAGCGGCAGCAGCTTCCCGCCCAGGCCCGTGGCGCAGGACGGCCGGGCACCGGTGGTACCGGCAACTCCGCAAGCACCGGGAGCACCGGGAGCACCGGGAGCACGGTCGGTACCGGCCGCTGGGACGACGTCGTCGCGGGCGGCCCGGCCACCCCCCTGGCCCCCTATCGCGGTCCCGCCACTCCCCTCGCCGCCGAGCGGGCCCGCCAGGCGCGGATCGCCGTCGTCGGCGCGGTCACCGAACGCTGGGCGCCCGAGCAGGCGGGCCCGGTCCACGAGAACTGGCAACTGGCGCCGCCCATCGGCCCGGCCACGGACCTGTGGGCGCTCGGCGCGCTGCTCTACCGTGCGGTGCAGGGACATGCCCCGTACCCCGAGGAGAGCGCGGTCGAGCTGGTCCAGCTGGTCTGTGCCGAGCCGCCCGCGTTCGCCGAGGAGTGCGGCCCGCTGCGGCCTGTCGTCGAGTCGCTGCTGCGCCAGGACCCCACCGAGCGCCCCGACTTCGAGGAGCTCCGCGGCTGGCTGCGCTCGCTGATCAGGTCCGCGCCCGAGCCCGACGCGGGCGCGGAGGTCGTGCCGCTGCCGTCCGTCGACGGCACGCGGCTGCCCGTCGTACGCCGACGCGGTGAGCTCGTCCGCAAGCGCCGCGCCGGCTCGCCCGCGGCGACACACGGCCGCCACCGCCACAAGAAGGTCAAGGAGCCCCGGGAGCGGCGCGAGCGGCGACCGCGCGGCCCGCGCTCGCTCGGCCGTCTCCTCCTGGTCCTGATCCTGCTGGCGCTGGCCGCGGCCGTGGCGTACGCCGTGATGTTCATGCCGAAGGCTGATCCCCAGTCCGCCGGCAGCACGGCCCCTGGCGCCGGCGCACCCGCGAACAGCGAGTCCCCCGACGGAGGCGGGACCCCCGGCCCCCAGCAGCCTTCGGGTGCCCCGGACGGTCAGCAGCCCCAGACCTCCGCACCCGCGGTGGACCTCGCCGACGGCTATGTCGTGCGCGTGGATCCGGAGGGCTTCCGGATCGGCGTCGACAAGACGTGGCAGCGGCGGCCCATCAACGACAGCGGTCAGGTCCGCTACGTCGGCGGCGACTTCACCCTCATCGTCGTCCCCGGCCGGGACTCGGTCCGGGCGAACGGCGCGGACCCGATGGCGTACCAGCGCAACAAGGAGCGCGAACTGCAGCCGTTCCGGGAGTCCTCCTGGTCGTCCGCGTCCGGTCTGCGCCGCATCGACGTGGGCAAACAGGCCATGGCGGAGGGGCAGTTCACCTGGCAGGACAGCACCGGACGCGAGGTGTACGTCCGCAACATCGCCATGATCGTCGGCGACCGGTACCACGTGATCCAGGTGATCGGCCCGGAGGGCCAGCGGGACAAGGTCAGCGAGATCTACCAGCAGGCGACGGCGGCGTACCGCGCGGCCGGCTGACCAGGACTGCCGGCCTCCCGTACGACCGTCGGCGACCAGCCGTCGACCACTGTCCGAAATCCACCCGGTGACCGCCTTGCCGACCGCATCCCGCAACAACCGCGTCACGGTGCGAGTTGGTGAGCAGCCCCTGTCCGAAATCCACCCGGTGACCGCCTTGCCGACCGCATCCCGCAACAACCGCGTCACGGTGCGAGTTGGTGAGCAGCCCCGTGTTCCCCGTACGTACTTCCCCTCCGTAACCTGTCATTCCAAGGAACGGGGCGGGGGCACGGGGCACGTGGAGAACAGACGGAGCACGGGAGCGGGACTGCTGCTGGCCGGCCGGTACCGGCTGGCCGAGAGCATCGGTCGCGGCGGCATGGGCAAGGTCTGGCGCGCCCACGACGAACTCCTGCACAGAACCGTCGCGGTCAAGGAGCTCACCGCCGGGTTGTATGTGTCCGAGGCCGACCGGACGGTCCTGCACGCCAGGACCCAGAAGGAGGCCAGGGCCGCCGCCCGGATCTCCCACCCCAACGTGGTCACGGTCCACGACGTCCTGGAGCACGACGACCGCCCGTGGATCGTCATGCAGTACGTCGACGGCCCGTCACTCGCCGATGCCGCCAAGGAATCGGGCCCTGTCCGCGCCACCGAGGCCGCCCGGATCGGCCTGCACGTCCTCGGTGCGCTGCGCGCCGCGCACGCCGCCGGTGTGCTGCACCGCGACGTCAAGCCGGGGAACGTGCTGCTCGCCTCCGACGGCCGCGTCCTGCTCACCGACTTCGGCATCGCCGCCATCGAGGGCGACTCGACGATCACCAGGACCGGTGAACTCGTCGGCTCCATCGACTATCTGGCTCCGGAACGGGTACGCGGCGGCGATCCCGGACCCGCGTCCGACCTGTGGTCCCTCGGCGCCACGCTGTACACCGCGGTGGAAGGGAACTCTCCGTTCCGCCGTACGTCGCCGCTGTCCACGATGCAGGCCGTGGTGACCGAGGAGCCGCCGCCCGCCCGGAACGCGGGCCCGCTGGCCCCGGTCATCACGGCGCTGCTGTGCAAGGACCCCGGGCGGCGCCCGTCCGCCGCCGAGACCGAGCGGATGCTGATGGAGGCGATGGAGGGGCGCAGCCTGAGGGCGGCGCAGGCGTACGTACCGACGCAGACGGTGGACCGCGAGGAACGCAGGGCGGCGACGGCACAGTTGCCAGGGGCCCCGTTCGCGCCGGACCCCACCACCGCGCCCACCCCGTCCACCGGTCCCGCGGCCCCAGCTTCGGCCCGGAAGCCGGCCGGCCGCTGGCGCGCGGTACTCCTGGCCGGCGTCATCGCCGCGATCGTCGGTGGCGGCGCGGGATTCCTGGCGATGCACTACGCGGACGGGAGCGGCGGCGGTACCCCGACCGGCCGTGGCACCGCGCCCGGGCCCGGCACGTCCTCGTCTCCCGCGCCCGCCAAGACCGGTTCCGTGCCGAAGGGCTGGCATCGGGAGAACGACCCCGAGGGCTTCAGCCTGCTCGTACCGGACGGCTGGACGCGGCAGCTGGACGGAGATCAGATCGACTACACGCCCGACAACGGCCGCCATCGCATCCGGATCAGCATCGACACGTCGCCCGACTTCGAGAACCCGTACATGCACCTGCAGGATCTGGAGAAGATCGTCGACGAGCGGTCGGACTACCGGCGGCTGACGCTGCACCCCATCACTTACCGCGACCAGACGAAGTCGGCGCTCTGGGAGTTCACGTGGACCGAGATCAAGGACCACCCGGGCAAGCGCCGCGCGATCGACCAGGTCCATTACGACGACGACGGAACCGAGTACGCCCTCTTCATGGCCGGCCCCGCCGAGGACTGGCCCACGATCCGGAAGCAGTTCGACGTCATGGTCCAGAGCTGGCGGCCCCCTCCGTCTGCCGCCTGACGGCTCCGTTACCGTTTTGCATCGCTCAACTACGCAAGTAGCGACCACAGCCGCGTTTCGCCAGGATGTGAACATGACGAACGACGGGGGACGGGCCCACGAGCCCACGAGCTATGCGCTGCAACCGCCGCAGCATCCGGTGCCGCCGCAGGCGCAGCACCCGATGCAGCAGCAGAACGGCGCGGAGCCCCAAGCCACGCACCAGGCGCACCAGCCCACCCAGTACGCCCCGCAGGCGCAGGCGCCCCAGGGGGCCGACGGCCGGCTCATCGGCGGCCGCTACCGCCTCGTAGCCCGGCTCGGCCACGGCGGGATGGGCACGGTGTGGCGCGCCCACGACGAGGTCGTGGACCGCGACGTCGCCGTCAAGGAACCGCGCGTGCCGGAACACCTGGGCGAGCGCGAGCGCGAGACCGTGTACCTCCGGATGCAGCGTGAGGCGCGCGCCGCGGCCCGTATCTCCCATCCCTCCGTCGTCACCATGCACGACGTCGTCATCGAGGACGGCAAGCCGTGGATCGTGATGGAACTGGTCCGTGGTCAGTCGCTCGGCGACCGGCTCCAGGAGGGCACCCTCGACGTCCGTGAGGCGGCCCGCATCGGACTCGCCGTCCTCGGCGCGCTGTCCGCGGCGCACGAGGCGGGTGTGCTCCACCGGGACGTCAAGCCGGACAACGTGCTCCTCGGCAGCGGCGACCGGGTCGTCCTGACCGACTTCGGCATCGCCCAGGTCGAGGGCGAGCAGGGGCTGACGGAGACCGGCGCGTTCGTCGGCTCGCCCGAGTTCATCGCGCCCGAGCGGGTGCTGGGGCAGCGGCCGGGGCCGGAGTCGGACCTGTGGTCGCTGGGCGTCGTGCTGTACGCGGCGGTCGAGGGCATGTCGCCGTACCGCCGTTCGCACACCCCCGCCACCCTCCAGGCCGTACTGTCCGCCGAGCCACAGATGCCGGCGCGGGGCTCAGGGGCGTTCGGCACGCTGGTGATGCAACTGCTGCGCAAGGACCCGGCGGCCCGGCCGGGCGCGGCCGAGATCCGCACGACGCTGGAGTCGGTGGCCAGGCCGCCGCAGGCGGCGCTCGACCCGACCGCGGTGTTCGGGGCCGCAGGGGCCGGGGCGGCGGCGGGGAAGGGCGGCTCCCGCTGGGTGCCGCCGGTCCTGCACCGCAACAGGCCCGCGCAGTTCGGCCTGCTCGGCGGCGTGCTCGCGGTGGCCGTCGCCCTCGTGCTGGTCCTCGTGAAGCCCTTCGGCGGCGACGAGCTGCCCGAGGGATGGCAGGTGCGGCCCGAGAGCGAGATCCTCTCGGCGGACGTGGGCGTTCCCAGCGAGTACGAGCGCTCCGAGGGCGACAGCGGTGACGGCGTCACGTACCGCGACCCGAGCGGCGTCTTCGGCATCTACCTGGAGCACGTCGAGATCACCGAGGACAACGCCGACAAGGTGCTCGAGCCCAAGAAGGACGTGTGGGACGAGTACTACACGGCGGGCGGCAAGAACGGCGTGGACTACAAGGAGCCCGACGTCGACACCAAGGACGTCACGTACCAGGCCGAGCCGGCCTTCGAGACGACCGTCGACTACATCCCGTACAGCTCGTCGGGCGACGACCCGATCCGCTACCGCCTGCACGAGCTGATCGTGCCGGGCAAGGACAAAGAGAAGTCGTACTGGCGGCTGCAGGTGACGATGCCGGCGGAGGGCGCCGCGCGGCAGGACGGTGAGGAGATCTTCACGAACGTGGTCAAGCACCTGAAGATCCAGGGTCTGTGAGCCCACAGGGCCCGACAAGCCCCTGATCAGGCCTTATCGCGCCAGTGATCACTGGCGCGATAAGGGATGCGCCCGGTCGGGGGTGTGAGGGCCTCGCGAAAAGCTGTTACCGACGGGTACCCAAAGCCTTGATTGCGTCATACTCTCGCCCCCATGACGGACTCGCAGGCCCTCGCCCCCCACCCCAGCGGTCAGCTCGGCACGAACCCGGTCGCCGCCGCCCCGGCCGGTGCGCGCACCGCCGCCGACGTGGTCACCCCCGAGGTGGTCGCCCAGCTCACCCGTGGTGTCGTCGGCTCCGGCCGCACCGCCAACCACACCCCGTTCACCGGGGAGAAGCTGGCCGACCTGCCCGAGTCCACCCCCGAGGACGTCGCCGAGGCCTTCGCCCGCGCCCGTGCCGCCCAGCCCGCCTGGGCCGCGACATCGCCGCGCGCCCGCGCCGCCGTGCTGCTCCGCTTCCACGACCTGGTCCTGGAGCGCCAGGCCGAGGTGCTCGACCTGATCCAGCTGGAGACCGGGAAGGCCCGCCTCCACGCCCATGAAGAGGTCCTCGCCGTCGCCGTCGCCGCCCGCCACTACGGCCGCAGGGCTCCCTCGTACCTGAAGCCCAAGCGGCACACCGGCGTCGTCCCCGTCCTCACCAAGACCACCGAACTGCGCCAGCCGCGCGGTGTCGTCGGCCAGATCGCCCCCTGGAACTACCCGCTGGAGCTGTCGGTCGGCGACGCGCTCCCGGCCTTCGTCGCCGGCAACGCGGTCGTCATGAAGCCCGACACCGAGACCGCCCTGACCGCCCTGTGGGCCCGTGACCTCCTCGTCGAGGCCGGACTCCCGGACGGCGTCTTCCAGGTCGTCATCGGTGAAGGCCCGGTTGTCGGCCCCGAGGTCGTCAAGCACGCCGACTACGTCTCCTTCACCGGCTCCACCCGCACCGGCCGCGAGGTCGCCCAGGGCGCCGCCGCCCGCCTCATCGGCGTCTCCCTCGAACTCGGCGGCAAGAACGCCATGCTGGTCCTGCACGACGCCGACATCGACAAGGCGGCCGCGGGCGCCGTCCGTGCCTGCTTCTCCTCCGCCGGGCAGCTGTGCATCTCGATCGAGCGGCTGTACGTCCACGAGTCCGTCGCCGACGCGTTCCTGGAGCGCTTCGCGGCCCGTACGAAGGCGATGCGGCTCGGCAACTCCCTCGCCTACGGCGCCGACATGGGTTCCCTCGTCGGTGAGCGCCAGCTGGAGACCGTCAAGCGGCATGTCGAGGAGGCCGTCGCCAAGGGCGCCACGCTCGTCGCGGGCGGCGTCCACCGGACCGACATCGGCCCGCTCTTCTACGAGCCGACGATCCTCGACGGCGTCGAGGCGCCGATGGCCGTGTGCACCGAGGAGACCTTCGGCCCCGTCGTCTCCCTCTACCGCTTCAAGGACGAGGACGACGTCATCGAGCAGGCCAACGCCACCCCGTACGGCCTCAACTCCAGTGTCTGGACGAAGGACGGCAGGCGCGGCCACGCCGTCGCCGCCCGCCTGCGCACCGGCACGGTCAACATCAACGAGGGGTACGCGCCCGCGTACGGCAGTGTGCAGTCGCCGATGGGCGGAATGAAGGACTCCGGCCTGAGCCGCAGGCACGGCTCCGAGGGAATCCTCAAGTACACCGAGGCCCAGACCGTGGCACAGCAGCGGCTGATCCCGCTGGCCCCGTCCTTCGGCATGGACGACGCGAAGTACGCGGCGTTCATGAGCACGTCCCTGAAGGTCATGAAGGCCCTGCGCCTGCGCTAGCACCCGCCCCAACCCCGCACCCGCACGTTTCTCGACGAGGAGAGCCGCCATGTCCGAGGTCCCCCCTGCCCGAAAACAGGACGACTCCGCATCCGAATCCGGCTACGACTACGACGTCGTCGTCGTCGGCTCGGGCTTCGGCGGCGCGGTCTCGGCGTTGCGGCTGACCGAGAAGGGCTACCGCGTCGGGGTCCTGGAGGCGGGCCGCCGTTTCACGCGCGAGACGCTGCCCAGGAACTCCTGGGACCTGCGCAACTATCTGTGGGCCCCGGCCCTCGGCCTCTTCGGCATCCAGCGCATCCATCTGCTCGGCAATGTGATGGTGCTGGCGGGCGCGGGAGTCGGCGGCGGCTCCCTGAACTACGCCAACACGCTGTACGTCCCCCCTGCCCCGTTCTTCAACGACCCGCAGTGGAAGGACATCACGGACTGGCAGGAGGAGCTGGCGCCGTACTACGACCAGGCGAAGCGCATGCTCGGGGTTCGCCTCAACCCGACCATGACCCCGTCGGACGTGCATCTGAAGGCGACCGCCCAGGCGATGGGCGTCGGCGACACCTTCCACATGGCACCGGTGGGTGTCTTCTTCGGGGACGGGAAGGATGCCGTCGGCAGGGATGAGGTCGGCACGGCGCAGGCCGAGCCGGGCGCGGAGGTCCCCGACCCGTACTTCGGCGGTGCGGGCCCGTCGCGCCGGGCCTGCACCGAGTGCGGCGAGTGCATGACGGGCTGCCGCCACGGCGCCAAGAACACCCTCAACGAGAACTACCTCTACCTCGCCGAGAAGGCGGGCGCGGTCATCCACCCGATGACGTCGGTGGTCACCGTCACCGAGGACTCCCGCGGCGGCTTCGCCGTCAAGACCCTGCCCAGCGACAACAAGCGCAAGAGCAAGGGGCGTACGTTCACGGCTCAGCGCGTCGTCATCGCCGCCGGCACCTACGGCACCCAGACGCTGCTGCACCGGATGAAGGACGGCGGGCTCCTGCCCCGTATCTCCGCGCGGCTCGGTGAGCTGACCCGTACCAACTCCGAGGCCCTCGTCGGCGCCCAGACCGACAACCGCCGCTACCGCAAGCGCCACGGCGCGGACACGGTCGACTTCACGCGCGGCGTCGCGATCACGTCCTCGATCCACCCGGACGAGCACACCCACATCGAGCCGGTCCGCTACGGCAAGGGCTCGAACTCGATGGGCAGCATGACCGTCCTCCAGGTCCCCTACAGCTCACGCCGGGTCCTGGCCTGGCTGGCCAACTGCGCCCGTCACCCGTGGCTCACGGTCCGTGCGCTGTCCAACCGCCGCTGGTCGGAGCGGACCATCATCGGCCTGGTCATGCAGTCCCTGGACAACTCCCTGACCACGTACCGCAAGCCCAACGGTGTCGGCAAGGGCCTCCTCACCGCCCGCCAGGGCCACGGAGCCCCCAACCCGAACCAGATCCCCGAGGCCACCCGCGCGGCCTCCCTCCTCGCCGAGGAGATCAACGGCTTCGCCGGGTCCAACATCGGCGAACTGATGGGCACCCCGCTCACCGCCCACTTCCTGGGCGGCTGCCCCATCGGCGCCTCTGCGGAGTCGGGCGTCATCGACCCGTACCACCGCCTCTACGGCCACCCGGGCATCTCGGTCGTCGACGGCGCCTCGGTCTCCGCGAACCTCGGCGTGAACCCGTCCCTCACCATCACGGCCCAGGCCGAGCGCGCGATGTCCTTCTGGCCCAACAAGGGCGAGACGGACCGCCGTCCGGAACAGGGCACGGCCTACGAACGCCTCACCCCGGTCGCCCCGAAGGCCCCGGCGGTTCCGGCCGACGCCTTCGGCGCGCTGAACCTCCCGTTCCTGGGCATGCCGGCGGTCCCGCCCAAGTCCTCCTGACCGCCCCGGAACAGACGAGAGGCGCTGCACCCCCCTCCGAGTGCAGCGCCTCTCTTGCTGTGGTGCGGCGTGTTACGCGACCGCGTCGCTCTTGCGGCGCTTCATCGCGAACACGACGCCGGCACCGGCGACGATCGCGATACCACCGGCGATGCCGATGGTGGGCAGCACCGAGGAGGAACCGGTCTCGGCGAGGTTGCCGGTGACCGGGATCTCCTTGATGTCACCCTGCGGCTTGGTGTCGGGGCCCTTGTCGTCCGGCTTCTCGTCGCCCGGCTTCGCCTCGCCCGGGTCCTCGTTCGAGGAACCCGGAGCCAGGACGACGAAGTCGACGATCTCGCCGGCGTTCTCGGCGATGCACTCCTGGCCCTCGACGTCACCGAGGTAGCCGCCCGAGCCGAAGGAGTAGCTGTCGCCGGCCGGAGCGTTCTTGTCGATGGTGAGGCGGAGGTCGATCTTCACGAAGTCCTGGGACTTCATGGTCTCGACGCCCCAGAAGTAGCCGCCGGCCCACTCCTTGTCGCCGATGCCGACCCACTCGTTGGTGCCGGGAAGCTTGAACTCCAGGTCGATGTACTTGCTGAGGAACTTGTCCTCGTCGAGCTCGTAGTTCTCGACCTCGGCGTAGAAGGCGACCTCCTTGAGGTCGGCTTCCGACTTGTTCGCGATGGTGAGGTTGAACTCCTCGGGGGCGCTGCCCGCGACGATCTTGCCGGGCAGGCCCGAGATCTCGATGTCGAGAGCCTTCTCCTCGAAGTTCTCGTCGATCTCCTCGCAGTACGGCGGGAGCTCTCCGCCGGGCTCTTCGCCGGGCTCGCCGGTGGTGCCGGTCTCGCCGGTCGTACCCGTCTCACCGGTGGTGCCGGTCTCACCGGTGGTGCCCGTCTCGCCGGTGGTGCCGGTCTCGCCGGTCGTCCCGGTCGTCCCGGTCTCGCCGGTGGTGCCGGTCTCGCCCGTGGTGCCCGTCTCGCCCGTGGTGCCCGTCTCACCGGTGGTGCCGGTCTCGCCGGTGGTGCCCGTCTCGCCGGTGGTGCCGGTCTCGCCGGTCGTCCCGGTCTCGCCGGTGCTGCCGGTCTCGCCCGTGGTGCCCGTCTCGCCCGTCGTACCCGTCTCACCGGTGGTGCCGGCAGAGGTCGTGCTGGTGTTGCCGTCGGGCGCCGACGCGCCCCGGGGCCCCCGGGAAGGGGCCGGGGGCGTTAAAACCGGGGCGGCCGCGACCCCCCAAACCCCGCGCAACGACA
>NZ_JBEOXF010000007.1:0-224227 GCF_040296405.1 Streptomyces sp. NPDC002133 | reverse complement strand
CCGGCAAGGCCGCACTGCTCCCGCTGAACGTGGAGGCGTTCGGCAAGGACCTCGGCGTGACCAAGGACGAGGTGCGGCTGTATCTCGCCCTGCGCGAGGCCGCCCATCAGCGGCTGTTCGCCCACGTGCCGTGGCTGCGCTCGCACTTGTTCGGTGCGGTCGACGGATACGCGCGCGGGATCAAGGTCGACACGACCAAGCTCGAGGACGTCGTCGGCCAGTTCGACCCGACGCACCCGGAGCAGCTGCAGGAAGCGCTTCAGCAGGGCATGTTCCAGCCGGAGGACACCGCGGAGCAGAAGGCGGCACTCGCCAGGCTGGAGACGGCGCTCGCGCTGGTCGAGGGCTGGGTCGACGCCGTTGTCCACGATGCCGCGAAGAACCGGCTGACCTCCGCCGACGCCCTGCGCGAGACGCTGCGCCGACGCCGGGCGTCCGGAGGCCCCGCCGAGCAGACGTTCGCCACGCTGATCGGTCTCGAGCTGCGTCCGCGTCGGCTGCGGGACGCCTCGCGGCTGTGGGCGTCGCTGACGGACGCCCGCGGGCTCGACGGCCGCGACGGCCTCTGGGGGCACCCGGATATGCTGCCGACCGCGTCCGACCTGGACGACCCGGACGGCTTCGTGCACCGCGAGCACCTGGACTTCTCGGAGCTGGACAAGATGCTCGGCGAGGCCGCCAAGGGGCAGGGCACCGAAGGCCGGGGCACCAAGGGTGACGACAAGCCCGGCCGGAGCGACGAGGACGAGACCGACAAGTGAGTCTGTACGACGACGCCGTCCGCGTACTGAAGGAGTACGAGGACCAGGAAGAGCTGCGGCAGACGTATCTGGATCATCTTGCCGCCCATCCCGACGGCATGTGGAAGGCGTGCGAGGCCGGGCATCTGACGGCCAGCGCGCTGGTGATCGATCCGGAGCGCGGCCGGGTACTGCTGACGCTGCACAAGAAGCTGGGCAGGTGGCTGCAGATGGGCGGCCACTGCGAGCCGGGGGACGCGACGCTGACCGCGGCTGCGCTGCGTGAGGCGACGGAGGAGTCCGGGGTGCGCGGCCTGACGCTGCTGACGGGCGGTCCGGTGAGGCTGGACCGGCATGCGATTCCGGCGCCCTGCCACTGGCATCTCGATGTGCAGTACGCCGCGCTGGCGCCGTCGGGCTCCGTGGAGGAGATCAGCGACGAGTCGCTGGACCTCCGCTGGTTCGCCTACGACGACGTGGCGGACGTGGCCGACCAGTCGGTGGTGCGGCTGTTGGAGCGGACGCGCGCGCGGCTGTAGCCGCCGGAGAGTGGGCTGCGAGCCGACGGGTATGGGGTGGTCGCCGATGGCGACCGCCCCATACCCGTATGTGCGGCTAGTTCCAGGCGTTGTTCTGGTTCTGGCCGTGGGAGCCGTGCTGGCCCATGCCGAACTGGGCGCGCGCGCCCTGGCCGATCTGGGCGTTCTGCGGCGGGAGGACCTCGCTGGGCTGGACGAGGGCGAAGCCCTGCCCGAGGAAGCTCAGCTCCCAGCCCTCCCCCGTGTTGCCCCGGCGGCGCCAGACGCCCGTGGAGTGAGTCTGGGACTGCATCTGCACGCGCAGCGAGGACGACCAGGCGACGATCGCGTCGGCGTCCACGTTGACGTACTTGTCCGGGGTGACCTGCATCATCAGCGGCTGGCCCGAGGTCATCAGGGCGACCTTGCCCCGCCCCGAGATGTTGAGCTGGTACTTGCCGGAGCCGGAGATGCCGTACTGGCTGTCCACCGCGATCACCTCGGTGTGCAGTCCGGAGTCGAGTGCCAGCACATACGCGCTGTCGACGGTCATGCCCTCCTGATCGACATCCACCACGTGGATGTACTGCGCGAGGTTGGCCAGGTAGACCGTGCCCTGGCCGGAGCAGCGCATCAGGTCGAGACCCTCGCCGGTGCGCGCGCGGGCGCGCCGCTGGTTGCTCGTCTGGTACTCACCGTCGAAGTCGATCAGTCCCTGGTAGGCGACCATGGCGCCCTTGCGGGCCAGTACGTCGTCGTGCCCGGTGAGCGCGACCCGCAGGAGCTGCGGGTTCTGGACGGCGTACCGCTCCTGGGACTGCTGTTCCGTGTAGCTGAAAAGCGGGCTCTGCATGGTGTGTTCTCGCTCCCCCTCAGCCCCGGATCCGCAGGCGGTCGGTGCTGTCCTCGCTCGGCTGTACGACGACGATGCCCTGGCCGGAGAAGGCCATCTGGTACGCCTCTCCGCTGCCCCGCCCGATGAGGGACGATGCCTTGAAGCTGCGCTTGCCCTTCACCTTCAGGTTCGGCGACCAGGCGACGAGGGCATCCGGGTCGACGTACGTCTCGTCCTCGCCGCGGCCGCAGTCGACGACGATCGGGGTGCCGCGGGAGGTCAGCGCGACCCAGCCGGTGCCCGCGATCTCGACGTTCCACAGACCCTGCCCGGCGAACTTGGCGAGGCCCTTGACGCGCTCGACGCCCCACTGGAGGTGGGCGTCGAAGGCGAGCACGTTGGTGCCGTTGACGGAGATGGAGTCGTTGTTGAGGTTGATGACGACGACGTCCGCGCCGTAGTCGGCGAGGTAGAGCAGTCCGTCGCCGGAGCACTTCATGATGGGGGCCCCCTCGCCGCTCACCCACTGGGAGGCGATCTGCCGGACCGCGGGGGGATTGGGCTCGTACTGGACGAAGCCCTCGTAGGCGACCATCGAGCCGGTGCGTGCGTACAGGTCCTGACCGGTGGCCATGGCGACCTTGAGCATCGTGCGGCCGTGGTTCTCCATGCGGGCCGTGACGGGGGTCGGGGCGTAGCCCGCGAGCTGCTGGTTCATTGTCCGGGCTCCCTCAGACCTCGTACGGCTGGACGACGATGAAGTTGCCGGGAGCGCCCCGGAACTGCAGGTTCACGGTCTCTCCGCTGTGGCCGGGGTAGGCGTTGCGGCGGAGCCGCACCTGGCTGGAGAGGATCACCTGGGACGCGGACGACCAGGCCACGATGGCGTTGGAGTCGGCGAACGTGGTGGGCGTGACGGGGAGCACGACCGGGATGCCGTGCGTCTTCACGACGACCGTTCCGGTGCCCTGGAACTGCATCGTGAACAGGGCTCCGCCGGGGATGCCGTGTCCTTCGATGCGACGGACCTCGTGCTGGAGCGACTCGTCGAACGCGAGGACGTTCTCCGCGGAGACGCAGATTCCGTCGCCCTGGAGCTCGATGGGGTGCAGATGCGCGCCGTCCTCGGCGAGGAAGACCTGGCCGCGGCCCGTACAGCGCATGAGCTGCATCTCCTGGCCCGTGGCGTTGCCGACGACGCGGCCGGCGAAACCGGCGCTCTTGTAGCCGAAGTCGACCTTGCCCTGGTACATGACCATGCTGCCCTGGCGGGCGAGCACGGGCGTGCCGCCCATGGCGAGGTCGACCCGCATGATCTGCTGGTTCTGCGGGGTCCAGCGCTGGCCGGTCGGCTGCTCCTTGTACGGCTGGAGGGCCGCCTGGAGTCCGGCCCCGGTCTGGGGCACTCCCTGCGGGACGCCCTGGGGCACTCCGGGCTGACCGAACGCGGCGGGCTGCTGGCCGTACGGAGCGGGGGCGCCCGGGACCTGCCCGGGGACCTGGCCCGGGACCTGCCCGAACTGCGGCTGCTGCGGGGGCTGTCCGTACGGGGACGGCGGGGCCTGCGGCGGAACCGTGCCGGCGGGCGGGGTCATGGGTGCCGCGATCGTCGGCGCGGCGTGCATCTGCGGGTTCACCGGCGCGGGGGTCGGGGCAGCCGCAGGTGCCGGGACCTGGGCAGCCGGTGCGCCGAACGCCGGGGCGGGCTGCGGGGCTTGAGGAGCCGGGGGCACGGCGGGCGCACCGAACGAGGGAGCCGGGGTCGAAGCCGGCGGGGCGAACCCGGGGGCGGCCTGTTGCGGCTGCTGCGCCGCGGGCTGCTCCTCCGCGACCTCGCCGCCGAAGTTCTTCAGCAGCGCATCGAGACCGCCGTCGAAGCCCTGGCCGACGGCGGCGAACCGCCACACGTCCTTCAGGTAGAAGTCGCCCAGCATCACGGCACGTTCTGTGGAGAACTCCGAGCCCGTGAAGGCGTACCTCACGACCTCCTCACCGCCCGCCACGATCCTGATGTACCCGGGGCCGACCTGGGACATCTGCCCGGCCCCGTCGATCGTCGCCGTGAACGAGAGCTTGTGGATGCTCGCCGGGATGCGGTCCAGCGTGACCCGGAACGACTCGGCGTCACCGGCCTGAGGGCCGAGCAGTTGGATGGACTCCTCGGGCGACTTCGGCTGGTTGAAGAAGATGAAATACCGGTCGTCCGAGAGCTGCTCGTTGGCGTCGAGACCGAAGCAGCTGATGTCGAAGGTCAGTCCGGGCGCGGCGATCTGTACGCCTACGTACAGATCGGTCCCCGGAGTAAGATCACTGATCTTGGCCTTGTGGCCTCGTTGGAATTCCCTGGCCATACGTAACGACCGTCCCCCATCCCGACGAAATACGAACACGTCGCGTCAGGCTAACTGCTGGGAACGACAATGAGCCAAGTCGGGACAGCTTCGATACAGGATCGGTGAAACTCACTCTCCGCGCGCGGCCGGCAGATGCGGGAGACGCTCCGCCGCGACCACACCTTCGAGGTAGCCCCGGGCACGTTCCGTCCGCGGATACGCCTCGAGGAGACGCCAGAAACGTGGCCCGTGACCAGGTACGAGCAGGTGGGCGAGTTCGTGGACGAGCACGTAGTCGACGACGTACTCGGGCATGCCCTGCAACCGGTGCGAGAGGCGGATGCTGCCCTCCGCCGGAGTGCACGACCCCCAGCGGGTGTTCTGGTTGGTCACCCACCGCACCGACGTGGGACGGGCGCGCCCCCCGAAATACTGCTCCGACAACCGTTCGGCGCGCTCGGCGAGTTCGGCGTCCCCCAAGGTCCGCTTGCTCTCCTGGGCGGCGAGCTTGTCGAGCATCACCGACACCCAGCGCTGCTCCTCCGCCTCGGACATCCGGGCCGGGATGAGGACGATGGTCCGGTCGCCCTCCCGGTACGCGGATACCGTTCTCCGGCGCCGGGCGCTTCTGCGGACCTCGACCGCGCTGGTCGCGGAGGAGCGGGGCGGATGTCGGGTCGCGCTGCGCTGCTGGCTTTCGGCGCTGTGCGGTCGGTCGGCGGACACGCCCCGACGTTACCCGCTGCCAGTGCGGTAAGTCCCGCCCCCGGGTCGCTTCACGCTTGATCCACTTGACTCGTGCACCATTTGAACGACTAATACCCCATGCCTGTGGACAACTTTCCGCACCTGCTGCCGGGTCCGTGCATTCTGAGGCCGGAATGATCCGCCCGAAAGACCGACGGGTGGAACGGTGACGGAACAGGGTCCGGAAAGGACCGGTACGGGGGCGGTGCGGATATGCATCCGATGGTCAAGCCGGCGCTTCGGCGTGCCTGGCGGAATCTTCAGTGCGTGCAGTTCGGTGCCACGCCGGCACATGCGGTGGTGGTCGGTCCGGTGGACACGGCCACCGGGAGCCTGCTCTCGCTCTTCGACGGGACGCGCGGGCTGCCGCGGCTGCGCGAGGAGGCCAGGGCGATAGGGCTGCCCGCCGGCCAGGTGGACGCGCTGCTGGGCCGGTTGACGGAGGCGGGTCTGGTCGACGACGCGACGGGCGGCGGACCAGGGGCCGATGCGTTGCGGCGGCGGGCGGGGGCCACGGTCGACCGGCTGAGATCGGACCTCGCCTCGCTCTCCGTCGTCCATCCGGAACCGGGTGGCGGGATGGCCAGATTGGCCGCCCGGGGTGCCATGCGGGTCCAGGTGCGGGGTGCGGGCCGGGTCGGGGCGGCGCTCGCGGCGCTGCTGTCCGCCTCGGGTGTGGGACAGGTCGAGGTTCTGGACGGTGGGCGTGTGCAGCCGTGGGACGTGGCGCCCGGTGTGCTTCCCGCAGAGGCGATCGGCGAGCGCAGGCACGTGGCGGCGGGACAGCTGGTGCGCGGGGCAGCTCCGGTCAAGGCGCCCCGGACGGTGCGGCGTCCGTCCGGTGGTCCGCCGCTCGACGAGCCGCCGCTCTCCCTGGTCGTCGTCGCTCCGCGTGACGGCCTCGCGGCGTACGCACCGGATGCGGCGGCCGCCGAGGAGTGGATCGCGACCGGGACTCCCCATCTGTACGCGGGAGTTGTGGAGGCGACCGGCGTGGTGGGGCCACTCGTCCTGCCGGGCGGCACCGCGTGTGCGGGGTGCATGGAGCTGGCCAGGGCGGAGCGGGATCCGGCGTGGCCGCGCCTGCTGGCGCAGTGGCGCTCGGGCAGCCGCGGCGAGCCGGCAGAGCCCTGCGATCTGGGTCTGGCCACCGCGGTCGCCGGGCTGGCGGCGGCACACGCGACGGCGTTCCTGGACGGCGATCTGCCGGCCAGCACGGGGACGCGGTGGGAGGCGTCACTGCCGCTGCTGGACTGGCAGTCGGAGCAGATCACAGGGCACAGGGACTGTACCTGCGGTGCGGCCGGGCAGACTGAGGGGGAGCGCGCCTCGGGGGTCGGGACACCGCAGGACACAATGGCCGGGTAACCGCCGCACGCGGCACGGCAGTCTGGGTTTTGGAGGGGCGCAATGTCTGATCTTCCCCGGAAAGCGGTCACCCGCACCGCCAAGTTGGCCGCACTGCCCTTGGGTTTCGCCGGCCGGGCCACCTGGGGCCTGGGCAAGCGGATCGGCGGCAAGTCCGCGGAGATCGTCGCCCGCGAGCTGCAGCAGCGCACGGCGGAGCAGCTCTTCAAAGTTCTCGGTGAGCTGAAGGGCGGTGCGATGAAGTTCGGGCAGGCCATGTCCGTCTTCGAGTCGGCGCTGCCCGAGGAGGTCGCCGGGCCCTACCGGGCCGCGCTGACCAAGCTCCAGGACGCCGCTCCCCCGATGCCGACGAGCACGGTCCGCGAGGTGCTGGCGGAGCGCCTGGGCGAGGACTGGCGGGAGCTCTTCCTGGAGTTCGAGGACAAGCCGGCGGCGGCCGCGTCGATCGGCCAGGTGCACCGGGCGGTCTGGCACGACGGGCGCGAGGTCGCGGTGAAGGTGCAGTATCCGGGGGCCGGTGAGGCGCTGCTCTCGGACCTGACCCAGCTGAGCCGGTTCGCGCGCCTGCTGGGCCCGCTGATCCCGGGGATGGACATCAAGCCGCTGATCACGGAGCTCCGGGACCGGGTCTCGGAGGAACTGGACTACGGACTGGAGGCGCAGGCCCAGCGGGAGCACGCGGCGGAGTTCGCGGGCGATCCGGACGTGGTGGTGCCGGATGTGGTCCATCAGGGCGACCAGGTGCTGGTGACCGAGTGGATCGACGGGATACCGCTCGCGGAGGTGATCGGCGACGGAACGCAGGAGCAGCGGGACCGCGCCGGGCAGTTGCTGGCCCGCTTCCTCTTCTCCGGCCCGGCGCGCACGGGGCTGCTGCACGCGGATCCGCACCCAGGGAACTTCCGGCTGCTCCCCGCGGACGACGGCGACGGCGACGCTGAGGTGGACGGGGCCGACGAGCGCGGCGACGGCGGGTGGCGGCTGGGCGTGCTGGACTTCGGAACGGTCGACCGGCTTCCGGGCGGGCTGCCGGCCACGATCGGTGATTCGCTGCGGATGACCCTGGAGGGCGAGGCCGAGGCGGTCTACGGGCTGCTGTGCGAGGAGGGGTTCGTCAAGGAGTCGATCGACCTCGACCCGGACGAAGTGCTCGAGTATCTGCTGCCGATCATCGAGCCGGCCGAGGCGGACACGTTCACCTTCACCCGCAGCTGGATGCGGAACCAGGCGGCGCGGATCGCCGACCCCCGCTCCCCCGCTCACCAGTTGGGCAAGCAGCTCAATCTGCCGCCCGCCTATCTGCTGATCCATCGTGTGACGCTGAGCACCATCGGGGTGCTCTGCCAGCTGAACGCGACGGTGCGCCTCCGCGACGAGTTGGCGGCATGGCTGCCGGGCTTCGTGCCGGAAGCGGAGACGGAAACGAAGATGGCCATGGACCCGGAGGCGGACGACGACGAGGTGCTCGCTCAGGCCTGAGCCACCGATGCCCCGTCACCACGGGTTCGCCACTCGGGCCCGTCACCACCAGGTGGAGTCGAGCCGTCCCTCGATGGCCCTGATGTTGGCGCGGGCGCAGTCGTCGCAGAAGTAGTGGCGCCGGCCGTTCTCCACGGAGCAGATCCAGGTCGGTGGAGTGCCCTCGGCGACCTTGCCGCACCGGGAACACACGGCGTTCTCGGCACCCGGCTGGACAGGGTGATGAGTGTGCTGGTCCACCTCGTGACGATAACCCCGTACGAGGCGGCCGGCGGAAACAACGCACCGCGGGGGCCGGTCCGTTCGGACCGGCCCCCGCGACAGGAGCTGTGCACGGTGTGTGCGGCCGTGCTGTGGCTGTCGGCTACTGCATGACGGCCATGGCCAGCGCACGGCGGGCACGCATCGACACGCGCTCGGCGCGCCGCTGCATCCGACGGGCGGCGACCAGGCGCGCGGCCTGGCGTTCCACGTCGGCTTCCCGCAGGCGCTCGTGCATATGCGCACGAGCCAGGGCTTCTGGGATGAGTTGCATCTCACGGGTCCTGTTCTGACGCGAGGCGTTCGCGCCGATGGTGGTGACAGCTGGGGTGGCGGAGCCGGACGGCTCGCTCGTGGAAGAGGTCATCGGGGCCTGCTTCTGGGGATCGTGCGTGAGGGGACGGTCGATGGTGCCGGCGGCGATCATGCCGCGACCGGGTTCTTGCGCGGGCGGCCACGCGGCCGCTTCCGGGCGACGACGACACCCTGGACGAAGAGCTCTCCGCCCCAGACACCCCACGGCTCACGCCGCTCCTTGGCGCCTGCGAGGCAGGCCTCCATCAGCGGGCAGGTCCGGCAGAGGGACTTGGCGTACTCGACATCCGCCGGCGACTCGGCGAAGAAGACCTCCGGGTCGTAGGAGCGGCAGGGGACGGGTACGCCGAGGTTCTCGATGGCGTCGTCGAGCGCGGTCAGCGCGGTGAGCGGGGTCAAGGTGGAGTCCTCCGTGAGGCCGGGCGGGGGGATCGTTTCGGAAGGCGGTACGGACGGGGCGTGCGCTTCGAGTTGCACGGTGGTGTTTTCCTCGTCTGGTCGGTCCGGTCTGTTGACCGGGCTTCGGCTGGTACCGGGTCTTGCTGGTCCCGAGGCCCCTTCGCTCTGTTTCCTCATCGGGGAAAACAGAAGGGCCGCGGATCCCTGGTGGGGTTCCGCGGCCCTGAAGGCGCCGGCCTGATGGTGGATCAGGCTGGATCACTCCAGGGTTCGAGCCCACGGAAGGCCCACATGGTGTGGTGCTGCGTCGTCTGCTTCTTGGTGCCGGCACTGGCCGCCGCAAAGGCATAGGCCTTCGCCTCTGCCGCTGCTACTCCTGCTTCCAGTGCCTTGGTCGGTCGCTCATTGCGCTCCCGGACGGGCAGACCCGCAGGGACGGAGACCGGAAGGACGGCCGAGAAGCCGGACAGACCGGTGCCAATGAACGCCGAACCGGAGAGACCGAGCGAGCAGGCGGAGACGACCGAGCGATCGGTCATTTTGGCGGTGGTGCGGATGAAGCTGGTGTTGATGCTGATCACTGGAATCGCCTCCTCTCGGCGTCTCTGGGACCGGCCGGGGCCGATCACACGTATTCGGATAAGTACAGCACGAGCGCAGCGCTTCAGAGAAGCCGCTGTTCTCGTGGTTAAGAACCTATGGGGATGACTGGGGCGGGCGCAAACTATTTTTTCGACGAGTTTGCATCAGTCGCTCTCGTCTCCCCTCTCAACCTCCTGGCCTGCACAGATGGCCAGGACGTCGGTCCCGAAGCGCTCCAGCTTCCGCCCGCCGACGCCGGAGATGCCGGCGAGCTCGCCCTCGCTGCCGGGGACGGCCTCCGCGATCGCCATCAGGGTCTTGTCGGTGAAGACGCAGTATGCGGGCTGGCCCAACTCCCTGGCCTGCTCGGAGCGCCACTCGCGGAGCCGCTCGTACAGCGCCTCGTCCATGTCGGACGGGCAGTCCTCGCAGCGCATCAGCTTCATCTCACCGGCGTCGGTGAGCGTCTTGCCGCACACCCGGCACAGAACGGGCCCACGCCGCTTGCGCCGTCCGGCGGAGCCGCCGCCGCGCTCGATGCCACCGTCGCCGCCCGCACGGCCGGCCCCGGGCGCTGCGGAGCCCGGCCGGAGTCCTGCCAGGAAGCGGGTGGGACGGCGGGAGGCCCGGCCGCCCGGCGAGCGGGACAGCGCCCAGGACAGCGACAGATGGAGCCTGGCCCGGGTGACCCCGACGTAGAGCAGCCGGCGCTCCTCCTCCACCTGCTCGTCGGTCTTGGCGTAGGTGATCGGCATCATGCCCTCCGTGAGGCCGACCAGGAACACGGCGTCCCACTCCAGGCCCTTCGCGGAGTGGAGCGAGGCGAGCGTGACGCCCTGAACCGCCGGGGCGTGCTGGGCTGCCGCCCGCTCGTCGAGCTCGGCGACCAGATCGGCCAGCGTCGCCTCCGGCTTCACGCGGGCGAAGTCCTCGGCGAGGCGGACCAGCGCGGCAAGGGACTCCCAGCGGTCCCGGACGGCACCGGAACCGGCCGGGGGCTCGGTCGTCCAGCCCTTGGTCGAGAGCACCGCGCGGACCTGGGACGCCAAGCCCTCCGCGTCGTCCAGCAGCGAGTCGTTCCCCCCGGCCCTGGCGGCGCCGCGCAGGGCGACCCCGGCCTCCCGGACCTCGGCACGCTCGAAGAATCGCTCGGCGCCACGCAGTTGGTACGGCACACCCGCGTCGGCAAGGGCCTGCTCGTAGACCTCCGACTGCGCGTTGACCCGGTACAGCACCGCAATCTCCCCGGCCGGGACTCCGGCGGCGATCAGATCGCGGATGCGGCGGGCGGTGCCCTCCGCCTCGGCAGGCTCGTCCGCGTACTCCGTGTAGGCCGGCTCGGGACCCGGGTCGCGCTGCGAGATCAGCTCGAGCCGGTGCTCGGCTGCGCGTCCGCGGGCCTGGCTCAGCAGACCGTTGGCAAGGTGCACCACCTGCGGGGTGGAGCGGTAGTCGCGGACGAGCTTCACCACCGTGGCATTCGGGTGGCGGGTGCGGAAGTTCAGCAGGTGGTCGGGGGTGGCTCCGGTGAAGGAGTAGATCGTCTGGCTCGCGTCGCCGACGACGCACAGGCTGTCCCGGTCGCCGAGCCACAGATCGAGCAGCCGCTGCTGGAGCGGCGACACGTCCTGGTACTCGTCCACCACGAAGTGCTGGTACTGACGGCGGATCTGGTCGGCGATGTCATGACGGTCCTGGAGGATGCCGACCGTGAGCAGCAGCACGTCCTCGAAGTCGATCACCGAGCGGTCGCGCTTCAGCTGCTCGTACAGCGCATAGATCTGGCCGATCTCCGCCGGGTCGCGCGGAGCGTCCCTGAGTGACTTGGCGACCGCGGCGGGATAGTCGGCGGGCACGGTCTGGGTGACCTTGGCCCACTCGATCTCGCTGGTCACGTCCCTGAGCTCATTACGGTCGAGTCGGATCCGGCAGCGCGCGGCGGCCTCTGCGACCAGCTGGATCTTCCGCTCCAGCAGCCGCGGCAACTCACCGCCTACGGCTTTCGGCCAGAAGTACTGGAGCTGGCGCAGGGCCGCCGAGTGGAACGTGCGGGCCTGCACTCCGCCCGCGCCGAGCTGGCGCAGCCGGCCGCGCATCTCCCCCGCGGCGCGGTTGGTGAACGTGACGGCCAGCACACTCGCGGGCTGGAGTATCCCCGCCCGCACCCCGTACGCGATGCGATGCGTGATTGCGCGCGTCTTGCCCGTACCGGCGCCCGCCAGGACGCACACCGGACCGGTCAGGGCGGTCGCGACCTCGCGCTGCTCGGGGTCGAGCCCGTCGAGCACCGCGTCCGCCGACTCGGGGACCTGAGGGAAGAGTGTGGAGTGCGTTGCTGCTGTCACCCCGCCATGCTGCCAGGTCGGGCGAGATCAACGGGACGGTTGTCCACAGGGGAGCCGCATCGGTCGTACTAATACAGGTTCTCGTGCGGGGCTCATGCACGGCTCGTGCACGCGGCTCGTGTACGGGGCCGCACCCGCGGGGCATCATGTGCGCAGTCCCATGCGGGGCCGGGAATGGTGGCCGGGTCGCGTACGTTCGAGTAACCGGACATCCCACGAGCCAAAGGAGCGGGACGAAGATGCAGGGTTCTCTGACGATGTACAGCACGACCTGGTGCGGCTACTGCCGCCGGCTGAAGAGCCAGCTCGACCGGGAAGGCATCTCGTACGTCGAGGTCAACATCGAGGAGGACCCGCAGTCCGCGGCCTTCGTCGAGAAGGCCAACGGTGGAAACCAGACGGTCCCCACCGTTCTCTTCGCCGACGGTTCGACCCTGACCAACCCTTCGTTGGCTCAGGTCAGGCAGAAGATCGGCGCCTGAGCGCAGCCGGGCGTCAGGCGGCAGCACCCGGCTTCGGCAGGGGCTTGCCGTACCAGAGCTCGATGAGGCGGGCCGCGATCGAGATCCCGTAGGGGGGCAGCACCTCCCCGGACTCGAATGCGGCCCGCAGGTCTTCCCGTGAGAACCAGCGCGCTTCGTGGAGCTCCTCACCGTCGACGTTGATCTCCGACGAGGTGGCGCGGGCCATGAAGCCCAGCATCAGGCTGTACGGGAAGGGCCAGGGCTGGCTGGCTACGTACTCGACGTCTCCGACGGTGACACCGGCCTCCTCGAACACCTCGCGGGCCACCGACTGCTCGATGGACTCACCGGGCTCGACGAAGCCCGCGAGCGTCGAGAAGCGGCCCTCCGGCCAGTGCACCTGCCGGCCGAGCAGCGCGCGGTCCTCCTCGTCCGTGACCAGCATGATGACCGCGGGGTCGGTGCGCGGGTAGTGCTCGGCGCCGCAGGCCGGGCAGCGGCGGATGTGTCCGGCGGCGGCGATGACCGTGCGCTCGCCGCAGCGGGAACAGAAGCGGTGCATCCGCTGCCAGTTCTCCAGGGCGACCGCGTGCACCATCAGCCCGGCGTCGCGCGGGGACAGCAGGAGTCCGGCCTCGCGCAGCCCGGCGGGGCGCGCGGACTGGTCGATGCGCCCGGGCAGGGTGTCCTTCTGCAGCGCGAAGTAGCTGACGCCGTCCTGGTCCGTGCCCAGGAAGTAGCGGTGGGTCTCGGTGACGGGGGCCTCGAAGGCCGGGGTCATGACGAGTTCGGTGCCGCCGTCGGGGGTGTCATCGATGAGCACCTGCCCGCCGGAGACCACGAACACCCGGGTCGTCGGGTGGCTCCAAGCCGCGGCCAGCCATGCCTCGTCGAGTCGGTGATGCGCCGCGCGGTCGATGCCGCTCGGCGCGGTGAGGCCGATCGGACGACCGTCGGCGACGTGATCGAAGGTGCTCACAGGTACTTCCCACTCCCCCTGGCGATTCGGTGGTTTGTCAGCGGAGGGCGCCGGCCATGTCGCCCCAGAGATGGGCGGTGGCCTCGACGCCCTTGAGCAGCAGGTGCAGTTCGACTTTCTCGTTGGGCGCGTGCCATCCGTCGGACGGGACGGAGATCCCCAGGAACAGCACGGGTGCACCGAGCACGTCCTGCAGATCGGCTGCCGGCCCCGAGCCGCCCTCGCGGGTGAAGCGCACTTTCCGGCCGTCGAAGGCGCGGCTCATGGACCGGGCGACGGCCTGCAGGGCTGGGTGGTCCAACGGCGTCAGACAGGGGCGGGTCGCGGCACCGAAGGTGATCTTGTGCCGGACCCCCGCGGGGATCCGGGACGCGACCCAGGCGCGGATCGCCTCCTCGATCCGGTCCGGGTCCTGCCCCGCGACCAGGCGGAAGGAGAGCTTCAGCTGCGCGGAGGACGGAATGATCGTCTTTCCGCCGGGTCCCTGGTAGCCGCCGCCGATGCCGTTGACCTCGGCGGTCGGCCGGGCCCAGACGCGCTCCAGAGTGGTGTGGCCGGCCTCGCCGAGGGTCGCGTACGACGTGGCCGTACGCAGCCACTCGGCCTCGTCGAAGGGCAGCTCGGCGATGAGCTCGCGCTCGGCGTCGGTCAGCTCGGCGACGCCGTCGTAGAAGCCGGGGATCGCGACGTGCTCGTTCTCGTCGTGGAGCGAGGCGACCAGGCGGGCGGCGATCGTGGCGGGGTTGGGCACCGCCCCGCCGAAGGAGCCGGAGTGGATGTCCTGGTCGGGCCCGTACAGCTCGATCTCGCAGTCGGCAACGCCGCGCATGCCGGTGCAGACGGTGGGAGTGGTCTCGGACCACATGCCGGTGTCGGAGACGATGACGGCGTCGGTGGCGAGACGGTCTCTGTGCCGCTCCACGAGGTCGCGGAAGTGGGGCGAGCCGGACTCCTCCTCGCCCTCGACGAGGAGCTTGAGATGGACGGCGGGGGCGGTGCGACCGGTGGCGGCGAGGTGGGCGCGCACGCCCAGGGTGTGGAAGAAGACCTGGCCCTTGTCGTCGGCCGCGCCCCGCGCGTACATCCGGCCGTCCTTGACGACCGGCACGAACGGGTCGGTGTGCCAGCCGTCCTCGCGGGCGGCGGGCTGCACGTCGTGGTGGCCGTAGACCAGGACGGTCGGGGCATCCGGATCGTCGGAGGGCCACTCGGCGAAGACGGCCGGGGCGCCGTCCGTCTCCCAGATCTCGGCGACCGGGAAGCCGGTCTCCTTGAGCTTCACCGCGAGCCAGTCGGCGCTGCGCCGCACGTCCGCGTCGTGCTCCGGCTGGGCGGAGACGGACGGGATGCTCAGCCACTCGGCGAGGTCGTCGAGGAAGGCGGCGCGGTGCTGATCTATGTACGCGCGGACGGCGCCGTCCGGGGTGTCGCTCATGGTGTTGAGCCTAACCGGCGCTCGGAGTGGACTCGTCGGCCCGGTCGTGCGCGGGGGGCTCCAGACGCCGGTCCTCGAGCGCCGGGTGCCCGCCGGCAGGCCCGTCCGCGGGCAGGTCCTCGCCGGCCGGGTCCTGGAGGAGGATGCGTTCGAGTCCGGTCCGGTCCGGGAGGGCGCCGGGGCGGACGACCTCCCCGGTACGTACGTACACGAAGGCCGCGTCGACGGCTTCCGGCGGGATGCCGTGCTGCTCGGCCCAGGCGAGACGGTAGACCGCGAGCTGGAGCGGGTCGGCGTCGCGGGCCCGGCCGGTCTTCCAGTCGACGATCTCGAACATGCCGGTTGCCGCGTCGCGGTAGACCGCGTCGATACGGCCCCTGACGACGCGGCCCGCGAGCGTGACCTGGATCGGCACCTCCACGCGGTAGGGCGTGCGGCGCGCGTACGGAGTGCGCTCGAACGCCTCCTTGAGCGCGGCGAGATCCCGCTCGTCGGCGATCTCCGCCTCGTCCGGGTCGTCCGGGTCGCGGCCCGGCAGCTCGTCGGGCCCGAGCATGGGCAGCGGCAGCTCCTCGAACCGCGACTCCACCCAGGCGTGGAACCGCGTGCCCCGGCGGGCACCGCGCTGCGGCGGACGCGGCATGGGACGGGCCAGTTCCTGGGCGAACCCGTCGGGGTCGGCGGCGAGCCGCAGCAGCTGCGAGGCCGAGAGGGACGGCGGTACGGGTACGTCGCGCACCGCGGCGCGGGCACGGCGGAGCTCGCCGGTGAGGGTTTCGAGATCACGGTCCCAGGACGCGATCGTGCGGGCGTCCTCGGGGGTGAGCCGTTCGGCGCGACGCTGGGCGGGGAGCCGGGGGGCGAGGTCCTGCCCCGGGGCAGCGGCCGGTCGACGCAGGTCCGGGTTGCCCGGGTGGCCCGGGTGGCCCGGAAGGCGGCGCTCCGGCACGGGGGCCCCGGAACCCGCCTCGTCGCCAGGGGCAGGGACATCAGAGGCAGCAGAGGCATCGAGGGCGTCGGGCGCATCCGGGTCTTCGGACCACGGCTCGTCCGCCCACGGTTCCTCGGGCCACGGCTCGTCGGCCCGAGGCTCCTCACGCCGCGGAACGTCGGCCTCGCCGAGCTCGGCGTCCCAGGCGTCCTCCTCGAGAGGGGCGAGCTCGGCCGGCCAGGGGTCGTCCTCAGGCAACTCCCGCCCGTCCGGCGCATGCCCCGAGAGAGCGTCCAGATGCGTGAGCACCAGGTCCGCGGCCGCGCGTCGCCGCGCTGCAGCCGTAGGGTCCAGTGGCAGGGGCCAGACGTACTCCTGTGCATGCTCATGGAGCGCCGGGTTCTCCGCGTCCTCGTCCGGCTCGTCGGCCCATGCCTCGATCTCGCCGAATCCCGCCGCGCAGTGCTTGTGAAGGGCCTGCAGGAACGCGGACGGGCCGCGGCGACGCTTCTGGGTGGGGCCCCACCAGTGGGCCGAGCCGAGGAGCAGCGAGCGCGGGCGGGTGAAGGTCACATAGCCCAGGCGTAGCTCCTCGATGTGCTGATGGTCCTTCATCTCCTCCTTGAAGGCCTTGAGCCCCTTCGCGTCCCAGGACGCGACGTCCGGGAGCGTTCCGGCGTCGCCGCGCAGCGCGTGCGGCAGGACCTTCGCCCGGGCGGTCCAGGACTCACGGGAGCGGGTGCTCGGGAACTGGTCCACGACGAGCCCGGGCACGGCGACGACGTCCCACTCCAGTCCCTTGGACTTGTGGGCGGTGAGGACCTTCACCGTGTTCTCGCCGCCGGGCAGCGCGTTGTCGAGGCCCTTCTCGTACTGCTCGGCGGTGCGCAGGAAGCCCAGGAAGGCGAGCAGAGTCGCCTCGCCGTCCAGGGAGGCGAAGGACGCCGCCGTGTCGAGGAAGTTGGCGAGGGTCTCGCGGCGGCGGGCCGCCAGGGCGTGCGGGGAGGCCGACAGCTCGACCTCGAGTCCGGTGGTGGCGAGGACCCGGTGCAGGACGTCCATGAGCGGGTCGGCGAGCGAGCGGCGCAGGTCGCGCAGCTCCTTTGCGAGGTGGGCGAAGCGGACGCGGGCATCGGCGGAGAACGGCAGGCCGTCGTCCGGTTCGTTCGCCTCCAGGAACGTGTCGAGCGCGTCGGCGAGCGAGATCACCTCGGACGGATCGGTGCCCTCCACGGCTGCCGCCAGACGCTCGTCGGGGTCGGTGCCGTCGTCCTCCCGGGCGCGGTGGACGAGGAGACGAGCCCTGCGGCCCAGGAGGGCGAGGTCGCGGGGGCCGATGCGCCAGCGCGGCCCGGTGAGGATCCGTACGAGCGAGGCGTTGGCTCCCGGGTCCTGCAGGACGTCGCAGACGGCGACCAGGTCGGCGACCTCGGGCAGTTGCAGGAGTCCGGAGAGGCCGACGACCTCGACGGGGACGTCGCGGGCGACGAGCGCGCCCTGGACCTCGGCGAAGTCCCCTGCCGTGCGGCAAAGGACCGCGATCTCACCCGGCTCCTTGCCCGTGCGCACGAGGTGGGCGATCGAGTCGGCGAGCCACTCGATCTCCTCCGCATGGGTGGGCAGCAGCGCGATCCGTGCGGAACCGTCACGCTCGGCACCGGGCGCGGGCCGCAGCGCCTCGACGCCTTCGTGCATCGCGCGCAGGGGCTCGGCGAGACCGTTGGCGAGGTCCAGGAGGCGGCCGCCGCTGCGGCGGTTCTCGCTCAGCGAGAAGCGGGTGGCGGGGCTGCCGTCCGCGTGCGGGAAGTGCTCCGGGAAGTCGTCCAGGTTGGCGACGGACGCGCCGCGCCATCCGTAGATCGCCTGGCAGGGGTCGCCGACCGCGGTCACGGCATGCCCCGTGCCCTCCTCCGCATCCCCGACCCCGCCCTCCGGGACTCCGTCCTGGGGAGACCTCTTGCCGAACAGTCCCGAGAGCAGCAGCCGCTGGGCCACGGAGGTGTCCTGGTACTCGTCGAGCAGGACCACCCTGAATTCGTCCCGCAGGACGCGGCCCACCTCGGGGCGGGTGAGAGCGAGCTCGGCGGAGAGGGCGATCTGGTCACCGAAGTCGAGCAGATCGCGGGCGCTCTTCGCCGCGCGGTAGCGGACGACGAGGTCGAGCAACTCTGCGCGGGCGGCGGCCGCCTCGGGGACCTTGCGCAGGTCGGCGTTGGTGAGCCTGGCGGACTCCAGGGTGTGCAGGAGCCCGGAGTCGTACGCGAGCAGGTCCTCGGGGCGTACGAGATGCTCGGCCAGCTCCGCGTCGAGCGCGAGCAGATCGCTGACCAGGGCGGGAAAGGACTTGGTCAGCGCGGGATACGGGCCCGGGGCCTCGCGCAGCACGCGTGCGGCGAGCTGGAACCGGGTGGCGTCGGCGAGCAGTCGCGACGTCGGCTCCAGGCCGATACGGAGGCCGTGGTCGCTCAGGAGCTGCCCGGCGAAGGCGTGGTACGTGGAGATACGGGGCTCGCCCGGGGGGTTGTCCGGGTCGATCACGTCCGGGTCCGTGACTCCTGCCCGTACCAGCGCGGTGCGGACGCGCTCGGCGAGCTCGCCGGCCGCCTTGTTGGTGAACGTCAGGCCGAGGACCTGCTCGGGGGCCACCTGCCCCGTGCCCACGAGCCACACCACGCGCGCGGCCATCACCGTCGTCTTCCCCGAACCGGCTCCGGCCACGACGACCTGCGGGGCGGGCGGTGCCGTGATGCAGGCCGTCTGCTCCGGGGTGAACGGGATGCCGAGGAGCTCCTTGAGCTGATCGGGGTCGGTGATGCGTGCGGACACCTCAGAGAGGCTAACGGGGGCCACTGACAGCGCTGCCCCGCCGGTCTCACTCCACGACGTGACGCCCCTCGGGCTGCGCGCTGCACGACGCGCGGAAGGCGCACTGACCGCAGTGCGTGCCCGTGGTGGGGGTGAAGCGTTCGTCGAGGACGCGGCCCGCGGCCGTGGCGAGGAGATCGCCGACCCATTCGCCGGTGAGCGCCTCCTGGGACTGGATCTTCGGCAGGGAGTCGCCGCCCTCCTTCTTGGAGGCGGGCTGACGCAGTTGTACGAGTTCGGCGCCACCGGGCTCGGGGCGGCGGCCGTCGAACACGTCGTCGACGGCGCCTTCGCGGACGGCGAGCTGGTAGACGGCGAGCTGGGCGTGGTGGGCGACCTCGTCCCTGGTGGGTGCCTGCTTGCCGGTCTTGAAGTCGACGACGTACGCACGTCCCTGCGCGTCCTGCTCGACGCGGTCCATGGAGCCGCGGATCCGTACTTCGTACGCCCCCGCCGCGAGGGTGACGTCGAAGTCGTGCTCGGTGGCGGCGGGTGCGCGACCGCCACGGTCCATGACGTGCCAGCGCAGGAAGCGTTCGAGGGCGGTGCGCGCGTGCTCCTTCTCCTGCTGGGACTTCCAGGGGGCGTCGAAGGCGAGCGCGTCCCACACGGAGTCGAGGCGCTCCATGAGGACGGCGAGATCGGCGGGGGTACGGCCGGAGGCCACCTCGTCGGCGAGTACGTGGACGACGTTGCCGAAGCCCTGGGCGGCGGTGGCGGGGGCGTCCGCCTTGACCTCGCGGCCCAGGAACCACTGCAGCGCACAGGTGCTGGTGAGCTTCTCGAGCGAGCTCGGGGAGAGTGCCACGGGCTGGTCGCGGTCGCGGAGGGGCACGCTGCTGTGGGTCGGCTCGTTCAGTCCCCACCAGCGGTACGGGTGCGCGGCGGGGACGAGCGGCTGGTCCTCGTCGTCGGTGAGCGCGGCAAGGCGGGCGAGGCGGCGGGCGGCGGCTTCACGCAGCTCTTCGGAGGCTTCCGGATCGACGGTGGTGGCGCGCAGCTCGGCGACGAGCGGGGCGACGGCGAGGGGCCGGCGCGGTCGGCCGGTGACGTCCCGTGGCTGGGCGCCGAGTTCGGTGAGGAAGCGGGAGGGCTGGTCGCCGTCGTCGGCCGGTGCCTTGACCGCGGTGACGACGAGGCGGTCGCGGGCGCGCGTGGCGGCGACGTAGAAGAGGCGGCGCTCCTCGGCGAGGAGGGCGCCGGGGGTGAGGGGCTCGGCGAGGCCGTCGCGGCCGATGCGGTCCGCTTCGAGCAGGGAGCCACGGCGGCGGAGGTCGGGCCAGAGACCTTCCTGCACCCCGGCGACGACGACGAGGCCCCATTCGAGGCCCTTGGAGCGGTGGGCCGTCATGAGGCGTACGGCTGCGGGGCGGGCGGCCCGCCGGGTGAGGGTGTCGGCGGCGATGTCCTGCGCCTCCAGCTCCTCCAGGAAGTTGAGGACGCCGCGGCCGCCGGTGCGTTCCTCGGCGCGCGCGGCGGTCTCGAAGAGGGCGCAGACGGCGTCGAGGTCGCGGTCGGCGTTGCGGCCGGCGGCGCCGCCGCGGAGGGAGGCGCGCTGGAGGCGGTGCGGCCAGGAGGTGCCGTTCCAGAGTTCCCAGAGGGCCTCCTCTGCGGTGCCGCCGCCGTCGAGGAGCTCGCGCGCCTTACGCAGGAGCGCGCCGAGCCGCTGCGCGCCCCGGGCGTACGCGGGGTCGTGGGCGGTGAGTCGCTCGGGCTCGGCGAGAGCGCGGGCGATGAGCGTGTCCGAGGGCGCAGGGAACTTGTTGCCGGCGGCGCGCTCCTCGTCGCGGAGGGCGCGGCCGAGGCGGCGGAGGTCGGCGGTGTCCATGCCACCGAGCGAGGAGGTGAGGAGGGTGAGGGCGGTTTCCGGATCGAGGAGGGTGAGGGCGGTTTCCGGATCGAGGGGGGTGAGGGCGGGGACGGGGTGCCCGGGCGCTGCGTCGGGGTCGTCCGTTCGCCCCTCACCCGGAACAGCGTGGGCCGGAACAGCGTCGGCGGGGACGGACGGGGTGGCCGGGGGCGTCGCCGCGGTGCGGAGGGCGGTGAGGAGGGGGGTGACGGCGGGTTCGTGGCGGAGGGGAAGATCGTTGCCGTCCGTTTCCACGGGCACGCCGGCGGCGGTGAGGGCGCGGCGGACCGCGGGCAGGCTGCGGTCGCCGGCGCGGACGAGGACGGCCATGTCGTTCCAGGGGACGCCGTCCTCGAGGTGGGCGCGGCGGAGGACGTCCGCGATGTTGTCCAGCTCGGTGGACGCCGTCGGGTACGTGCAGACCTCGACCCGGCCGCCCGCACGGGCCGCCGTCAGTTCGCGGTGGGCGCGGACCTTCTCCGAGGGCAGCCGCGTCAGTGGCATGCGCTGCGTGAGCAGGCGCGTCGCGGCCAGGAGCGCCGCCCCCGAGCGGCGGGATGCGGTGAGAACGGCGACCGGCGCCGGACGGCCGTCCCTGCGCGGGAACGTCTCCGGGAAGTCGAGGATCCCGTTCACGTCCGCCCCGCGGAAGGCGTAGATCGACTGGTCCGGGTCGCCGAACGCGACCAGGGTCCGCCCGCCGCCGGCGAGCGCGTGCAGCAGCCGCACCTGCGCGGGATCGGTGTCCTGGTACTCGTCCACGAAGACGGCGTCGTACGCGGGCAGGGGGACGTCCCCGGCCAGCAGCACGGCGCGGTGGACCAGCTCCGCGTAGTCCAGCACGCCCTGCATGTCGAGGACGTCCAGGTACTCGGCGAGGAACGCGGCCGCCGCTCCCCAGTCGGGCCGCCCGGCACGCCGCGCGAAGGCCGCGAGCGCGTCCGGGCCGAGGCCCAGCTCACGGCTCCGGGCGAGTACGGCCCGTACCTCGTCGGCGAAGCCCCGCGTGGTGAGGCAGGCCCGGAGCTCGGCGGGCCAGCGCGCCCCGCCGCGCCCCTCGCGTTCCAGGTCCAGGTGTCCGGCCAGCAGGTCGCGTACCGCCACGTCCTGCTCGGGACCCGACAGCAGCCGCAGCGGTTCCGCGAACAGGTCCGCGTCCTGGTGGGCGCGGACCAGCGCGTAGCAGTACGAGTGGAAGGTGGTCGCCTGCGGCGCCCGCGCGCCTCCCAGCCGCAGCGCCATCCGGTCGCGCAGTTCGACCGCCGCCTTGCGGCTGAAGGTGAGGACCAGCAGCCGCTCAGGATCCGCTCCCCGCGCGATCCGCGCCGCCACCGCCTCGACCAGCGTCGTCGTCTTCCCCGTCCCCGGCCCCGCAAGCACGAGCAGCGGTCCCCGTTCATGGTCAACCACCGCGCGCTGGGAGGCGTCCAGGAGAGGGGGATCCACCGGGCCCGGCGGGGTACGCACCAGCCGGTACGCACCCGGGGTCCTGCCTCGACCCCCTTGCGGGCGTGGGGGGGTCCCCTGCCGTACCCGACGGTGCGGTGTACGCCCGTTGGAGGGGGAGGAACTCACGTGGATCGCCGGTCCTGGTGGGTGTGCTGGTGGTGAGGGGTCAGGGGCCGGTGCGCAAGCGCGGGCCGCGTGGGTACGAAGGTGCCGAAGACGGTTCCGACGACGCTACGCCAGGTCGCGCCCGGGTCGCAGGGAGTCCGGTCCGGACCTTGTCGGGTACTCCGTACGTGTCTCGGAGGACTCATCGCACCGCCGAATGGCGGAAGCTGTCAGGTGTGAGCTTCTGTGTCCGTCGCGTCCGCGTCCGTCGCGTCCGCGACGCCGTCCCAGCGCGCCCGCCGTATGTCGAGGCGGGGCACATGGCCCTCCGTGCTGCGCGAGGCCTCCCTCAGCGGGGTGCCCTCGGCACGGTAGTGCTCCAGAGCGCTCAGCTCGTGGACGGGCAGGAGCACCCCGTCCGCGCGCACCACGCGCCACCAGGGCACCGCTCCGCCGTACAGCGCCATGACACGGCCGACCTGGCGTGGCCCGCCCTCGCCGAGCCACTCGGCGACATCGCCGTACGTCATGACCCGGCCCGGCGGGATACGGTCGGCGACGTCGAGCACCCGCTCCGCGTATTCCGGCAGTTCCGGCACCTCATCGCTCATCCGGCCCATCCTGCACCATGGCACCGACAGCGGGCCTGCACCCTGATGCCCCCCTCTGTCGGTGCGGCATGCCACCATCATCCGGGCGGTGACTGGTGATACGAGACCAAGAAGAGACAGACGCGACGAAGGAGCGGGGCGTGCGGCCTGCGACGGCGGCAAGCACCTCCGGCTCCGAGTCGCGCCCGGAAACGCGGACGCCGGGCCCCGGCAAGGAGGCCGGGCAGGGCCCGGACACGTCCGAAACGCCCGCCGCACCCGAAGCCCCCTCCACACCCGGCCCGCAGGGTCCGCACGGTCCTCCCGACCCGCAGCCCGCCCCGGCCGACTCGTACGCCCAGCAGGCGCCGCACGCCCCTGAGCACGACGAGGACGCCCCCGCCGAGCGCGTCTCCGGTGACGAACCCCTCCTCCCCGCCCGTGTGCACCGCCCCTCCGACCTGACGCGGCTGCTCATGGGCGTCCTGGCGATCGTCGTGGTCCTCGCCATCGCCGCCTTCGCCCACGGCACCACGTCCGGCCTGGAGTCGGACATCTCCAAGGGCACCGGCCAGGCCCCCGACCTGCTGGTCAAGCTCGCAGGTCTGGTCTCCAGCATCGCCGTGCTGCTCGTCCCCGTCGCCTTCGCCATCGAGCGGCTGATCAAACGGGACGGGCTGCGCATCGCCGACGGGGTACTCGCCGCCGTACTCGCCCATGGCGTGACCCTCGCCACCGACCTCTGGGTCGCGGAGGCCGCGCCCGGCCAGATCCAGGACGCGCTGACCCAGCCGCAGACCGGCGGCGGGCTCACCGATCCGGTCCACGGCTATCTCGCGCCCGTCATCGCCTATATGACGGCCGTCGGCATGGCCCGCCGCCCGCGCTGGCGCGTGGCGCTGTGGGGTGTGCTGCTGCTCGACACCTTCGCGATGCTGGTCGCGGGCTACACCACACCGTTCTCGATCATCCTCACCGTGCTGATCGGCTGGACGGTGGCGTACGGCACGCTCTACGCGGTCGGCTCCCCGAACGTACGGCCGACCGGCCAGACCCTGCTGGCGGGTCTTCGCCATGTCGGTTTCCGCCCGGTCACGGCGATGCGCGCCGAGGACGTACCGGACTCTCCCCCTCGCTCCGCCGGCGGGACCCCCACCGACCAGGGCGACCGCGGCAGACGCTACCTCGTCACGCTGGAGGACGGCCCACCGCTCGACGTGACGGTGGTCGACCGGGAGCAGCAGGCGCAGGGGTACTTCTACCGGGTGTGGCGCAGGCTGACGCTGCGCGGCATCACGACCCGCCGCTCGATCCAGTCGCTGCGCCAGGCGCTGGAGCAGGAGGCACTGCTCGCGTACGCCGCGATCGCCGCGGGGGCCAACGCGCCCAAGCTGATCGCCACGTCCGAGCTCGGCCCGGACGCCGTGATGCTGGTGTACGAGCACCTCGGCGGCCGCACGCTGGACTCCCTGTCGGACGAGGAGACCACCGACGACATCGTACTCGGCGCGTTCCGGCAGGTCAGGGCGCTGCAGTCGCGGCGTATCGCGCATCGCAGGCTGACGGGTGACGCGATTCTGGTGGATCGTTCCGGCGCGGTGGTGCTGACCGATCTGCGCGGCGGCGAGATCGCGGCCGGCGATGTGGTGCTGCGCATGGACATCGCCCAGTTGCTCGCCACGGTCGGTCTGCGGGTGGGTGCCGAGCGCGCGGTGGCCGCGGCGGTCGAGGTGCTCGGCCCGGACGCGGTCGCGGACTGTCTGCCGCTGCTCCAGCCGATCGCGCTGAGCCGCTCCACCCGCGCGACGCTGCGGCGGCTCGCCCGGGAGCGTTCGCAGCGCGAGCGCGAGGCGGTGCTGGCGGCGGCGGAGTCTGCCAAGCAGGCCAGGGCCGAGGCCTCCGTCGGAGAGGGTGGCGACGAGGCGGGCGTCAGGGTGGACAAGGGCGACAAGAAGGCCGCCCGCAAGTCGCTGCGCGCCGAGAAGCAGGCCGAGAAGCGGGCCATGGACGAGGCGCTGGACGAGGCCCGCGAGGAGGACCTGCTGGCCCAGATCCGCCGGCAGGTGCTGCTGATCCGGCCGCAGGCGCCGGTCGAGCCGGCCAGGCTGGAGCGGATCAAACCGCGCACACTCGTCAGTCTGATCGCCGGGGCCATCGCCGCGTACTTCCTGCTGTCGCAGCTCACCAGGACCGACCTCACCGTGGTCGCCGAGGCGCACTGGGGCTGGGTGGCGGCCGCGGTCCTCTTCTCGGCACTGAGCTACATCGCGGCCGCGATGAGCCTGCTGGGCTTCGTACCGGAGCGGGTGTCGTTCCTGCGGACGGTCTTCGCTCAGGTCGCGGCCTCGTTCGTGAAGATCGTCGCCCCTGCGGCGGTCGGCGGTGTCGCGCTCAACACCCGCTTCCTCCAGCGCTCCGGCGTGCGTCCCGGGCTCGCCGTGGCGAGCGTCGGCGCCTCTCAGCTCTTCGGGCTCGGCGCGCACATTCTGCTGCTGCTCTCGTTCGGCTATCTGACAGGCACGGAGAAGACGTCGTCGCTCACCCCGTCAAGGACCGTCATCGCCGGTCTGCTGACCGTCGCCGTGCTGCTCCTGGTGGTGACCGCGATCCCCTTCCCGCGGAAGTTCGTGGCGACGCGGCTGCGGTCACTGTTCGCCGGGGTGGTGCCGCGCATGCTGGACGTCCTGCAGCGGCCGGTGAAGCTGGCCACCGGCATCGGCGGGATGCTGCTGCTGAGCGGCACGTTCGTGATGTGCCTGGACGCGTCGATCCGGGCGTTCGACAACGGCAACCAGCAGCTCAGCTACGCCAGCATCGCCGTGGTCTTCCTGGCGGGCAGCGCGCTGGGGTCCGCGGCGCCGACACCGGGCGGCATCGGTGCGGTCGAGGGCGCGCTGACGATCGGCCTGATCGCGGTCGGTCTGCCCGCTGAGGTCGCGGCGCCGGCCGTGCTGCTGTACCGGCTGCTGACGCTCTGGCTGCCAGTGCTGCCGGGGTGGCTGGCCTTCAACCAGCTCACCCGCAAGGGTTCGCTCTAGCGGCTGCGGCCGCCGCTCCCTGTGCAGGGGTGGACACCGGGCCGCCAGGCCCCGTGTCCACCCGCATGGCCCGCCGTCGACAGGCGGACGACCGCGGCACCGCGCACGATGGGCTCATGCCCACCTCCTCCCCCGACGGGCCCACACCCCCCGACCGGCACACCACCCCGGCCACCCGCCGCGCCGCCGGCGTCCGGAGGGCCGGCACCGTCCTCGCCGCCGCGACCGCCGCCGTACTGCTCGTCACGGCCGGCTGCTCGGACACCGGCGACGGCGGCAAGGAGAAGCAGGGCAGTCAGGACCTGGGCGCCCAGAAACTGGACTGGCAGCCGTGCCCGCCCCCCTCGGAGGCGGAGGGCGGCGGCCCGGCCCCCTCGCCGCTGCCCGGCGGGACGCCGTGGGAGTGCGCCTTCATGGACGCGCCCCGCGACTACGCGGATCCGGACGGCGAGACGATCGAACTGGCCCTCATCCGTGGCAAGGCCCGGGACCAGTCCCGGCGGATCGGCTCCCTGATCTTCAACTTCGGCGGCCCCGGCGGCTCCGGGGTCAGTGGTCTGCCCGCATCCGCCAAGGACTACGAGAAGCTGCGCGAACGCTACGACCTGGTGAGTTTCGACCCGCGCGGCGTAGGCCGCAGCGAGGCCGTCGAATGCGCGGACAACAGGCAGCTCGACGAGTACTACGCACAGGACTCGACGCCCGACGACGCCGCCGAGGAGAAGGCGTACACGAACCGGCTGCGCACGTACGCCGACGGCTGTGAGAAGAACTCCGGCGAGGACCTGCCGTACGTCGGCACCACGAACGCCGCCCGCGACCTGGATCTGATGCGGCAGGTCCTCGGCGACGACAAACTCCACTACCTGGGCTTCTCGTACGGCACCGAACTCGGCGGCGTCTACGCGCACCTGTTCCCCAAGAACGTCGGCCGGGCCGTCTTCGACGCCGTCGTCGACCCGAACAGCTCCGCCGAGGAGGGTTCGCTCGGCCAGGCCAAGGGCTTCCAACTGGCGCTCGACAACTTCACCAAGGACTGTGTCGCGCGCGGTGACGCGTGCCAGCTGCCGGGCAGCACTCCGCAGGAGGTCCAGCAGTTCATCATCGATCTGCTCGCGCGGCTCGAGAAGAAGCCGATCCCGGCCACCGGCGACCGAGAACTCACCCAGACCCAGGCGACGAACGGCATCGCCCAGGCCCTGTACTCCAAGGAGTACTGGCCGCTGCTGGAGCAGGGCCTCGACGAGGCGGACGGCGGCAACGGCGCGCTGCTCCTCGCCTTCTCCGACGCGATGAACGGACGCGACAGGCAAGGCCGCTACAGCAACATCCAGGCGGCCAACGCGGCGATCAACTGCGTCGACTTCAAGGAGCGGTACTCGCTCGCGCAGACGAAGGCCAAACTCCCCGAGTTCCGCAAGGCGTCGCCCGTCTTCGGCGACTATCTCGGCTGGGGCCTGATGGGCTGCTCCGAGTGGCCGGTGTCCGGGCAGTGGGAGCACCCCGACGTCTCCGCCCCGGGTGCGGCCCCGATCCTCGTGATCGGCACCACCGGGGACCCGGCGACGCCTTACGCGGGTGCCAAGGCGATGGTCGAGGCACTCGGCAAGGGCGTCGGCATCGAGATGACGTACCGCGGCGAAGGTCACGGGGCGTACGGCAGCGGCAACGCCTGTGTGAAGAACGCCGTGGACGGCTACCTGCTGGAGGGGCGGGTCCCGGCCGCCGGGACCGCCTGTCAATGACGATATCCACAGCGATGGTCACTGTCCGTGATGACACCTAGGATGGCAGGCAGTCGGATCAGTCGGGTGATACTCCGGGGGCCTGGAATGACATGGCGTACGAGGGTGGGGGCAGCGGCCGTCGTGCTGGCGGTGGCCGGCGGAGCGCTGACGGCCTGTGACAGCGACCCGAGGGGCACCGGTCGAGGAGGCGGCACAGGGCAGGGAGCCCCGGCGCCGGTGCGCGACGGCGACGCGGCGAGCGGACTGCCCGACGCGCTCACGAAGCAGCGCCCCGACTGGCAGCCCTGCGAGGGCGGCGGCTGGACCTGCGCCGAGGTGAAGGTCCCGCTCGACTACGACGCCCCGGACGGCGAAACGATCTCCGTCGCGCTCATCCGCCGCGAGGCACGGGACAAGGACAAGCGCCTCGGTTCGCTGCTGTTCAACTTCGGCGGTCCGGGCGGCTCGGGAGTGGACAGCCTGCCCGGCTTCGCGGATGAGTACGGGAAGCTCAACTCCCGCTACGACCTGGTGAGTTTCGACCCGCGCGGCGTCGCGGACAGCTCCGGTGTCGTCTGCCGCGACGACAGGGAGCAGGAGCGGGCCGCGTCCCGCGTCGACCTCACGCCCGACACGCCCGCCGAGGAGACGGAATTCTTCAAGGACGCCGAGAGCTTCGGGGCGGGTTGCGCCGCCCGTTCGGGCAAGGTCCTCCCGCACGTCGGCACGTCGGACGCCGCGCGCGACATGGATCTCATCCGCCATGTCCTGGGCGACCGCAAGCTCAACTACTTCGGCATCTCCTACGGCACGGAGCTCGGCGGCACGTACGCCCATCTTTTCCCGGAGAACGTGGGGCGGACGGTGCTGGACGCGGTGGTGGACCCGACGGCCGACGCGATCGGTCACGCCCGGAACCAGACCACCGGCTTCCAACGGGCCCTGGACAACTACCTCATGAGCAGGGGCGAGGACCCCGAGGCGGGTTCACAGCGCATAGCAGGGCTCCTGGAGCGGATCGATCGCCGGCCGCTGCCCGCCGGCGGCAACCGTGAGCTGACGCAGAGTCTCGCCATCACCGGAATCGCCATGTCGCTCTATTCCACAAGCCTGTGGCCCGAGCTGACCCAGGGCCTCGAAGAGGCCGAGCAGCGCGGCCGCGGCACAAAACTGCTTTCGCTCGCCGACTTCTACAACGACCGTGACAAGAGCGGGCATTACAGCACACAGAGCCACTCGCAGCGGGCCATATCGTGCGCGGACGACAAGCAGCGGCCCACGGCGGCGGAGGCCAAGTCGCTGCTGCCCGAATTCCGGGAGATATCCCCGGTGTTCGGCGAGTTCCTGGCGTGGGACACGGCGGGCTGGTGCGCGAAGTGGCCGGTGCCGGGCGAGCGTGAGACCCCGGAGGCGAGCGCGAAGGGGGCGGACCCGATTTTGGTGGTCGGCACGACCGGCGACCCGGCGACGCCGTACGAGGGCGCGCGGCGGATGGCGGACGAGCTGGGCGAGGGGGTCGGGGTGCTGCTCACCAACAAGGGCGAGGGCCACGGTGGTTACAGCCCCGGGAACCGGTGTGTGACCGCCGTCGTGGACAGCTATCTGCTGGACGGCAAGGTCCCGGAGGACGGCAGGACCTGCGGTTAGGCGCCGCCCGGCCGCTCGCGCGGGGCGCGCGGCTCACGTGTCCCGGCATGCGAAAGGGACCGGCCCTTGTGGGCCGGCCCCTTCCAGCGAAGTCCGGTGCTGTGGAGTCCGGTTCCGACGAGCTAGTAGACGGGCTTGTCCGGCTCGATCTGGTTGACCCAGCCGATCACGCCGCCGCCGACGTGCACCGCGTCCGCGAAGCCCGCGGACTTGAGCACGGCGAGGACTTCCGCACTGCGGACACCGGTCTTGCAGTGCAGGACGATCTTCTTGTCCTGCGGCAGCCCCTGGAGGGCGTTGCCCATCAGGAACTCGTTCTTCGGGATCAGCCGCGCACCGGGGATGGAGACGATCTCGTACTCGTTCGGCTCGCGGACGTCGATGATGTCGATGTTCTCGCCGTCGTCGATCCACTCCTTGAGCTGCTTGGGAGTGATCGTCGAGCCGAGGGCCGCCTCCTGGGCCTCCTCGGACACGACGCCGCAGAAGGCCTCGTAGTCGATGAGCTCGGTGACGGTCGGGTTCTCACCGCAGACCGCGCAGTTCGGGTCCTTGCGGACCTTGACCTGGCGGTACTGCATCTCCAGGGCGTCATAGATCATCAGTCGGCCGACCAGCGGCTCACCGATGCCGGCGAGCAGCTTGATGGCCTCGTTGACCTGGATGGAGCCGATGGACGCGCACAGCACGCCCAGCACGCCGCCCTCGGCGCAGGAGGGGACCATGCCCGGCGGCGGGGGCTCCGGGTAGAGGCAGCGGTAGCAGGGACCGTGCTCGGACCAGAAGACGGAGGCCTGACCGTCGAAGCGGTAGATCGAACCCCACACGTACGGCTTGTTCAGCAGCACGCACGCGTCGTTCACCAGATAGCGGGTGGCGAAGTTGTCCGTGCCGTCGACGATCAGGTCGTACTGGCTGAAGATGTCCATCACGTTCTCGGCCTCGAGCCGCTCTTCGTGAAGGACCACGTCGACGTACGGGTTGATGCCCTTGACGGTGTCACGCGCGGACTCGGCCTTGGAGCGGCCGATGTCCGCCTGGCTGTGGATGATCTGGCGCTGCAGGTTCGACTCGTCGACCTCGTCGAACTCCACGATGCCGAGCGTGCCCACCCCGGCCGCGGCCAGGTACATCAGGGCCGGCGAGCCGAGGCCACCGGCGCCCACACAGAGCACCTTGGCGTTCTTCAGCCGCTTCTGCCCGTCCATCCCGACATCCGGGATGATCAGGTGGCGGGAGTACCTGCGGACCTCGTCTACGGTGAGCTCGGCAGCCGGCTCGACCAGGGGTGGCAGCGACACGGGGACTCCGTTGGTCGTTACGTCAGTACGATTGTTCTGGCTGTAACAGTGCCACGCGCCTTCTCATTCCGAGACACCCGGTCCAATCCGCGAGACGATTTCGTCCCAGTAGCCGGGCAAGGCGTCAAACGCTCCACTTTGTCCGGCGCCCGTGGCCACCCGGTCGGTGAAGAAGATCGTGCCCGCGCCCTGCCAGCGGGCGATCCGCATGGCCTCGTCCAGATGGGTCCGCGGCACACCGTGCACGAAGTGCACGAACCGCTCGGGCGGGTAGTCCGCGGTCCACTCCGCGACCTGCGACCAGCGGTAGTCGGTCCAGGGCCCGGAGAACGTCACCAGTTGGTCTGCCACCTCCGCGTAACCCGGGTATGGGTGTGTCCCGTGGCCGAGTACCAGGTGACCGCCGTCGATGACGGCCTCCAGCGTGGCCGTCACGCGCCGCACCCCGGTGAGATCCGCGCGCTCGACCGGGCAGCGGTCCAGCAGGAAGCCCCCGACCCGGTACCAGTCGAGGTAACGGTGGGCGTCGGCGACGATCTCGCCGAAGGGGCGACCGCCGTGGGCGAGGTCGAGATGGCCCAAGACCCGGACTCCGGCGTTGGTGAGCCTGCCGGCGGCCTCCAGGCAGTGCGGGTCGGGGCGGGTGCCGGGGCCTCGGTCCGAGACATTGAGCACGGCCCAGTGCAGCGGGGTGCCCGGGCGGGTCAGCTCGGCCCATTCGACGGGGGCGAGCAGCGGGTGGGCGTATCCGGGGACACCGAAGCCGAGTCTCTCGGCGCCGGTCGCGGAGAGCGTGTCTCCGGTCGTGATCAGATACGGCATGCCGCCTCCATCCAGATGTCCGCGAGGGACTCCTCCAGGTTGATCCGCGGCCGCCAGCCGAGCCGGTCGCGGGCGGTGCGCACATCCGCCTGCTGCCAGCTGCCGCAGCCGTCGGGGTACGGGTACGGGGTGACGCCGAGGTGCTCGGCGAGGGACTCCGGGCCGCGGGGGGCGCCGATGGCGGCGTGGCCGGGGCGGACCGGGTGCGTGTCGAGCTCGTGGAGGGCGCCCGCGTATCCGGCAACCCTGGCCAGTACGGCGGCGGCGTCCCGGAGCCGTACGGCGCGGCCGGTGCCGATGTTGACGACGCCCTGCGCGGCCGAGAGCGAGGCGGCGTGCACGGCCCGCGCGACATCCCGCACGTCGACGAAGTCACGCTGCACACCGAGACCGCTGAGCTTCAGCTCGCCGTCGCCGGACTGCATGGCGCGCCGCATCGCCTCGGCGAGCCGGCCGAGGGGGGATCCGGCGGGGGTGCCGGGGCCGACGGGCGAGAAGACCCGCAGGACGACGGCGTCCAGTCCCGAGCCGAGCACCAGCTCGGTCGCGGCGAGCTTGGAGACGCCGTACGGGCCGCCGGGCCGCGGGACCGCGTCCTCGGCTGTGGACGAGCCGGGCTGCGAGGGCCCGTACTCGGACGCGCAGCCGAGCTGGACGAGGCGGGCGTCGCACCCGCTGCGGCGCAGGGCCTCGCAGACGGTGGCGACGGCCACGGTGTTGTGCCGGGTCAGGTCGCGGGCGCCGCCGCGGGTCGCGCCGGCGCAGTTGATCACGACTCCGGGGTGGACGGCGTCCAGGAAGCGCGTGAGCGCGCCCGGGCTGCCGCCCGCGAGGTCGAACCGTACGTCGGCGTCGTCGCCGCGCCCCAGGGCGGTGAGGTGCACGGCCGGGTCGGCGAGCAGCCGGTCGGCGACGAAGCGGCCGAGGAAGCCGTTGGCTCCGAGCAGTAGCACCCTCATAGCGCGGCTCCTCGGCGCCGACGGGCCGTGCCGGCCGTTGCCGGCTCTGGGTGGTACGGGTTCATGTCGTGCTTCTCCTCAGCGTGTTGCGCGATGGGTCGATCGGGCGGTACGCCCGCGGCGTCGGCTCCGCGGGAGTGCGTGGGGGGTGTGGGGGTGTGGGGTCTCATGTGGTGTGGGCCGAGGCCCGGGAGAGGGCGGCGGTCGCGTGGACCAGCAGCCCCAGGGCGGCGGCGCCGCAGGCGAGAGCCGGTACCGCCCCGGGGCCCCAGGCCGTGACGGCGGCCTCGACGGGCCGGGCCAGGAAGGCGCAGCCGGGGAGACGTCCGCCGAGGACGGTGGCCAGGGCGACCGTTTCGACGGCAGCCGCGGCGGCGAGCCCGCTGACGGCGGACGCGGGGAATCCGTGGACGGTGAGCAGCCGCGCGAGGAAGAGCAGCAGTCCGAGGGCGACGGCGGGCACGAGGTCCACGGCCAGCACCAGACCGGTGAGCACCAGGAGTGAGGCGAGGGCGACGGCGTACAGCGTGACGGTCGCGAAGAGCAGGGGCCGCACCCCGGCGGCGAACTCCTCCAGTCCACGGCTGGCGCCGAGCCTGCGGCGCGCCTGCACCGAGAACAGCTGGGCGCTCCAGGCCGCGGGCAGGACCGCGAGCGCGAGGCCGACGAGCGGGCCGGGCGTCATCGGCCATGTGTCGTACGGCCCGCCGTCGACGAGCTGCTCCAGCAGGCCGCCGCCGGCCACCGCGTACGCGAGCAGCCAGCCCACCCACAGACCCGCGAGCCGCACTGTGCGCCCCGCGACCCGCAGCGACCCGCGGCGCAGACCGTACGCGAGCGCGCCCGCGAGCCCCATGGCCCCCGCCGCACCGGCACCGGCCCGTGTCCCGCCGCTCGTGAAGTGAAGTGCGACGGCGGCGGCGACGGCGACGGCGCCCGGCAGCAGCGCGGGGAGCACGGCCCGCGCGGGCAGCGCACGCGTGCCCGAGCACGCCCCGAGCCCTTCGCCGGCCATGGGGCCCGGGCCTGCCTCCCCGCGCGGCACGCGCGCATACAGCTCGTCGGCCAGCGAGAACACATCCCGGTGCCGGAACCTCGCGGCGGTCCGGTCGGTCACTCCGTGCGCCTCCAGCCCGGCGGCGATCTCCAGGGGATCGACGGCGCGCTCGCACAGCTCGCGGTGCCGGTGCATGAGCGCCTTCACGGGGTCGGCGGGCCCGCGCCGGACCGGGGCCGGCCGACGGTCGGCGGTCGGCTTGCGGTCGGGGACCGGCGGCTTGCGGTCGGGGACCGGCTTCCCTCGGGAAGCTCCGGCGCTGTCGGCGGTTCTGATGGGCTCCGCCGTTCTGGGGGTCTCCGCGGTTCTGTCGCTGTCGGCGGTGGTGTCAGGCATCGGGGGCTCCTGGGCTGGCCGCGCCGGCCAAGGGAGTTTCCGCCCATGTGGGCTGGGCGGACCGTGCGCCGGTCCAGTGGCCCGGGACGTACGCCTCGGCGGGTGTGGCAAAGGGGAGAGGGTCGGCGTCGCGCATCCGCGGGCTGTGCGAGAGGAGCTCCAGGTAAATGCCGCGAAATGCCGCGAGATTCTGCTCGACCGTGAAGAGTTCGAGCGCCCTCGCCCGCGCCGCGGCGCCGAGCCGCTCGCGGCGCTCCGGGTCACGCAGGAGGGCGAGGCACGCGTCGGCAAGCGCCCGCGGATTGCGCGGGGGCACCACGAGCCCTGTGCCGCCGATGACTTCGACGACCGCGCCGACGTCCGTGGACACCGTCGCGCGCCCGCAGAACATGGCTTCGACGAGGCTGATCGGAAAGCCCTCGACGACGCTCGACAGGACGATCACGGCCCCGGAGGCGTAGGCGTCCGCCAGTTCGGGCGCCTCGGGACCGCCGATCTCCTCGAAGGAGACGGGGTTCTCGCCGACCGCGTGCGCGTCGGCCGCCTCGTCGGGGAAGAGCTGCGCGGCCAGTGCCCGGCAGTGCGCCAGATACGCGGTGGCCTCTGGGCCCTGCGCGGGCGCGCCCAGGATCCGCAGCCGCGCGTCCCGCTCCTCCTTCCGCACCTCGGAGAAGGCGTGGAGGAGCGCGATCAGGTCCTTGGAGGGTTCGATGCGGCCGACCCAGACGAGCGTGTGCGGATCGCCGCCGAACTCCCCCTCCCCCACCGCCGCGAAGCGGTCCGCCTCCATCCCGGGGTAGACCGTGCGCAGGCGGGCGGGGTCCGCGCCGCACTTCTCCTGCCAGCGCCGGGCGTGGGTGTTGCCGGGGGTGATGACGGACGCCTGCCGGTACACCTCGGCGGCCAGCAGCCCGTGGAACGCCGCCAGCAGGGCGCGCACCCCGGCGCTGGCGAAGCCGGGAGCGCCGGGTGACCGGGAAGCCCCGGGGGCCCCGGGGCCGCCGGAGGATCCACCGGACGAACCGGACGGTCCCTGCGCGTCGGAAGCGCCGCCGGCCCCGGTGTCGCCCGACGCGAGATAGTGCGCCCGCAGCTGCACCCCGTACTCCGTGACCAGCAGCGGCACCGCGAAGAAGCGTTTGGCCAACAGCCCGGGCAGCGCGGCGGATCCGCCGGACGCGGCATGGCACAGGTCGACCGCACCCAGCGAGTCGCTCCCGTACCAGTCGAGCGACAGAGGCCGCAGCGCGCGCTCCAACTGGTCCGCGAAGGCCAGGTAGTCGGGCACCGTCGTGCTGTGCAGCGCGCGGCGTGCTCCGGGTGCGCGGCACGCGGACTCCAGGATGCGCACGGCGAGTTCGGAGCGCAGCGCGGCATACATCCCGCCGTGCTCCCTCGCCAGCTCGGCAAGTCCGTACAGCCCGTCGGCGAAACGGTCGAGGCGGCCCTCGTCGCTGCCGCACACCGCCGCCGCCAGCTCCCTGAAGTGCCCGCCGAAGCGCTTCCGCTCGCGCCGTGCATGGCTGCGGCCGTCGTCCTCGGGCGCCCAGAGGGGCGCGGTGTGCACCCGCTGCACCTGCGGTGGCAGCGCGATCCAGCCGCAGTCTTCCTGCTGGGCGCTGCGGCTGAGCGCGTAGACGTCGAATTCGTGCTGCGCGAGCCCGCGCACGAGCCGGTCGCACCACAGCCTGGACTCACCCGTCGCAAACGGATAACCACCATCCGTAAGCAGTCCGATCCGCACGAGCGCACCCCCGATCTCCCTTGTGGGCGGCCGCCTCTGGTCCGGCGGCTCGCGGCGGGACGACGTTATGCGGATATGCCGGTGGCGCGATGGACGGTTGTCCGTCGCGCCACTGGAAGGGGTGAATGCACGTAACTTTCCCGGCACCGTAGCGTTCGGTCGCGCTACGGTCCGGTCTCGTCACGCTCCGTCAGTCGCCACCGGGGAGGCAGAACCGGCCCGGTCGTCGGGCCGGTGCACTCAGTCGTCGCCCGGATGCACCCAGGGGTTCGGGCGGCACTGGACGCCGTTGACGTCCAGCGACTTGGTCTGCTGCTGCATCACGGGGGCGAGCGCGCCGGGTGTGCGGCAGTTCACGTGGCTGTGCCCGAGCCGGTGGCCCACCTCGTGGTTGATCAGCATCTGACGGTACGCCAGCATCGCCTTGGCGCCGTACGTCTCCGAACCCTGCGCCCAGCGGAAGGCGTTGATCATCACGCGCTCGGTGGAGGCGGAGTCGCAGGAGACGTTGTCGACGGTGGTGTCCAGTCCGGACTTGGCGCACCAGGTCGCCGTGGTCCCCGGGCTGGCCAGGGTGATCACGAACTCGGGCTCGCCGGAGGAGATGCGCTCGAAGGTCATGGCGCCGTTGTGCGCCCAGCTCCGGTCGTCGTTGAGCGTCTGCTGGACGGCCTGCGCGAAGAGCTTGCCGTCCAGGCCGAGGCCCTTCTCGACGTCGATCCGGTAGCGGATCCTCTGCCCCTTGCCCGGCGCCTTGTCGAAGCCCGCCACCGCCTCGAACTCACCGGAGCCCTTGAGCCCGGGGTCGAGCGGGAACTGGCCGGCCATCAGCTCCGCATACGTGGGCGGGGCGGCCGGCACCTGCGGTGCGGCCTCCTGCGGCGGGACGAGTCGGTTGTCCGAGCGGGACGCGGAACCGTCCTCACTGCCCCGGTCCGTCTCACCCGCGGCCTTCGAGCCGATCGCCTCCGGACCGGTGTCGGTGACCTGTCCGGCGACGACGACCGCGAGGACGGTGGTGACGGCTGCCGCCGCGATCCCGGTGAACGTACGGCCCTTGGCGGGCTTGGCCGGGGCGTCGGAGTCGGCGGCCGCGTCGGAGTCGGGCGATCCGGTGTGCGGCGGAGCCGCGGAAGCCGTTGTCCGCGCCTCCTGCTGCCGCTCGGGTTCGTCGAAGGCCTCGACGAACTCCCGCCGCGGGCCGGGGATGCGGGCACCTGCGCCGATCGGCGGGCCCTGCCGTCCCTGCGGGGGGATCACGGGGTGCTGCCCCGTCGTGGTGGTGGTCTGGCCACGCGGCACGCCCTGCCAGTCGCCGTAGCGGCCACCGTTCTGCGGCGCTCCCCAGCCGCCGCCGGGCTCCCGCTGCTCGGGATGGCCGCCGCGCACCTGCGGTACACCGTGCGCCGGGGTGCCGTACGCAGGAGTGCCGTGGGCCGGGGTGCCGTAGTCCTGGGATCCGTACCCCTGCGTTCCGTACGCGGGCGTCCCGTGCGCCGGGGTGCCGTACATGGGTGTCCCGTGCGCGGGTGTGCCGTAGCCCCCGGTGCCGGAGCGCTGCTCGGGATCGGCGGGTCCGGACCGCCTGCGCCGGCCCGTGGGCGTCGCCGTCGTGGGCGCCGGAACGGTCGTCGTCGTACCCGTCCCCTGGTTGGTGCCGGGGTTGCTGTTGTCGGCGGCCTTGGGTGCGGGGCCCTTGCGGCTGTGTCGTCCCACGCCCCGGATCAGCTCCTACCGCTGTCGTCGTCGAGCAGTTCCCGTACGGCCTCGGCGACCGTCTCCGGATACTCCATCATGGCAACGTGCCCGGCGTCCGGGAGGGTCAGCAATCGGGAGTCCCGGAATGCCTGGGCCGCCTTGCGGGCCATCCGGTACGCGACGAGCTGGTCCCGGCAGCCGTACACCAGCAGGGTCGGCGCGAGTACGCGCTCCGCCTGCCGCCACAGTCCGTGCTGCCCGCCGAGCGTATAGGCATCCACGATCCCGCGTGTGCTGCGCGCCATCGCGTCCCAGAAGTACGGCAGTTCGAGCCGCCGCTCCATCTCCTCCACGGCGTGGCGGAGGCCCTCATCGGTGGCGTTGCCGGGGTCTCCGTAGCAGAGCGCCACCACTCCGCGGACCCGCATCTCCGCCGTCCAGTCCTTCGTCAGCCGGGTGAACAGCCGGGCGGCGCCCGGCGCCGCGAGCAGCGCGGTGGACCAGGCGGAGCGCTGGACACGGAGCTCGGGCAGGGCCGGGGAGATGAGGGTCAAGGTGCGGACGAGGTCGGGACGGACGGCCGCGACGCGTGTGCAGACGGCACCACCGAGCGAGTTCCCGATGAGATGGACGGGGCCGCGGCCGTCGGCGTCGAGCATGCGGATGACCGCCCGGGCGTGCCCCGTCACCGAGTAGTTGCCGTCGTCCGGTGGCGGGGAGTCCCCGAAGCCGGGCAGGTCGACGGCCTCGCCGTCCACCCGGTCCTCGAGCACGCGCATCAGCACGGTCCAGTTCTGCGACGAGCCGCCGAGGCCGTGGACGTACAGCGCGGGAGGCAGTCCGGTGCGGGCCGGGGGCCGGGCACGCACGGTGAGCGTCAGTCCGGGCAGTGCGACGCGGCGCAGCTCCTCGCCCTCCGCGACCCGGACGGCACGAACCCGCGGAGCCGGTGCGGCGGCGCGGGTCTCCGGCAGCTCGGTCCAAGACATGAGGCAATGTTACGAGACGATCACGCGGCAAATCCTGTGTTCGCAGTCACACACCGCGAAGGCCTCCGCATGGCCCACGGTGCCCCCGCCGATGCGCGCCGCACACCCCGTGCGGCACTCAGCGCGGTGAGTGCGGCACACAGCGCGCCGGACTGCGCGAAGTCCGGCGGATGCCGCATAGCGCTGGGCAGACGGAGCTCCTACGCTCGTAGGACAAGGGCAGACGCCCCGGCCCCTGCTGCACGGAAAGCACAGGAAAGGGATCCAGATGGCTGTCGATCCGACGGACCCGGAAACCTTCTCGGAAGACGATCAGGGCCAAGGTATTGCTGTCGACGACCTCGATGAACTCGCGGATCTCGATCAGGAGGTCCCCGAGGCCGATGCCGCCGAGCAGCACACGGAGCTGCAGCAGCGGAAGGACGAGCCGCTGAAGCGGATCGGCTCGAACGAGGCCAACGAGGCGGATACCGCGGAACAGGCGCGCGTGGTCGCACTCGACGAGGACGACTACCGCTGAATTGTTCGGTTTACCGAGCACCCCCGGCTACCGCGGTCGTCCGGTACGTGAAATTCTGCGCTCGCACCGCGCACACCACGGTTACCCAAAAGTACGATGGCGACCGCGGGGCACGGACCGCGGCACAGGACACTGTGCATGTGACATCGAACGTGGGAGGCGGCGTGACAGCCATCGAGCAGACAGAGGCGGCGCGCCCGCGAGGCACGCGCCTGCCGCGCCGCGCCCGACGCAACCAGTTGCTGGGCGCGGCCCAGGCGGTCTTCGTCGCCCAGGGCTACCACTCGGCCGCGATGGACGACATCGCTGAGCGGGCCGGGGTCAGCAAGCCGGTCCTGTACCAGCACTTCCCCGGGAAGCTGGAGCTCTATCTGGCGCTGCTGGACCAGCACTGCGAGGCGCTGCTGCAGGCCGTGCGGGGTGCGCTGGCGTCGACGACGGACAACAAGCAGCGCGTCGCGGCCACGATGGACGCCTACTTCGCGTACGTGGAGGACGAGGGCGGCGCCTTCCGCCTGGTCTTCGAGTCGGACCTGACGAACGAGCCGGCCGTGCGCGAGCGCGTGGAGCGGGTGGAGCTGCAGTGCGCTGAGGCGATCTCGGACGTCATCGCCGAGGACACCGGGCTGTCCCAGGACGAGTCCATGCTCCTGGCCGTGGGGCTCGGCGGGGTCTCGCAGGTGGTGGCGCGGTACTGGCTGTCGAGCGGGTCGGCGATCCCGCGGGACACGGCGGTGCAGCTGCTGACGTCGCTGGCGTGGCGGGGTATCGCCGGGTTCCCGCTGCACGGCAGCGAAGGCCACTGAGCGGCCCCGTTCGGCGCCTGTTCGCCACGGGCGCGGACGGTGTTCGCTGCGGGCGTGCACGGCTGGGCCGTGGCACGTCCCCTCACCGGGCTAATGTGTGCAGCGTACGGCGCGGCTGACCGCGCATCGCTGACCGTTCGGAGGGACATAGCCGTGGAGGTCAAGATCGGCGTGCAGCACGCGCCCCGGGAGATCGTTCTGGAGAGCGCCCAGACCGCCGAGGAGGTCGAGCAGGCAGTGGCCGACGCGCTGGGCGGCAAGTCGCAGGTGCTCAGCCTGACGGACGACAAGGGCCGCAAGGTGCTCGTACCGGCCGACCGGATCGCGTACATCGAGATCGGCGAGCCGGCCACGCGCCGCGTCGGCTTCGGCGCGCTCTAGTCTCTTCAGTCGCGCTTCGACGCGAGGAAGGGCCCGGCGGGGTTTCCCGCCGGGCCCTTCCTCGTGTACCTGCGCGTGTCCGTCTCCGTGTCTGTATCCGAGTCCGTCTCCGCGTCTCTGCCGGGAACGTGGAGGATTGCGTTCCGGCGGCTTCGGGTAGGACGGGCTACGACCCGATCCGCCCGCCCGGCGTCCGTGAGGTGATCCGTGGTGATCCTGGAAGCTCTCGGCTCCCTGCTGCTCGGAATCGCTCTCTCCTGGGCAGCTGTGCGGCGGCTTCCGGACCGGCTCCCCGCACCGCGCGTGGTGTATGTCACCGGTACGCTCGGCGCTCTCTTCGGGGCTTATCTGACGCACTCGGCGCTGGGGCCCGGTTATCTCCTCGGCACCCTGCTGGGGGCGCTGTTCGTCGGGGGCGTCACGCTGTCGCTGCTGATCCGTCCGAGGGCCCGCCGACTGCGGCGATCAGCCGCGGCCTGACACGGGCCCCTCCCTCGTCATCTGCGTACGGACACACCCACGCGAGCAGGCACGGCTCAGGACGCGAGTCCCAGCGCGGCCATCCGCTTGGTGTGCGCCTTCGTGATCCGGGCGAACATCTCGCCGACGGCCGCCAGGTCGAAGCCGTCCGCGACCCCGCCGACGAGCATCGTGGAGAGCGCGTCCCGCTCCGCGACGACCCGCTGCGCCTGCGACAGCGCCTCGCCCATCAGCCGGCGCGCCCACAGCGCGAGCCGTCCGCCGACCCGCGGGTCCGCCTCGATCGCGGCGCGCACCTTCTCGACCGCGAAGTTGCCGTGGCCGGTGTCGTCGAGCACCGCCAGCACCAGCTTGCGGGTGTCCGAATCCAGCCGGACCGCGACCTCGCGGTAGAAGTCACTGGCGATCGAGTCGCCGACGTACGCCTTGACCAGGCCCTCCAGCCAGTCCGACGGCGCGGTCAGGCGGTGGAACTCGTCCAGCGCCGCCGCGAACGGCTCCATCGCCGTGGTCGGCTCGACGTCGATCGCGGCGAGCCGGTCCCGCAGCTGCTCGAAGTGGTGGAACTCGGCGGAGGCCATCTTCGCCAGCTCCGCCTTGTCGGCGAGCGACGGTGCGAGCTTCGCGTCCTCGGCGAGCCGCTCGAAGGCCGCCAGTTCGCCGTACGCGAGGGCGCCCAGAAGATCCACGACCGCAGCGCGGTACTGGTGGTCGGCGGAGGCCGCGGCCCAGTCCTGGGCGGCGATCCCGGTGGGTTCTTCGGCGGTGTCGTTCGCCGGTGCGATGGCGTTGTCAGGCGTCTCCATGAAGCGCACAATAGCCCGCCGCCCCGGCGGCGGAAGGCCCTGGTCAGCACCCGCCGCGACACGGTTCGCAGGAATTCGCCCAACACACATGCGCGATTCCGGGGTACAGTGGTATTAAGCCTGCCGGATATCTCGGCGGGCGTCTGAATGAGGATGCCCGGTCGGTGGCCCGATCGGCTCCGACCCGACAGCCCTCTGTGCGCATTTCGCCACACGAGGGACCCCTCAGCGGCACGAGCGCTCGAGCGACGGCAGTGGTCCCGCGCCTTCCGGCCAACCCACGGCCGGTCCGGTTCCCAGGAGCGGTTGGACCCCCAGCGTTCGCCTCGCGCCGCGTCTCACAGAAGAGGCAACACCCTGACTACCCAGGCCATGACTTTCCGAGAGCTCGGGATCCTTCCCGAGACCGCCGAGGCCCTTGAGGCCGTCGGCATCATCAACCCCTTTCCCATCCAGGAAATGACGCTCCCTGTCGCGCTCGCGGGCACGGACGTCATCGGCCAGGCCAAGACCGGCACAGGCAAGACCCTCGGTTTCGGCCTTCCGCTGCTGGAGCGCGTCACCGTCCCCGCGGACGTCGAGGCGGGCCGGGCCAAGCCCGAGCAGCTTACCGACGCCCCGCAGGCGCTCGTCGTCGTTCCCACCCGCGAGCTGTGCACGCAGGTCACCAATGACCTGCTGACGGCCGGCAAGGTGCGTAACGTCCGCGTTCTCGCGATCTACGGCGGCCGTGCGTACGAGCCGCAGGTCGAGGCGCTCAAGAAGGGTGTCGACGTCATCGTCGGCACGCCCGGACGCCTCCTCGACCTGGCGGGCCAGCGGAAGCTCGACCTGTCGCACGTACGTGCGCTCGTCCTCGACGAGGCCGATGAGATGCTCGACCTGGGCTTCCTGCCCGACGTCGAGAAGATCATCCAGCTGCTGCCGGCCAAGCGCCAGACCATGTTGTTCTCGGCGACCATGCCGGGCGCGGTCATCGGTCTCGCGCGCCGCTACATGTCGCAGCCCACGCACATCCGCGCGACCGCGCCGGACGACCAGGGCGCGACGGTCGCGAACATCACACAGCGCGTCTACCGCGCGCACTCCATGGACAAGCCGGAGATGGTCTCGCGCATTCTGCAGGCCGACGGCCGCGGTCTTGCGATGATCTTCTGCCGTACGAAGCGCACGGCGGCGGACATCGCGGACCAGCTCGCCCGGCGCGGCTTCGCGTCCGGCGCCGTCCACGGCGACCTGGGCCAGGGCGCGCGCGAGCAGGCGCTGCGTGCGTTCCGCAACGGCAAGGTCGATGTGCTGGTGTGCACCGACGTCGCCGCGCGCGGCATCGACGTCGAGGGCGTCACGCATGTCATCAACTACCAGTCGCCGGAGGACGAGAAGACGTACCTCCACCGGATCGGCCGCACCGGCCGCGCGGGCGCGTCCGGCACGGCCGTGACACTGGTCGACTGGGACGACATCCCGCGCTGGCAGCTCATCAACAAGGCGCTGGACCTGAACTTCAACGACCCGGTCGAGACATACTCCACGTCGCAGCACCTCTTCGAGGAGCTCGGCATCCCCGCCGGGACGAAGGGCGTCCTCCCGCGCGCCGAGCGCACCCGCGCCGGTCTCGAGGCGGAGGAGCTGGAGGACCTCGGCGAGACGGGCGGCCGCGGGTCGCGTTCCGGGTCGCGTACGAAGACGGAGGAGCCTCCGGCTCGTACGCGCACGCCGCGCCAGCGGCGCCGTACGCGCGGCGGGACGCAGCTGGACGAGGCGGCACCGGCGACGCCGGCCGAGGCCGTGGAACCCGCCGAGCCCGCCGAGCCCGACGACGCCCCGCGCACGCCGCGCCGTCGCCGCCGCACCCGTGTGGGTGCGGGTGCGGGTGCAGTTGTGGCCGAGGCTCCCGTCGCCGTGGAGGCCCCTGCTGCCGAGCCGACCGCGGACGAGCCCGCCACGCCGCGTCGCCGCCGCACGCGCTCCGCGGCCGCCGCGCCCGCCGCGGAGGCCACTCCGGTCGAGGCGGCCGTCGCGGAGGAGCCCGCCAAGCCGCGCCGCCGCCGCACGCGCTCGAAGGCCGCGACCCAGCCGGAAGCCTGATCGACCGTCGGCTCCGCCTGCCCCACGAGGGCCCGCACCCCGAGGTGCGGGCCCTCGCGCACATCCGGCACCGTGTCACCATCCCTCGGTCCCGGGCGGCCCGGGGCTCTGTCCCGCGTGGCGGAGCCGCAGCCGATGCCGCCGGGAAGGGCGGCGGTGCCATGTCCTGTTTCGGCTGTTCCGCCGCGGACGCCCGCCTGCCCGTGCCCGGCACAGGCGCGCTGGGCGGCCCGAGGCACTGGACGGGACTTCGGGGTCGGTAACCTCGTCCGCATGAGTCGGCCGCCCACCTTCGTGCCCCCCGTCTGCGCCCGTGCCCGGATGCTCGAGACCTCGCGCGGCGCTTTCGCCGTGCTGGACGCCCTGCCGGGCGCAGGGCGGGAGGTGAAGGGCACCGCGATGCTCCTGCCGGGCTACACCGGGAGCAAGGAGGACTTCATCGCGATGCTGGAGCCGCTGACCGCCGCCGGATACCGGGCCGTCGCGGTCGACGGCCGCGGGCAGTACGAGAGCGACGGTCCCGAGTCACAGGAGGCGTACGCCCAGGAGGAGTTGGCGCGCGACGTGCTCGCGCAGGCCGACGCGGTCGGCGGACCCGTGCATCTCGTCGGGCACTCGCTCGGCGGACAGATCGCCCGCGCCGCGGTGCTCACCGATGCGCGGCCGTTCGTCACGCTCACCCTGATCTCGTCGGGGCCCGCCCGGATCACCCCGGGCCAGCGCAGCAAGGTCAAGCTGTTGAGCGACGCCCTCGTCACCATGAGCATGGCCGAGGTCTGGGAGGCGATGCGCGCAATGGATCCTCCGGAGGAGGCCGAGACCGACGGTGAGGATCTGCGGCGGCGCTGGCTGCGGCACAACCCGTCCCAACTCCTCGCCACAGGAGGCCAATTGACCGTGGAGCCGGACCGCGTCGACGAACTCGCCGCCATACCGATCCCCAAGCTCGTCGTGTCGGGCAAGCGCGACGACACCTGGCCCGTACCGGAGCTCGACGACATGGCGGTACGGCTCGGCGCGCATCGCACGGTGATCGCGGGCGCGGAGCATTCGCCCAACACGGACCGGCCGGCGGGGACGGCCGACGCGCTCATCGCCTTCTGGCGTCAGTACTGACCCTGGAGGTGCTGCCAGAACCCGTCGCGCAGGGCGCGCCGCAGGTGCGCGTATCCACGCAGTGAGTGCTGCAGCAGCTTCTCCGCCTCGATGAGCAGATCCTGGTCGACCGGGCCCGGCAGATACGGATGCCCGGGCAGCAGCTCGGCCATCGGAGCCCTCCCGCGCTCGGCGAGCCAGGTCGCCGCGATCTGCGCGCCGACGAAGCGGACGTCCTCGCGGGACGGCGGAGGCGTGTCGTCCTCGTACGTGGTGACGGGTCGCCGGGTGACGTACGGCCGGCAGAAGTCGAGGTCGAAGGTGCGCTGGCTGTCGACCTCCCAGAGCAGCGGCTCCGCCTGGTTGCGGCCGTCGGCCGCCTCGATCCCCCACAGATGCACCCGCGCCCCGTACCCCTGGGCGGCCTCGACGGCGGAGACCAGGTCCTCGTCGCCGCCGACGAGTGCGGCGTCGCTGATCGCCCGGTGACGGGCGAGCGACTCCAGGTCGGAACGGATGAGGGAGTCGACCCCCTTCTGCTGGTTGTTCGCGTTGAGGTTGCCGAGCCGGACCTTGACGTCGGGGAGCTCGGCTATGGACTGCTGCTCGGACGTGTGGATACGGCGCCTGGCGCCGTCGTACCAGTAGACGCGCAGCAGCCGGCTGTCCGCGAAGATCGTGCGGGCCTTGTCGATGAATGCCTCGATGAGCCCCTCGGCGTCGAGATCGAAGTTGCGCCGGTCCTCGGTTCCCGTCACAAGCAACCCGGCCGCAGCATAGACGTAACCGGCGTCGACGAAGATGGCATGCGTGGACGGGGTCTTCGCGACCTCGGCGAGCATGCGCTTGAGCAGCTCGTTGGTGCGCTCAAGGCGGGCGCTGATGCTGGTGAGCTCATCGTCGTTCATTTGGAACCCATTGTGAGCAGGCCCGGCGATACCTGCCAGTAGTTAGCCATCCGAAAAATTTCTTTAGCGTAGGGAATGTTTGCACTCTGCATCCCGTTGAAGCCAATGGAACACAGACGGACAGAAGGGAGAAGCCTTTATGCGCTTCGAGATCATGCGACTCGACGACGTCGACGGCACCGCCGTGGACAGCACCGTTGTGGACGCTGCCTCCGTCAACCGGATGGTCCAGCAGGCCGCCGCGATCGGCCAGCGTATCTACATCCGGCCCGCCGACACCTGCGCCTCGTAACACCTGGCAGCGGTCCGGTCGGCAGCCTGACAGCAGTTCGCCCCGTACGGAAGCTTCCGTACGGGGCGATGTTCTGCCCGGACCCTGCCGGGACGAAGCCAGGACTCCTCAGGAGCCCTGGATCACCTGGGTGACACCGTTGATGATCTGCTGCACGGCGATCGCCGACAGCATCATGCCCGCGAGCCTCGTCACCAGGACGACACCGCCGTCCTTGATGACCCGGATGATCAGCAGCGAGTACCGCAACGTCAGCCAGAGCACGACGTGCATCGCGACGATCGCCGCCCACACCGAGATCTGCTGCCCGGCCCCGTCCGCGTGCTGCACCGCGAGGATCACCGAGACGATCGCACCGGGCCCGGCCAGCAGCGGCATGCCGAGCGGGACGAGCGCGACATTGACGTCCTTCGTCTGCTTGGGCTCGTCGGTCTTGCCGGTCAGCAGGTCGAGCGCGATGAGCAGCAGGAGCAGACCGCCCGCGATCATCAGGGCGGGGACGGAGACATGGAGGTACGCGAGGATCTGCTGGCCCAGGATGCCGAAGACGGTGATGACACCGAAGGCCACCGCGACCGCCTGCCAGGCCATCCGCCGCCGGACCTTCGCGGGGCGGCCGGAGGTGAGAGCGAGGAAGATCGGGGTGATCCCGGGAGGATCCATGATCACGAAGAGGGTGAGGAACAGGGAGCCGAAAACGGCGACGTCGAACACAGTGCTGCCTTGCGGGGTGATGTCGGGGTGTCGGGGTACTGGATGGCGCCGGGGCGCAGCAGAGCGCCGAAGGGCGCGAGGGCGCAGAGACCCGCGCACGGGCAGCCCAGGGAGCCCGCGCGAGGGGGCCGCTGTCAGCGGCCGGATGTTCCGCCCGTGCCCGGGACCGGGAACGCGCCGGTCGCACGGCGCGTGATCTCGCCGTAGATCTCCGGGTCGGTCGTGAAGTCGCCGAGCCGGCAGGTCTTGCGGCTGCCGTGGTAGTCGCTGGAGCCGGTGGCCAGCAGGCCGAGGTCGGCGGCAAGTCCGCGCAGCCGGGCCCGCGTGGGCTCGTCGTGGTCCATGTGGTCGACCTCGATGCCGTCGAGACCTGCCGCGGCCAGCCGCGCGATGGTGTCCTCGGGAACGACCTCGCCACGCGTGACCGCAAGCGGATGGGCGAAGACGGTGACGCCGCCGGCCGCCTTGACCAGGCGGACGGCCTCGAACGGGTCGAGCTCGTGCTTCTCGACGTATGCGCGCCCGCCGTTCGCGAGCCAGTCGGGCGTGAAGGCGGCGGAGACATCGGGAACGACGCCGAGTTCGACGAGCGCGGTCGCGACGTGCGGGCGGCCGACGGCACCTTCACCGGCTATCCGGGCCACCTGCTCCCAGGTGATCGGCACACCCAGCTCCCGGAGCTTGGCGACCATGCCCTGGGCGCGCGGCACCCGGTCGTCCCGTACGAGTTCGCGCTCGCGCGCCAGTTCGGGCTCGTCGGGGTCGAACAGGTAGGCCAGCATGTGGAGGCCCACACCCTCGGTGCGGCACGAGAGTTCGGCGCCGGTGACGAGGGTGAGGCCTTCGGGGAGCGCGGCGATCGCCTCGGCGTGGCCGCCGACGGTGTCGTGGTCGGTCAGCGCGACGACGTCGAGCCCGGCGGCCGCGGCGTTGCGGACCAGCTCGGCCGGGGTGTCCGTACCGTCCGATGCCGTGGAGTGGGTGTGCAGATCGATGCGCACGACGCATGACTCCAGGACTCGGGGCGGGCAGGGGGACACTCAATCCTAACGGGGAATCGAACATCTCCCGGACCACGGCATGGCGTGAAAGCCGTCACGACTCACGACCGCGGGCGCCGCGCGACCGGCCTCACGGCCCACCGCCTGCCGCGCCGGCCGGGCCGGTCGCACGGCCGGCCGTACGAGACCGGCGCTTCGTCACGAAAGCAGCCGCGGCGACAGCGCCCCGCACGGCAGCAGCTCCACCTCCGAGCCCGCCTCCCGCAGATCGGTGAGTATCAGCTCGTCGTACATCAACAGGCCGGTCGACTCGGGCCACACGATCGCCCACAGCCACAGCCCCATCGCCTCGCCCGCGAAGACCGCGCGGTCCTCCGGCGCATCGTTGACGTGCCAGAGCGGTGTCGGCCTGCCCGCGGCGAGGACCTTGGCCTGGGGTGGCTTGTCCACGGTCATGTGCGGCCCCGGGTCGGGCCCGTCGATCCCCGCGAAGCGGGCGCCGAGGCCGACGCCGAGTTCCTCGGCGACCAGCAGCAACTCCCCCACACCGCCGAGCGGTCCGGGACCCGAGCAGGCGACCGCGGTCGCGCGGCCTCCGCTGCGGTCGTCACCCGCGTACGCGACGCCGGTGAAGAGCCAGCCGACCGGAAGCGGCCAGGGCATCCACACCGGCACCTGGGCACGGGCGACCACGACGCTGAGGGCTTCGACGCTGGGCGGAATCACCGGCTGCAGCGGATGCACGGAACCGTGCACATCGCACTGCCACGTGTCGGCGAAGAGACCGGGCGCCCTCACCCGGCCACCGCACTTCGGGCAACTGGGTTCGCCCCTCATAGCGCCCAACGGTCCTACCCGCTCGGCGTCGCGTCAAGGACGATCACCCGTCCGGCACTTCGGTTTCACCCGGCCTCACCAGGAAGAACTAGATGCATCTTGCATTTATTAGATTGTCTAACTTATTATTTGCATGGCACACCGAATTGACCGGGCAGGCACCCGGAGAAGCGGAGGAGCACCCATGCGCGGAGAGGACCCGTTCGACGGAGGCGGCATCCTGCGCCAGCCCAAGGCCGTCTGGGCCACGGCCGGGGCGTCCGTCGTCGCCTTCATGGGCATCGGCCTCGTGGACCCGATCCTGCCCTCCATCGCCGAGGGCCTGGATGCGACACCGAGCCAGGTCTCGCTGCTGTTCACCTCGTACTTCCTGATCACCGCGGTGACCATGCTCGTGACCGGTTTCGTGTCCAGCCGGATCGGCAGCCGCAGGACACTGCTGGCCGGACTCGCGCTGGTCGTGGTCTTCGCCGCGCTCTCCGGCACGTCGGGGTCGGTCGGCGAACTCGTCGGCTTCCGGGCGGGCTGGGGACTGGGCAACGCGCTCTTCGTGTCGACCGCGCTCGCGGTCATCGTCGGTGCGGCCGCCCATCCGACAGGGGCCTCGCGAAGCGATGCGGCCCCGGGCGGTGGCGGAATGAGGGAGGGAGCCGCCGCGATCCTGCTGTACGAGTCGGCACTCGGCCTCGGCATGGCCTGCGGGCCGCTGCTCGGAGCCCTGCTCGGCGACGCCAGTTGGCGCTACCCGTTCTTCGGCACGGCCGCCCTGATGGCCATCGGCTTCCTGTGCATCGCGGCCTTCCTCAAGGAGCAGCCGAAGCCCGAACGGAAGACCTCGCTGCTCGATCCGCTCAGGGCGCTCGGCCACGGCGGGCTCGCGTCCGTGGCCGCCGCGGCCTTCTTCTACAACTACGCCTTCTTCACGGTGCTGGCGTTCACCCCGTTCGTGCTGGGCCTGTCGCCGTACCGGTCGGGGGCCGTCTTCTTCGCCTGGGGCGTCCTCCTCGCGGTCTTCTCGGTGCTGGTCGCGCCACGGCTGCAGGAGCGGTACGGCTCGCTCAGGGTGCTGGGCGGCTCACTGTTGCTGCTCGCGGCGGACGTGGTGGTGCTCGGGTACGGGGACCGCACGACGGCCGTCGTCTGCACGGTCCTGTCCGGCGCCTTCATCGGCGTCAACAACACCGTCTTCACGGAGCTGGCGCTCGGCGTCTCGGACGCTCCGCGACCGGTGGCGAGCGCGGGCTACAACTTCGTCCGCTGGTTCGCGGCCGCAGCGGCCCCGTATCTGGCGCCGAAGATCGCGGAGTGGAGCGACATCCGCACGCCGTTCGTGGTCGCCGGCGTCGCGGCGGTGATCGGCGCGGGCGTCGTCGGGGCGCGGCGGGCGTCGCTGGTCGACCGCGCCGAACGGCCATCGGGCCGATCGGGGACCCAACTCGGCCATGAGATACGTCACTTCGCCGGCTCTGACGTCACGTCAGGGTGACGGATGCGCGGTGCGGATCGCGCAAGTCCGTCCCGTGCTTCAGCCACCGCCCCTGGAGCTCCCCGGCACCGTGCACCCGCTTCCACGCGGCCTCGTTCGGCGTCATCGGCAGCAGCGGCAGGAAGCGCACCGGATCCATGGGCGGATCCAGCTCCAGGTCCTCGACCAGACCACCGGACTCGGCCACCAGGACGGACGAGAACGGCGCCTGCGGCCACAACGGCTCACCGAGGTCCATGGAGTTGCCGGGTGCCACAATCACGCCCTCGACCTGCGGTGACGACGCCAGCACCGCGAGCGGGCGCAGCACCTTGTCGGTGTCGGCGAGCCCGGCCCGCACCGACAGGAGGAGCTCCGCACGGGGTCCCTTCACGGGATCGGCGAGCGGGTCCCCGGGGTCGTTCATCGGCTGGGCGGACATGCCCAGCGTCGCGTACCGGACCACGTCTCCGTCGATGAAACGGAGCACCTCGATCCGGTCCGTACCCAGAAACGTCATCCCGGCGCGCGCGTCCGGTTCGCCGAGCGCGCTGCGCAGCCGGGCCTCGACCAGAGCAAGAACTTCTCCCATCCCGCGAGCATAGATCGCGTCAGGAAGGGGCAAACAAAGGGATTGATCCTCAGTCGGCTGATAGGCTGAGCCGCCTGTTCGGGACAGCACGCTGAAGTGTGACTCTGGATCCCGACCACACGTCATCCCCCACGGGGGACCGGCCGGAGGAGGTGGGGCTGCGGTGGATCGAAGTCGACCGTGCAGTACCAACCGCTCTTCCGCGCGACTCCTCGCCGTCTGACACCGTCCGCCCTGTACGGGCACCGTCCGGACCCGAGGGCTTCCCGCACCGCCGCATCCTTGGCACCGCGCACGACGGAAGAGCACTTCGTTTTTGCCTGACTGTCTGTAGCGAACGCCGTCACCGTGTCCCGCGGTGCCGCCCGCTTTGCGGACGTATCGAGAAACGTCCCCATTCCGGGCAGTGCCACGCCGCGCGCCGACGGCCTCTCCGTGAAGGAGCCTGCCATGTCGATGATCCGTGACCTGCGCGAAGCGGTCCGCCCGACGCTGCGCAAGAACAGCGGTCCGTACAGCTCGTACGACACCACCCGTGACCCCTCGGCCTCCAGCGCGGTCGTCGACTGCGCCGTCTACCGCGACGGCAGACGAGTGAAGGACGAGGCGTGCCTCACCCCGCACGAGGCGATGCTCCGGGTCCGCGAGGGCGGCGGCTTCGCGTGGATCGGGCTCCACGAGCCGACGGAGGAGGAGTTCGCGGGAATCGCCGCGGAGTTCGGGCTCCACCCGCTGGCCGTGGAGGACGCCGTCCACGCCCACCAGCGCCCCAAGCTGGAGCGGTACGACGACACGCTCTTCACCGTCTTCAAGACCATCCACTACGTCGAGCACGCCGAGTTGACGGCGACCAGCGAGGTCGTCGAGACCGGTGAGGTGATGTGCTTCACCGGACCCGACTTCGTCGTCACCGTGCGGCACGGCGGACAGGGCTCGCTGCGCAACCTCCGGCACCGGCTGCAGGACGACCCGGAGCTGCTCGCCAAGGGCCCGTCGGCGGTGCTGCACGCCATCGCCGACCATGTCGTGGACGGGTACATCGCGGTCGCGGACGCCGTCCAGGTCGACATCGACGAGATCGAGATCGATGTCTTCTCGGCGCCGTCGAAGGGCAGCACGCGCGGTACGGACACCGGGCGGATCTACCAGCTCAAGCGCGAGGTGCTGGAGTTCAAGCGGGCGGTGACCCCGCTGCTGCGGCCCATGCAGCTGCTGAGCGAGCGGCCGATGCGGCTCGTCGATCCGGACATCCAGAAGTACTTCCGCGATGTCGCCGACCACCTGGCCCGGGTGCAGGAGCAGGTCCTCGGCTTCGACGAACTGCTGAACTCGATCCTCCAGGCGAACCTGGCGCAGGCGACGGTCGCCCAGAACGAGGACATGCGCAAGATCACGTCCTGGGCGGCGATCATCGCCGTACCGACGGCGGTGTGCGGCGTCTACGGCATGAACTTCGACCACATGCCGGAGCTGCACTGGCGGTACGGGTACCCGATGGTGCTGGTCGGCATCGCCGTCGTCTGTCTCACCATTCACCGCACACTGAAGCGCAACGGCTGGCTCTAATAGGCTGCAGCACATGAACGACGCTCAGCTCGGCAACGACGCGCTGCTAGGCCCTGCCCTCGTCGAGGAGGCCACCAAGAAGTCCGGCCTCATCTGGGTCCGGGGCACCGGACCGTCCCGGGCCCTGTGGCACGCGTGGCTCGACGGCGCGGCACATGTCGTCGGCGACGGACCGGGTGAGCAGCCGCTGCCCGGGCTGACGGACGGCTCCACCGCCGAGGTGACCGTACGCAGCAAGGACAAGGGCGGCCGGCTGGTCGCCTGGACCGCCGCGGTGAGCGAGCTGACGCCCGGCTCGGAGGCATGGGAGGCCGCGGTCGCCGAGCTGAAGGGCAAGCGGCTGAACGCGCCGGACGGCGAACGGATGACGGAGCGCTGGGCGCGGGAGTGCCGGGTGCTGCGGCTTGAGCCGCGCGAGTCGAGCACCCGGCATCCGCAGGGGTCCCTGGCGGCCACCCCGCTCCCCACGACGGCGACCACTCGCCACCCGATCCCGGCGGCCCTGCCGCGCCTCCTGCGGCGGCGCCGCAGGCAAGCGGGCTGACGCCCGCAGCCGAGGCACGGGGCGCGGGCCCGCGCGCCTGCGGCGGGCCTTTCTCCCCACCCCGCCCCTTCCCGAAGCCGGGGGCTCCGCCCCCAGGCCCCTCTACGCCCTGCGGCGCATGGCGATGGGTACCGGACCCACCGGGCGGTACCGGGCTGCTCGGAACACCGCGCGCAGGGCGGCAGGGCCCCCGGGGCTCGGTGCGCCGGGCCGGCGCGGGTCAGTTGTTGGTGCCCGGGAGTTCGCGGCCGTAGTCGACCGTCTCCTCCTTCGTCGGAGCCGCGAGCTCGAAGTCCTCGTTCCAGTCGCCGAGCGTCAGGACGCCCGCGCCGCCCGCGCGGGCGAACTGGATTGGGTACGGGGTTCCCTTGAGGGAGACGTCGAGCGTGCCGCCGTGGCCCTCACTGCCAAGGACCTTGATCGTGCGGATGCCGCCGATCGTGTCGCGGTCACCCTTGCTGAGCTTCCCCTGCAGCCCGAGGAGCCCCTCCAGCAGGACGTCCATCTCGGTGAAGCCGCGCAGCTGCTTGTACGAGGGGTCGTCGTCCGGGACCTTCACGTACATGTCGTCCAGCTTGTTCGCGGCGGCCGTGTCCTCCTTGCTCGGCGGCTCGGAGGCGCCGCCGTCGGAGTCCGAGTCCGCGTGGGCCCAGAAGCTCGCGTCGGCCTTCAGATAGAGCGCGTCCTCGACCCGCAGCAGCTCGAAGGTCGAGTTCTTCGTGGTGACCGAGCCGATCCCGCCGCTCTTCTTGAGCCGCATGTTCAGCTTGTACGTACCGCCTTTGGAGACCAGCGTCCCGGAGAGGCGTACCGCCTGCGCGGCGTTCGCCGCGGCCTTCGCCTTCGCCTCGATCGCCGGCGCCTCCAGCTTGCCGAGGCCGTTCGTGCCCGCGTCCGGGTCCTCGCCGGCACAGGCCGTGAGGGCGGCAACCAGCCCCATGCAGAGTGCGACGGGAAGCGCCGCCCGACGGACGGCCAAGGCCGCGGCGGCCGGGTTGAGAGCGGTCACGTGCGCACTGCCTCTCGTACGTGTGGGGGTTGGCAAGACCGCAGCGTACCCGGGGTCGTAGCACGATCTGGAGGGGAGCCGTCCGGACCGCTCTCCTGGGCGGCATGGAACGCCACGGGCTAGCCTGAAGCCGTTGAACAGCAGCATTTCAGGGCATTTCTTTCGGCATATCTCGGTACGGAGGAGGCGCGGAGCATGGCGGCAGGCGCCCCCCGGATCTTCGTCTCGCATCTCGCCGGAGTCCCGGTCTTCGACCCCAACGGCGAACAGGTCGGGCGCGTGCGCGACCTCGTCGCCATGCTCCGCGTCGGCGGCCGACCGCCGCGGCTGCTCGGCATGGTCGTGGAGCTGCTCAGCCGCCGCCGGATCTTCCTCCCCATGACCCGGGTGACCGGCGTCGAGTCCGGTCAGGTCATCACCACCGGCGTCGTCAACATGAGGCGCTTCGAGCAGCGCCCGACCGAGCGCCTCGTCCTCGGCGACCTCCTGGACCGGCGGGTGCAGCTCGTCGAGACGGCCGAGGAGGTCACGGTCCTGGACGTCGCCATCCAGCAGCTCCCCGCCCGCCGCGACTGGGAGATCAACAAGGTCTTCGTACGGAAGGGGAAAGGCGGGGCACTGCGCCGCAAGGGGGAGGCACTGACCGTCGAGTGGTCCGCTGTCACCGGCTTCTCGCTGGAGGAGGAGGGGCAGGGCGCGGAGAGCCTGCTGGCCACCTTCGAGCGACTGCGCCCGGCGGACCTCGCGAACGCACTGCACCACCTCTCCCCCAAGCGGCGCGCCGAGGTCGCCGCCGCCCTCCACGACGACCGCCTCGCCGATGTCCTGGAGGAGCTGCCGGAGGACGAGCAGGTGGAGATCCTCGGCAAGCTGCAGGAGGAGCGGGCGGCGGACGTGCTGGAGGCGATGGACCCGGACGACGCGGCCGATCTGCTCTCCGAACTGCCGGAGGAGGACAAGGAGCGGCTCCTCCGGCTGATGCGGCCGGACGACGCCGCCGACATGCGCCGGCTGATGTCGTACGAGGAGAGGACCGCCGGCGGCCTGATGACGACCGAGCCGATCGTGCTGCGCCCGGACTCGACGGTCGCGGACGCGCTGGCGCGGGTGCGCCAGCACGAACTCTCCCCGGCGCTCGCGGCCCAGGTGTACGTGTGCCGGCCGCCCGACGAGACACCGACGGGCAAGTATCTGGGCACCGTCCACTTCCAGCGGCTGCTGCGGGACCCGCCGTTCACGCTGGTCGCCTCGATCGTCGAGAGCGATCTGCCACCGCTCCCCCCGGACACCCCGCTGCCCGCGATCACCAGCTATCTCGCCGCGTACAACATGGTCGCCGCACCGGTCGTGGACGAGAGCGGCTCGCTGCTGGGCGCGGTAACCGTCGACGACGTGCTCGACCATCTGCTGCCGGAGGACTGGCGCGAGGCCGAGTTCGAGGGAACGGTGACCGCCGATGGGAAGTGAGTACGGGCTCAGCAAGCGCGGTGAGGGCCGCAAGGAGGGCAGGGAGCAGGAACGGGAACGGGAACGGGAGCGGGAACGGGAACGGGAACGGCTGAGTGGGGGGCCGCGGCCGCGCAACCGGCTCGACGTGCCGCGGGCCCCGCGGCGGAAGGTGCTGCCGGAGTACGACCCCGAGGCCTTCGGGCGGTTCTCCGAGAAGATCGCCCGCTTCCTGGGGACGGGACGCTTTCTGGTCTGGATGACCGTGACCATCGCCGCCTGGGTCCTGTGGAACGTCTTCGCGCCGGCCGGGCTGCGCTTCGACCCGTACCCGTTCATCTTTCTGACGCTCATGCTGTCGCTCCAGGCCTCGTACGCCGCCCCGCTGATCCTGCTCGCGCAGAACCGCCAGGCGGACCGCGACCGGGTCGAGATGGAACAGGACCGGGCGCAGAACGAGCGCTCCATCGCGGACACGGAGTATCTGACGCGGGAGATCGCGGCGCTGCGGATGGGGCTCGGCGAGGTCGCCACCCGCGACTGGATCCGCTCCGAGTTCGAGGATCTGCTGAAGGAGCTGGGAAACCGGGAACACGAGCCCGTATTCCCGCCCGGCTCCCCACGCCGACGTGACGAAGGCGACCGCTGACGCACGTCCCCGGGGTGGTATCCGGCGCCGTACCATCGTCCGTATGGCTACGGAAGACTCGGTGCGCGAGGCACTGGCGACGGTGAACGACCCCGAGATCAACAAACCGATCACCGACCTGGGCATGGTCAAATCGGTGGAGATCGGGGAGGACGGCGCCGTTGCCGTCACGGTCTATCTCACCGTCTCGGGCTGTCCGATGCGCGAGACCATCACCCAGCGGGTCACGGATGCGGTCTCCCGCGTCGCAGGCGTCTCCCGCGTCGATGTGTCGCTGGACGTGATGAGCGACGAGCAGCGGCGCGAACTCACGGCCTCGCTGCGCGGCACCAGCGCCGAGCGTGAGGTTCCGTTCGCCAAGCCCGGCTCGCTGACCCGCGTCTACGCGGTGGCGTCCGGCAAGGGCGGCGTCGGCAAGTCCTCCGTGACCGTGAACCTGGCGGCCGCGATGGCGGCCGACGGCCTGAAGGTCGGTGTCGTCGACGCCGACATCTACGGCCACAGCGTGCCGCGCATGCTGGGCGCGGACGGCCGTCCGACCCAGGTCGAGAACATGATCATGCCGCCGTCGGCGAACGGTGTGAAGGTCATCTCGATCGGCATGTTCACCCCGGGCAACGCGCCGGTGGTGTGGCGCGGGCCGATGCTGCATCGCGCGCTGCAGCAGTTCCTCGCGGACGTGTACTGGGGCGACCTGGACGTCCTCCTGCTCGACCTGCCCCCGGGCACGGGCGACATCGCGATCTCCGTGGCCCAGCTGGTGCCGAACGCGGAGATCCTGGTCGTCACCACCCCGCAGCAGGCCGCGGCCGAGGTCGCGGAGCGGGCCGGCTCCATCGCCGTACAGACCCACCAGAAGATCGTCGGCGTCGTCGAGAACATGTCGGGCCTGCCGTGCCCGCACTGCGACGAGATGGTCGACGTCTTCGGCACGGGCGGCGGTCAGAGGGTCGCCGAGGGCCTGACGCGGACGACCGGCGCGACGGTGCCGGTGCTGGGTCAGATCCCGATCGACGTGCGCCTGCGCGAGGGCGGCGACGAGGGCAAGCCGGTCGTCCTGACGGACCCCGACTCCCCCGCGGGCTCGGCCCTGCGCGCCATCGCCGACAAGCTCGGCGGCCGCCAGCGCGGCCTCGCGGGCCTGAGCCTGGGCATCACCCCGCGCAACAAGTTCTGAGCCCGACCGTGGGCAGAGCTTCCGCAGAGGCTCTGCCCACCCGTCAGCCGCCCGGGCCGCGCTCCTGGAGCGCGTAGTCCCCGAGGTCCCGCACGACCGAGAACCCGAGCCCGTACGCGCTCATCCCGCGCCCGTACGCACCCACGTGCACCCCGCTCCCCGTGGAGCCGGCCAGCACCCACCCGAATTCCGACTCCCGGTAGTGGAACGGCATCGGCACCCCGTCCACCGGCAGCGACAGCTCCGACCACGCCGGGCCGTCCATGTCGTCCGCGAGCTCGAACGCGGTCTCGGTCTGCTGGTCCAGCCAGTCGTCCCGCAGCGAGTGGTCCAGCTGCCCGGGCCAGGTGTACGCCAGCAGACCCGAACCGGCCAGCCACGCCGCCGAGGCGACCGTCGTCGCGTCCAGCATGCCCGTACCGTCGCTGGTGCGCCGCACGGGGCTCGCACCGACCGTCACGACGACCGCGAAGCGCTCCTTCTCGGCCCCCGCGGCGTCGGACTTTATCGACGGCTCGTCGCCGTGACCCATGGAACCGTGCTGCACCGTGCCGTCCGCCGTGGTGGCGACCTGCATCAGCCAGCGCGGTCCCGTGAAGGCCTCGTCCAGTCCGTACCACGGGAAGGACGCGCGCAGATAGCCGTCGACCGTACGCCGGGCCACGGGCACCCCCTCAGCAGCAGATGCGCTGGGCGTGCTCTGCGTCCCTACCCGACTCGTCGTCTCCATCTAGCCGGCCGCCTCCTCGATCCTGTGGTCCGGAACGGCCCACCCCCCGCGGGCGTCCTCGTTTCCGGACAGATGGAGAGGATAGCCATCTCGCACCGGCTCGTTGGGATTGGTGGCGCTCCGGGGCACTCAGGTGGCGTCTGCGTCGAAGGGCGGGCGCTCGCCCTGATCGACGGTTTCGCGCTTCTTGAGCAGGTCGGGGGCGGCGCCGGGCGAGCCGTTGACGGCGGCCGGGACGGAGGTCTCGGGTTCCTTGCCGTTGACCGCGTCCGCGACGTCGTTGATTTCCTTCTTCAGGTCGAAGCTGCTCCGGATTTCCTTGAGATCCTCGTTGTCGGAGAGCTGCTTGCGGATGAAGCTCTTGGGATTGAGGTCCTCGAACTCGAAGTCCTTGAATTCCGGGCCGAGTTCGCTGCGAATGTCGTGCTTCGCGTTGTCGGAGAATTCCCGGACCTTGCGCACGAACCGCGAAACGTCCTGGATGACCTTCGGCAGCTTGTCCGGGCCGAAGACGAGCACGGCGAGGACCACGAGCGTCATGAGCTCGAGCGCGCCTATGTCATTGAACACCCTGCTGCTCCTTGTGTTCGCGTTCTCCGTGCCCGCCGGTCATGGGTGCGGTGCGACCCGCTCCACGGTACCCGGCCAATCTGTCCTGGCGGTACCTTCGGGTGTCTCTTCGGGTGTCACTCCGAAGGGCCTGGCGGGCGACCTGCCCGGGCCTGCCGGGCCCCGGCAGGGGGCGGTGCGACGTCCGTCACGAGCCGCTCGACGAGCCGAGCGTCAGCGTCTTGGTCTGCTCCTTGCCGTCCCGGAGCAGGGTCAGTTCCAGCCGGTCGCCGGGGCGGTGCGCGCGGATCTTGACGATGAGCTCCTCGCCGCTGTGCACCCGCTGACCGTCGACCTTGGTGATGACGTCGCCGGGACGGATGCCGGCCTTGGCGGCGGGTCCTCCGGAGGTGATGGGCGGGGTGCCGTCCCTGCCCTTCTCGCCGACCCGGGCGCCGTCGCCCGTGTACTTCATGTCGAGACTGACGCCGATGACGGGGTGGGTGGCCTTGCCGGTGTTGATGAGCTCCTCTGCGACGCGCTTGCCCTGGTTGATGGGGATGGCGAAGCCGAGGCCGATGGAGCCGGCCTGACCACCGTCGGGGCCGGCGCCGCTGTCGGCGGCGCGGATGGCGCTGTTGACGCCGATGACGCGGGCCTTGGAGTCGACGAGCGGGCCGCCGGAGTTGCCGGGGTTTATCGGGGCGTCGGTCTGCAGCGCGTCGACGTAGCTGATGTCGCTGCCGTCGCCCTTCTCGCCGCCCGCGGTGATCGGACGCTCCTTGGCGCTGATGATTCCGGCGGTGACGGTGTTCTGCAGGTCGAAGGGGGCGCCGATGGCGACGACCGGGTCACCGACACGGACGTTGTCGGAGTTGCCGAGGGGCAGGGGCTTGAGCCCGGACACGCCGGTGACCTTGACGACGGCGAGGTCGTAGCCGCTGTCCTTGCCGACGAGCGTGGCGCGGGCGGTCTCGCCGCCGCTGAAGGTGACGGAGATGTCGCCGGAGCTGCCGGCCGGGTCGACGACGTGGTTGTTGGTGAGGATGTGGCCCTGCTTGTCGAGGACGAAGCCGGTGCCGGTGCCCTGCTCACCGCCGCCGCTGACGTGCAACGTCACCACACTGGGGAGGGCGCTGGCGGCGATTCCCGCGATGCTCTCGGGGGCGCGGCCGGAGTCCTCGGGGCCGGTCTGGGGCAGCTCGACCGTGGTGATGCCGCCGTTCCGCTCCAGGTACGCGCCGACGCCGCCACCGAGCACCCCGGTGAGCAGTGCGAAGAGCAGGGCGCCGACGAACGCGGTGCCGCGCCGGGACTTCTTCTTCGACGGCTCCCCGGCCTGGCTCAGGGAGACCGTCCCGGGGGCGCTCCAGGGGTCGTACTGCGCCCACTGGACCGGCGTCGCAGGCGCAGGCGCGGGGGCCGGCACAGGCGCAGGAGCGGCTGCGGCCATGGATGCGGGGGCCGGAGCCGGGACAGGGTACCCGTTGCCGTTGTTCACGTGGTGCTGCGCCGGGACGGGCGTCCCGTGCGCCGGAGTGCCCACGGGCCGCTGTACGGGCGGGGCCGGGGCCCACGGCCCGGGACCTCCGTAGGGCGGCGTCCGGTACTCGTCGGGCTCGTGCAGCGGCTGTACGCGGGCACCCTGCGGCGGGGCGGCATCGGCCACCGCCTCGTCCACCGGGTCGGCATGTGCGCGCTCACGAGCGGGTGCCGCAGCCACGGCGGCGGGAGCAGGTACGGGCGTCGCCTCCGGAGCATCCGCAGGAACCGGCGCGGCCAGCGTGTACTCGGACCGGTCGTCGGTGATGGTGGCGGAAGCAGGCTCCGGAGCAGCCGGTGCGGCGTCCGTCCGGGGAGCGTCGGATCCGTGCTCTGCGGGGGCCGGGGGCGTCTCCGGCGTTGCGCTGTGGCGGGGAGGCCGGCTCCACCACTTCGGCTTGGGATCCGTCTGCTTCCCGTTCTCCATGCTCTCCCCGCAACTGGCCGATCCACGCGCCCCGCCGGGCACCCCTCCCTGGATTCAACCAGGTTTGCGGAAGGCATCACACAGCGCGGCGGGCGCCGCTCGGCGTCAGCGCCCGGTCGGGGCCGCGAGCTGGGTCGGGTGCGGGGTGGCCGTAGCGGTCGGGCCTGGCGCGGTGGCCGGCTGGAACGCCGAGCCCGTGGGTCGTATCCACGCCGGGGGCGCGCCCGTGAGCAGGCTCGACGCCGCGAACGGGTGCGTCTGCATCAGGGCGGGCGAGACCACGCCCACGGTCTGCTCGCTGGTCGCACCACCGCGGCGCCTCCCGGCGTCCGCGCTCGACGCGGCCGACGTGGAGGCGCTTCGCTGGGGCGTCACATTGTTCCCCCGCTGGTCACCGCGGGCGGCGGTGTCGCCCCCTGCGCCGAGCGGCAGCGTCCCGCCGAGGGCGATCGCCGCGAACGACACCGCGCTGGCAGCCGTGAGCGCGAATCTGCGTCCACGCCACACCGAGCGCTCGGCCTCCTGGCGCCCCACGTCGTGGATGCGGAATCCGGAACCGTGCTGCCCGGGACCGGGTGCGTACCCGAAGCCCTCCGGTGTTGTCATACCGAAGACGCCGTCGCCGAAGCGTCCCCCTCCGGCGCCGAACGGGCCGCTTCTGTCGTCGTCACCGCTGGCGGGCGGCCCTCCGGGCGGCCCGCCGGGCAAGCCCTGCAGCCGGGCGAGGAACCCTTCGGACGGCGGCGGCGGGGCGGTCGCCGCGAACACGCTCTTCAGCCGGCGCTGGGCGTCGGCCTCGGCCTTGCATTTGGAACAGGTCGCCAGGTGCGCGAGCACCCGGTCACGCACGTCGTGTTTCAGCTCGCCGTCGATCAGAGCAGCGAGCCGGTCCCCCAGGTGCTGCTCCGCGGGGGTCGGTCCGATACCGCTCACGCCGAACCGCCCTCCCCGGCCACGCCCGCCATGGTGCGCTGCTCGGCACGCGCCTCCGGAGAGCGGTGCTGAAGGGCCTTGCGCAGATGCGAGCGGCCGCGGTGAATACGGCTGCGGACCGTGCCGAGCTTGACGCCGAGCGTGGCCGCGATCTCCTCGTACGACAGTCCCTCGATGTCGCACAGCACCACGGCGGCGCGGAACTCGGGCGCCAGGGTGTCCAGCGCCTGCTGCACGTCGGCGTCGAAGTGCGTGTCGTGGAAGACCTGCTGCGGGGACGGCTCACGGCTGGGCAGCCGCTCGGCGGCGTCGTCGCCGAGCGCGTCGAAACGGATCCGCTGCTTGCGGCGGACCATGTCCAGGAAGAGGTTCGTCGTGATCCGGTGCAGCCAGCCCTCGAACGTCCCCGGCGTGTATGTCGAAAGGGAGCGGAAGACGCGGACGAAGACCTCCTGGGTGAGGTCCTCCGCGTCGTGCTGGTTTCCGGTCAGACGGTAGGCGAGACGGTAGACCCGGCCGCTGTGCGTGCTGACGATGTCCTCCCAGGAGGGAGGCGTCCACGCCTGCGATTCCGCATCCGATGCGAACGTCGCGGTGGGCACGGAGTCGGTTTGGGCGGAACGGGCGTCAGCGGTGTCTGTCACGGATTTCGGCTCACCCATCGATCCGAGGAGGCGCCTCAGCACCCCTCTCCGATCCACAGGCGCAGCCGCACCTCCCCTATCGGCTCTGGTGGAGTCCAGTGGAGTCCCTACCATAGCCACCTCGCCCGTTAGCTCCGGATAAGAATCTTTACGCGAATTTGGGTGCGGCCGACGGTCACCCGCACGTTTCTCCCCGCCCCTCGATAACGCCCGGTCCCATCTGCGGGTTCCCGGGCGCAGCGGATACAGTCACCGTTGCGCCAACTACGGGGACAGGAGAGGGTCATTACCGCCAACCGGCAGACGAGCTGGGCGTTCGCCGACGCCTTTGTCGCCGAGGACGAAGCGCTGCGCTGGGCCCGTGAGCGGGCCCGGGAATCAGCGCTGCCCTCGGTGTCGCCAGGCACCGGCGCCGCGCTGCGACTGCTGGCCGCGACGGCCGACGCCAAGGCGGTGGCGGAGATCGGTACCGGCACCGGCGTCTCGGGGATCTATCTGCTGCAGGGCATGCGGCCCGACGGGGTGCTGACGACCGTGGACCCGGAGCCGGAGCGTCAGGGCTTCGCGCGGGAGGCGTTCCGCGCCGCGGGCTTCGCGGGGAACCGGGCGCGGTTCATCCCCGGCCGCGCCCTGGACGTACTGCCCAGGCTCGCGGACGGCGGGTACGACCTCGTTTTCTGCGACGGCGACCGCCTGGAGTCACTGGACTACCTCGCTGAATCGTTGCGCCTGCTGCGACCTGGGGGTCTTGTCTGCTTCGAGGGCGTCTTCGCGGACGGCCGCACGGTCGACTCGGCGGCTCAGCCGGCCGAGGTGCTGCGGATCCGCGAGCTGCTGCGGGCGGCACGGGAGAGCCAGGAACTGCTGCCGTCGCTGCTGCCGGTGGGCGACGGGCTGCTGTGCGCGGTGCGCCGCGGCTGATCGGCGGCCGCCGAGCAACCTCAGCGACCGGGCGACCGAGCAACTTCAGCGGCTGAGCAACCGAGCAACCTCAGCGACCGGCGACCGAGCGGCTGAGCGGCTGAGCGGCTGAGCGGCTGAGCGGCTGAGCGGCTGAGCGGCTGAGCGGCTGAGCGGCTGATTCACAACTCTGCCCCGGCACGGTCGTACCGTGCCGGGGCAGTGCAGAAAGTGAGGGCGCTCTTCGCGTCAGCCGACGACCTTCTTGAGGGCGTCGCCCAGTGCGTCGGCCTCGTCCGGAGTCAGCTCGACGACAAGCCGACCGCCGCCTTCGAGCGGAACGCGCATGACGATGCCCCGCCCCTCCTTGGTCACCTCGAGCGGGCCGTCGCCCGTCCGCGGCTTCATGGCCGCCATGCTCGTTCCCCTTCCTGAAACCAGCTCATCGTCAGCCGACAGCCCCTTGGGTGGGCACACGTCACCGGCATCGAACACATTCCTTCCCAGCCATTATCCCGCATGGCGGGACCCGATGACCAACATCGGTCGGCATCGCTTGCGCAACGCGCTTTCGCAAAACCACCCAATTCGGCGATCCGCCTGCGATACTTCGCCACCGCGCTCACACAAGTGACCCACAATTCTTTGACGCACGTCACATACCAGGGCGTATGTCAGGCCTCGGCGATCTCCGCCATGCTGGGCCCGACACGATCGCATCGCCCGAGCCGCAAAGGGGACCCTGCCATGGCCGACACCGTTCTGTACGAAGTGAAGGACGGACTCGCGACCATCACGATCAACCGGCCCGATGCCATGAACGCGATGAACGTCGAGGCCAAGGAGGCCCTCCGGGACAGCGTCCAGGCCGCCGCGGCCGACGAGGCCGTAAGGGCGGTGCTGCTGACCGCGACGGGCCGGGCGTTCTGTGTGGGCCAGGACCTGAAGGAGCACGTCTCTCTGCTGCTCTCCGACAAGGAGGCGGGCACCAGCCACACGATGAACACGGTGCGTGACCACTACAACCCCATCGTGCGGGCCATCACCGAGATGCCGAAGCCGGTCGTGGCGGGCGTGAACGGGGTCGCCGCGGGCGCGGGCCTCGGCTTCGCCCTCGCCGCCGACTACCGGGTCGTCGCCGACTCGGCGAAGTTCACGACGTCCTTCGCCGGGGTCGCGCTGACCGCCGATTCGGGCGTCTCCTGGACTCTGCCGCGGCTGATCGGTGCGAGCCGCGCCGCGGATCTGCTGCTCTTCCCGCGGTCGATCTCGGCTCAGGAGGCGTACGACCTGGGCATCGCGAACAAGCTCGTGCCGGCGGAGGAGCTCGCCGCCGAGGCCGCGGCGGTCGCCCGCGCACTCGCCGAGGGCCCGACCGTCGCGTACGCCGCGATCAAGGAGTCCATGGCGTACGGCGCCGGGCACTCGCTCCACGAGACGCTCGAGAAGGAGGACGAGCTGCAGACCAGGGCCGGAGCCTCCGAGGACCACGGGATCGCGGTCCAGGCCTTCCTCGAGAAGGCGAAGCCGAAGTACCTGGGGCGGTAGGGCCCGGTCCGGAAGACAGGCCTGGTCCGGACCCTCGGTCCGGACAGGCCTGGTCTCGACGCCCGGTCCTCGGTGCCTGGTCTACTCGGCCGCGCCGCGGGCCACGCAGTCGGCCAGATGGTCGTCGACCAGGCCGCACGCCTGCATCAGGGCATAGGCCGTCGTGGGGCCGACGAAGCGCAGGCCGCGCTTCTTGAGGTCCTTGGAGAGGGCCGTGGACTCGTCCGTGACCGCCGGGACCTCCGCGAGGGTGCGCGGCGCCGGGCGGGCGGCCGGGTCCGGGGCGTACGACCAGATCAGCGAGTCCAGCTCGCCGGCCGACCAGTCCGCGAGCACCCGCGCGTTGGCGAGCGTCGCATCGATCTTCGCGCGGTTGCGGATGATCCCCGGGTCGGCGAGCAGGCGCTCCCTGTCGGCGTCCGTGAAGGCCGCCACCGACGCGATCTTGAACTGGTCGAACGCCTGCCGGAAGCCCTCGCGGCGGCGCAGGATCGTGATCCAGGACAGCCCGGACTGGAAGGCCTCCAGACAGAGCCGCTCGAACAGCGCGTCGTCCCCGTGGACCGGGCGGCCCCACTCCGTGTCGTGGTACGTCACATAGTCCTCGGTGGACAGACCCCAGGGGCAGCGCAGCCGCCCGTCCGGACCTGCGATCGCTCCGTCGCTCATCGCTCCCCCTCGGAGTCCGGCTCCGGCCCCGCTCCAGGTCCCGGCCGCTCGTCCCCGGAACGCTCGACGGACCGCTCATCGGGGCGCTTGTCGAAGAAGCCACCGGGCCGGTCGCCCCGATGGTCACCGAACAGCTCGGACGGCTGCCCCGTCTCCGTCGCGTGCCGCCCGGCCAGCGCCGACTCCAGCTCGGCGATGCGCGCGTCCCGCTCCGCGAGCTCCGCGCTCAGCCGGTCGAGGACGTCGTCGACATCCGCCATCCGGTAGCCCCGCGGCGACACCGGCAGCCGCAGCGCGTCGATGTCCGCACGGCAGACCGGCCGCGCGGCCGGCAGCGGGTCCACCAGCTGCTCGGGCGCCACCTCCGGGAGAACCGCGCGCTCACCGCCGCCGACCACCGCCAGGGTGACTGCGGCCACCACCACGACCATCGCGATCAGCAAGAACCAGAACACAGCGCCTCTCCCCGGAGCAGGAAACCATCCGCTGCCGATCGTGCCATGCGCCACCGACAGTTAAGGTCGCAGGCGACCGATCGCGAGGAGGAAACAGCAGATGCAGGGGATGCGCAGCGGGACTCTGCGACTGGGGCGGCGCGAATTCGGCGCACACGAGCCGGTGATCATGGCCATCGTGAACCGGACCCCGGACTCCTTCTACGACCAGGGCGCAACGTTCCGCGACGAGCCCGCCCTGGCCCGCGTCGAGCACGCGGTGTCGGAGGGGGCCGCCATCATCGACATCGGTGGCGTGAAGGCCGGTCCCGGGGAGGAGGTGACGGCCGAGGAAGAGGCTCGTCGCACGGTCGGCTTCGTCGCCGAGGTGCGCCGGCGCTTCCCCGATGTGGTGATCAGCGTCGACACCTGGCGGCACGACGTGGCCGAAGCCGTCTGCGAGGCCGGTGCGGATCTGCTGAACGACGCGTGGGGCGGCGTGGACCCGCAGCTGGCCGAGGTGGCGGCCCGCTACGGGGTGGGTCTGGTGTGCACGCACGCCGGCGGAGCGGAGCCGCGCACGCGCCCGCACCGCATCGCTTACGACGACGTCATGGCGGACATCCTCCGGGTGACCACGGGCCTGGCCGAGCGCGCGGCGGAACTCGGGGTGCGCCGGGACGGCATCCTCATCGACCCCGGTCATGACTTCGGGAAGAACACCCGCCACTCGCTGGAGGCGACCCGCCGGCTCGGCGAGATGGTGGACACGGGCTGGCCGGTGCTGGTGTCCCTGTCGAACAAGGACTTCGTCGGCGAGACGCTCGACCGCCCGGTGAAGGAGCGGGTGATCGGCACGCTCGCGACGACCGCGGTGTCGGCGTGGCTGGGCGCCCAGGTGTACCGCGTCCACGAGGTCGCGGAGACCCGGCAGGTCCTGGACATGGTGGCCGCCATCGCCGGCCATCGGCCTCCGGCGGTCGCCCGCCGGGGCCTGGCCTGAGGTCGGCCGGCGCGAACCGGCACGGGTGCGGCCTTGGGCGGGGCCGGGCCCGTCCCGGCCCGAGGCGGTGGGACCGGTACGCGGACGGGCCCGGAGTGAGCCCGTCCGGAAGCCGGGACCCTACGCCTCGTAGCCCTCGAACGGGATGGGCGGCGGGGGGCCCGTCTCCTTCGTGACCAGCTTGACGGCCTCCTCCACGTCGTCCGTGACGTGGAAGAGCAGCATGTCGCGCTCGGACGCCTTGCCCTGTGCGACCACCGTGTGACGCAGCCAGTCGACCAGGCCGCTCCAGTACTCCGAACCGAACAGCACGATCGGGAAGCGGGTCACCTTGCCGGTCTGGACGAGGGTGAGTGCCTCGAAGAGTTCGTCCAGGGTGCCGAGCCCGCCGGGCAGGACGACGAAGCCCTGGGCGTACTTCACGAACATCGTCTTGCGGACGAAGAAGTAGCGGAAGTTCACGCCGATGTCGACGTGCGGGTTGAGCCCCTGCTCGAAGGGCAGCTCGATGCCGAGCCCGACGGAGATGCCCCGGGCCTCCCGTGCGCCCCTGTTCGCGGCCTCCATCGCGCCGGGCCCGCCGCCCGTGATCACGGCGAAGCCCGCGTCGACGAGGGCCCTGCCGATACGGACTCCGGCCTCGTACTCGGGGCTGTCGGGAGCGGTCCGCGCGGAGCCGAATACGCTGATGGCACTGGGCAGTTCGGCCAGCGCTCCGAAGCCCTCGACGAACTCCGACTGGATGCGCATGACCCGCCAGGGATCCGTGTGCACCCACTCGGAGTCGCCCTCGGTGTCCAGCAGTCGCTGGTCTGTGGTGCCGGCCTGGATCTGCTCTCTGCGGCGCAGCACGGGTCCCAGCCGCTGTTCCTCCGGCCTCCGTGCTTCGTCGGGGTTGCCCATGACCTGCTCCCTCCGCTGCGGTGCTCGTTCCAGGTCAGCGTAGGTCCAAGGAGATGGACGGGAGCGAAATTCCCGAGGTCGGGCAGTGAGAGGTCCGGCGGTGGGGCCGCTGCGAGGTCAGGCGGTGAGCCAGTCCCGCAGCCGCACCTCGCAGTGCGTGATCTTGTCGACGGCCACGTGCTCGTCGCGCTTGTGGGCGTAGATCGCGTCGCCGGGTCCGTAGTTCACCGCGGGGACGCCCAGCGCACTGAACCTCGAAACGTCGGTCCAGCCGAACTTCGGCCGCGCCGTGCCGCCGACGGCCTCCATGAACGCGGCGGCCGCCGGGTGCGAGAGCCCGGGCAGCGCCCCGCCCGCGTGGTCGTCGACGACGAGCTCGGTGATCTCGCAGTCCGCGAAGACCTCGCGGACATGGGCCTCGGCCTCCGCCATGCTGCGGTCCGGTGCGTAGCGGTAGTTGATCACCACGGTGCACTCGTCGGGGATGACGTTGGTGGCGACGCCGCCCTCGATCGCGACGGCGTTGAGCCCCTCGTGGTACTGGAGCCCGTCGATCACCGGGCGGCGCGGCTCGTACGCGGCGAGGCGGGCGAGGATCGGGCCGGCGGCGTGAATGGCGTTGGACCCCATCCAGCTGCGCGCGGAGTGTGCGCGCTCCCCCTTCGTACGAAGCAGGACTCGCAGTGTGCCCTGGCAACCGCCCTCGACCTGGGCGTCGGACGGCTCCAGCAGGACGGCAAAGTCCCCCTCCAGCCAGTCGGGGTGGGCTTCTGCCACATGCCCCAGTCCGTTCAGGTGTCCGGCGACCTCTTCGTTGTCGTAGAAGACGAAGGTCAGGTCGCGGTTCGGGGCCGGGACGGTCGCGGCGATCCGCAGCTGGACGGCGACGCCCGACTTCATGTCCGAGGTGCCGCAGCCCCACAGGATGCCGTTGCCGTCCAGCTTGGAGGGGACGTTGTCGGCGATCGGCACGGTGTCGATGTGACCGGCGAGGACGACCCGCTCGGCGCGGCCCAGGTTCGTACGGGCCACGACGTTGTTGCCGTGCCGGTCGACCGTCAGGTGCGGCAGCGGGCGCAGCGCCTGCTCGATCGCGTCGGCCAGGGCCTTCTCGCTGCCGCTGACAGACGGGAAATCGACGAGTCGGGCGGTCAGCGCCGGGGCATCCAGAGTGAGGTCAAGCGTGGTGTCGGACATGGCACCGACCCTAGCGCCCCACCTGCCCAGGGCCTGATCCACAAGACGGACCCTGGGCCCCGGTGGGCCAACGGCGAGGGCCCGGTACGGTGGCCCCGTGACCGAGACCGCCTCCCCCACCCGGCGCGGCCGCGTTCTGCGCAGCACGGCCGCACTCGCCGTGCTGCTGGCGCTGGTCGCGTATGTCGTCGTGCAGTACATGAGCGGCGGGGGCGCCCCGCGGTGCGTCGTGCGCTCCGTCGACCGGGTGGACTCCGACTCGTCCGGCTCCGGCTCCGGTACGTCGTACGAGCTCACCCCGGAGATGGCCGCCAACGCCGCCACGATCTCCGCGGTCGGCACCACCCGCGGGATGCCGGAGCGCGCGGTCACCATCGCCCTGGCGACGGCCCTGCAGGAGTCCGCGCTGCGCAACATCAGGCACGGCGACCGGGACTCGCTCGGCCTCTTCCAGCAGCGCCCCTCGCAGGGCTGGGGTACCCCGCAGCAGATCCTCGACCCGGTGTACTCCGCCGGGAAGTTCTACGACCACCTCGCCGAGGTCCCGGGCTACTCGCGGCTGCCGCTGACCGTGGCGGCGCAGCGCGTCCAGCGCAGCGGTTTCCCGCAGGCGTACGCGAAGCACGAGCCGGACGCCTCCCTGCTGGCGGCCGCGCTCACGGGCCGTGCGTCCGCGGCTCTGACCTGCACGGCGGGTCGGCAGACCGGTCCGGGCGACCCGGCCAAGCTGCGCGCCGAGCTGACCCGCTCCTTCGGCGCGGGCGTGCTGCCCGCGTCCGGGAGCGGGGGCGCAGGCGCGGACCAGCTCACCGTGCCGGTGATCGCGAAGGCCGGGGCGGCGGGCGCGGGCAAGGGGAAGAGCACCGGCGCGGCCGCCGGCTCCGCTTCCCGGCGCGGCTGGGAGCTGGCCCACTGGGCGGTGGCCCAGGCGTCCGTGCTGCGGATCGAGGAGGTCTGGTACTCGGGCCAGGTGTGGCGCGCGGACGAGGCGGACGAGGGCTGGACGCCGACGGACACGAACGCGGCCGCGGACGCGGTCAGGATCCGCATCGCGTCACGGTAGGCCGCGGGCGCGGGGCGCCCGGGCGGGCTTTCTCCCGCCTCCGGTGTCGATGAGCCGCCGCCGCGTGAGGACAAGGCGTCCGTGCTGGGATCGTGCCGGTACCGCCCCGTGTGCCCGGACGTCCGTCCTCAAACGCCGGAGGGGCCGAACCGAGCCCCTTCGGCGCTTCAGGCGCGCGGATTCCGGGTGAGCCCGAGGAAGGGGCGTACGGGCGGAGCCCGGTTCGGAAAGCGCGGGGTCGGGGAGATTCCGCCGCCCCCGTTTTCGTATCGCGCAGGCGTCCGGGGCATCACTCTCCCGTGGGGACCGTTTCGCGGACGGGCGAGGTTTCCGCGGGGCGTTCGGGCACGTTCGAGGAAGGCCCGGAATTCCCTTGCAGGAAAAGGGAAGTGACGGTTCGGCAGGCTGCCTGGACGCGCAATGTTCGCCCGTTTTTGTCCGCAGCCGATTATGCGATGCATTGCCAACTCTTTACCTCTGCCCACCGCAACCATTCCGGCCCCCAAGGCGGTTGTCACTGCGTCCGATCGCCGGACAGGCAACACCCAACGTTCTCTCGTCGAAGGAGCATCATGTCCCTCCCCCTGACCCGCCGGATCGCCCGTGCCGCGCTGCTCGTCGCAGCTGGTGCAGCTCCCGTGGTCGGTGCGGCCGGCTCCGCAAGCGCCGTGGACCTCTCCCAGGCCCCGAACCTGGGCGGCGGGCTGACCCGGCTCGACAGCGCCGCGGCCGCCGACACCGCGAGCGGTGCCGCGCAGCAGGCGACCGGTCTGGCGAGCGAGACCGGCGGCAAGCTGGTCGGTACGGGCCTGCCGACCGCGAGCAAGACGGCTGGGCAGGCGGTCAAGACAGGCACCCCCGCCGCGCAGGACGCGGCCGGCCAGGCGGTCGGCAGCGCCTCCGACCTCGCGGGCCGGACCGCGGGCACCGCGGCCGAGCAGGCCGTGCCCGCCGCCGGGGGACTGACGGGCGGTGTGCCCGTTCCGGACGCCGGCACCACGCTCCCGACCGACCAGCTCCCCACCGGCCAGCTGCCGACGGGCCAGCTCCCGACCGGCGGACTGCTCGGCTGAGCACCAACGCGGAAGGGCCCTCGGGAGCGTGCTCCCGAGGGCCCTTCCGCATGTCGTCGGCCGAGGCCGTCAGCCGAGGCGCTTGACGGCCGCCTCCACCCGCTCGTCCGTCGCCGTGAAGGCGACGCGCACGAACCGCTCGCCCGCCGCCCCGTAGAAGTCTCCGGGTGCGACGAGGATGCCCAGCTCCGCCAGGTGCGCGACCGTGTCCCAGCAGGGCTCGTCGCGGGTCGCCCACAGATAGAGGCTCGCCTCGCTGTGCTCGATCCGGAAGCCGTGCTTGAGCAGCGCCTCGCGCAGGGCGTCGCGCCGGGCCGCGTACCGGGCCCGCTGCTCCGCGACGTGCGTGTCGTCGCCGAGCGCCGCGACCGTCGCCGCCTGCACCGGCGCGGGCGTCATCATCCCGCCGTGCTTGCGGATCTGCAGCAGCTCACCCAGGACGGCCGCGTCACCGGCCACGAAAGCGGCCCGGTAGCCCGCCAGGTTCGAGCGCTTGGACAGCGAGTGGACGGAGACGATGCCCTCGTACGAGCCGCCGCAGACGTCCGGGTGCAGCACGGAGACGGGCTCGGCCTCCCAGCCCAGCTCCAGGTAGCACTCGTCGCTGAAGACGAGGACGCCGTGCTCGCGCGCCCACGCGACGATCCGGGTCAGCTCGTCCTTGGACAGGACCCGGCCCGTCGGGTTCGACGGCGAGTTCAGCCAGAGCAGCTTCAGCCCGGTCGGGTCGAGCTCGGTTGGGTCGTCGTACACGACGGGAGTCGCCCCGCACAGCCGCGCGCCGACCTCGTACGTCGGGTAGGCGAGCCGCGGGTACGCCACCTTGTCGCCCGCGCCGAGCCCCAGCTGCGTCGGCAGCCAGGCCACCAGCTCCTTGGACCCCACCACCGGCAGGACATTGGGGTGTCCGAACGACACCGCTCCGAGCCGCCGCTGGCACCAGCCCACGAGTGCGTCCCGCAGCGCGGCCGTCCCCCACACCGTCGGATATCCCGGCGAGTCCGCTGCCGCGACCAGTGCCTGCTGGACCAGCGCCGGGACCGGGTCGACGGGCGTGCCGACGGAGAGGTCGACGATGCCGTCCGGGTGGGCCGACGCCGTCTTCTTGTACGGCTCGAGCTTGTCCCAGGGAAAGACGGGCAGGCGGGACGATACGAGGGACACGGTGCTCACTCTCTCGTGCGTACGAAACGCCACGGCCCCGTACGGCGGACGAACCGTACGGGACCGAGGTGGCGCGATCAGCCGTTCTGCGGCGGCAGAGCGGCGATGAAGGGGTGGTCGCGCTCGATCAGGCCCAGCTTGGACGCGCCACCGGGCGAACCGAGCTCGTCGAAGAACTCGACGTTCGCCTTGTAGTAGTCCTTCCACTCCTCGGGAGTGTCGTCCTCGTAGAAAATTGCCTCAACCGGGCAGACCGGCTCACATGCTCCGCAGTCGACGCATTCGTCCGGGTGGATGTACAAGGACCGCTGGCCCTCGTAGATGCAGTCGACGGGGCACTCCTCGATGCACGCCTTGTCCTTGACGTCGACACAAGGCTGCGCGATGACGTAGGTCACGCTGTCGTTCCTCCTCGGTAGGGCGCGGCGTCCGATCTGCGGCTCGCCGCGGGGCTGCGCGGGAGCGCGGCGTCGTCGATGCCCGCATCTAGTATCTCCGTTCCTGGGGATGATCCGAACAGGAGGGGAGGACTGAGCTGTGGAATTCACCGCGGGCGGACGCATGGAGGTCCGCATCACCCCCTCTGACGTGGGAAAACGCGTTTCCGTACGGCGGCTCGCCGACACCGGGCCCGCGTCGGAGAAGTTCACCGACACGATCGGCGTTCTCACATCATGGAACGAGGGTGTGCTGCTGATCACACGGAGGACCGGGGAAACCGTCCGTATCCCGGAATCCTCGCTGGTCGCGGGCAAGGTGGTCCCTGCCGCACCGGCCCGCCGACGGGGTCCCGCGGCGTCCTTCGAGGAGCTGGCGCGGGTGTCGGCGCGGGCGTGGCAGCCGGTGGAGAGCGAGCCGCTCGGGGAGTGGGTACTGCGGGCGGCGTCCGGGTTCACGAGACGGGCGAATTCGGTGCTGCCCCTCGGGGATCCCGGGGTGCCGCTGGACGATGCGCTGACGCGGGTGCGGGCCTGGTACGCGGAGCGCGACCTTCCGGCGTACGTCCAGACCGCGACCGGGGCGGAGGGCACCCAGGAGGCGCTCTGCGCGGAGCTGGAACGGCTCGGCTGGCAGCGCGAGGTGACGGCGGAGCTGCGGACGGGCGGGCTCGTGCCGGTGGGGGACGTGGATGCCGATGTGTCGCGGGTGCGGCTCGCGCGATCGGTCGACGATGCGTGGCTCCGGCGCTACCAACGGTTCGCTGTGCCCGGCCCCCATGTGGTGAAGGTCCTGTCCAGCGGCCCCTCGGTGTGGTTCGCAACCGTGCCGGGCGAGGGCGATGCGCCCGCAGCGATCGGTCGCTGTGTGGTGGACGGCCGCTGGGCGGGATTCATGGCCGTGGAGGTGGCTCCGGAGCAGCGCAGGCAGGGCCTGGCGACGGCCGTGATGGCGGCACTCGCGCGGCGGGCCATGGAGGAGGGCGCATCGGCGGCGTGGCTTCAGGTCGAGTCGGACAACGGCGGTGCGCGCGCCCTGTACGAGGGGATGGGTTTCGCGATCCATCACCTCTATCACCATTTCCGATACTCCCGATCTTCCTGAGCGGGTACGAGACGCATATGCACCCGCCGCATCCCGACGCCACACGCCACTGGCGCCGCCGGTTCGCCGAGGAGGCACGCTCCGCGCGGCCCGACCTGGCGACGCTGTGCCTGCTCGTGGGCGCGGAGGCCGACGCGGCGCTGGACGAGGCGGGGATCGACGCCGCCGAGATCGAGCTGGACCGCCTGGCGGGCCTGGTCCCGTACGGCATCAGCGGGCCGGAGTCCTGGGTGGCGGCGCTGGCCGGGCTGCTCGGGGAGCGCTGCGGCTTCCACGGCACGCCCGGCTGCTACCAGCGCCTGGAGTCGTCCCTGCTCCACCACGTACTGCAGCGCCGACGCGGCCTGCCGATCCTGCTCTCCGTCGTCTGGCTCGAGGTGGCCCGCCGGGCGGGGGCACATGTGTACGGCGTCTCGCTCCCCGGCCACTTCGTCGTCGGCTTCGGCGACCCGGCGAAGCCCGTCCTCGCGGACCCCTTCGCGGGCGGGCGTCTGCTGACCGGTTCCGACGCGGAGCTTCTCGTCGTCGGCTCGACGGGCGAGGCGCTCGACCCGTCGATGCTGGTCCCGACAGACCCGCTGGAGATCGTCGTGCGGATCCTCAACAACATACGCGCGTGGGCGGCCGCCCGGCCGGAGCGTACGGACGTGGCGCTGTGGGCCGTCGACCTCTCCCTCCTCCTCCCCTCCCATCCGGCCCGTCTCCGCTTCGACCGCGCCCAGCTCCTCGTCCAGCGCGGCGAGTTCCTCGCGGGCGCGGCGGAGATGGACGCGTACGCGGACATCGTCTCCGCGGTCGAGCCGGCGACGGCGGAGAAGATCAGACGCCGGGCGCACGCGGCGCGGTCGATGCTGAACTGAGCCGAGCCGGCCGGGGCTCGGCCGAACCCCGGGCCGCGCCTCGGGCCGAGCTCCCGGACAGAGGACCGCCGAGCCGGTCCTGACTGGATGGACATCGCGACGCTCCGCAGCGCCCGGCGCACCACGGCCGACGACATCGAGGACGGCAACGGGGACGAGCAGGTCACAGAAAGTCCCGCTGATCGGATTCGCCGCACGGCCGGCCCTGCAGTCGCCCTGAGCCGCCCCGAGGCGCCCTGGACACCCCGAACCGGTTGGACCGACGACGTCCGGAAGATTGAGGCCGGGCGCCGTCACTGGCCGGCGAAGCGGTCCAGCGCTTCCAGGACGTGGGCGCGGGTCGTGGTGGTGCCCAGGTGGCCCGCGTCCTCGACGACGATCAGCTGTGCGTCGGGCCAGCCGCGGGCGAGGTCCCACGCGGTGTCGAGCGGGCTGGAGAAGTCGAGGCGGCCGTGGATGAGGACGCCCGGAATGCCGGTCAGGCGGTGGGCGTCACGCAGCACGGCTCCTTCCTCCAGCCAGGCGCCGTGGGAGAAGTAGTGGGAGCAGATGCGTACGAGAGCGAGGCGGTCGGCCGAGGGGCGGTCGCCGTACGGGTTGGAGGCGCCCTTCGTCTCCCCGGACAGGACGGCATCCTCCCAGGCGCACCAGTCGGCCGTGGCCCTGGCCCGGACGTCGGCGTCGGCGTCGGCTGCCAGGCGGGCGTAGGCGCCGACGACGTCCCCGTCGGAGGGTGTGCCGGGGGCACCGGCGAGGAAGCGTTCCCACTGTTCGGGGAAGAACCGGCCGACGCCGCGGTAGAGCCAGTCGGTCTCCGAGCGCCGGGTCGTGGTGACACCGGCAATGACGATCTCGGACACCCGCTCGGGGTGCTGCTCGGCGTAGGCCAGGATCAGCGTGGAGCCCCACGATCCGCCGTGCAGCAGCCAGCGATCGACGCCCAGGTGCTCCCGCAGCCGCTCCATGTCGGCGATCAGGTGCTGGGTGGTGTTGTGCCGCATGTCGGTCGCGGGATCGCTCGCATGCGGGGTGCTGCGACCACAGCCGCGCTGGTCGAACAGGATCAGCCGGTAGCGGTCCGGGTCGAAGAACCGGCGCATGCCGGGGACGCACCCTGACCCCGGACCGCCGTGGACGACGAGAGCGGGTTTGCCGTCGGGATTGCCGCATGCCTCCCAGTACACGAGGTTGCCGTCGCCGACGTCGAGCATGCCCTTCTCGTACGGCTCGATCGTCGGGTACAGCTCAACCACGTCCGGACTCGCCGCCCTTGAGGGAGCTGACGAAGGCGGTCCAGGCGGCCGGGGCGAAGCGGAGCGCGGGGCCGTGGGGGCGCTTGCTGTCACGGACCGGGATCGCCGTGGGGTGGGAGTCATTGACTTCGAGGCATTCGCCGCTGCTGCCGCCGCTGTAGCTGGACTTCCGCCAACCCGCTGAGTGTTCAGTGAGCTTCATGCTCGTAATCCTCCGCGACGGACCTGATCAGCGCCAGGGACTTGCGGTGCGACAGCGCGTCGCCCAGGGCATGATCGTAGACCTCCTGGATCTGGCGTACCACGGACGGAAGTTCCCAGACCCTGCCTGACTTCAAGCCTTCCACATAGGCGATCGCCGGAAGGTCGTCGAACCTCATGAGCGAGACGAAGCCCTCCAGCAGCGCGTGAGCCCCGACCTCGTACGGGAGAACATGCACGCGGATACGGCGACTCTCCCCCAGCGCCAGGATGTGCCTGAGCTGCTCGCACATGACGGCCGGTCCGCCGATCGGGCGCCGCAGCACCCCGATCCGTGTGAACACGGCCGGCTGCGTCCCGGTCGAGACCGGTCTGTGGCTGGGTGGTGGGGGCTGGCCGCCACCGTGTCCCAGGCGACCGGGACGGCACCGGAGGAGACGCCCCCTCGCGGTCCGCCGATGTCGCGGACGTGGTGCCGGTGCCGGCCTGTAGCGGCTACCCGTTCACCCGTCTTCCCGGCTCACCCGGGCTCCCCTGCCTCCCCGGCTCCTCCGTGGTCGACGTGCAGGACGACCTTGCCGCGCGGGTGCTCCGTCACGAGCGCCTCGTAGGCGGCTCGTGTCTCGGTGAACGGTACGACGCGGTCCACGACGGGCCTGAGCCTGCCGGTGTCGATCAGTTCCTCGATGGCCAGGAGACCGGGCCGGTCGGGTCGGACGGTGAAGAACACTCCTCGCGCGCCGTGGGCGGCGGCCTTCTCCGGATCCGGCCGCTGCACGACGCTGATCACGATTCCGCCGCGCCGCACCGACGCCCAGGAGCGGTCCAGCGTCTCGCCGCCGACGAGGTCGAGCACCACGTCGGCGTCGTGGACGAGGTCCTCGAAACGTTCGTTGTGGTAGTCGATGACCTGCTGCGCGCCGAGGCCGGTGACGAATTCCCCGTCCCGCGCCGAAGCGGTGGCCGTCACCCGCGCGCCGAGCGCCGCGGCGATCTGCACGGCGAAGGTGCCGACGCCTCCCGCGCCGCCGTGCACCAGCACATGCTGCCCGGGCCGCAGTGCGGCGTGGTCGACGAGCGCCTGCCAGACGGTGAGCGCCGCGAGCGGGACGGCCGCCGCACTGTCGTGGTCCAGGCACTCCGGCTTCGCGGCGAGCATGTCCGCGGGAACGGTGACGTACTCGGCGGCCGCGCCGTCGTGCGTGAGCGGGATCAGCCCGTAGACCTCCTCGCCGACCGCGAGATCGGTCACCCCGCTGCCGAGCGCGGCCACGATGCCCGAGACCTCGTGCGAGGGGACGGTGGGCGTGCGGTCGTGCCCCGTCCCGTCGAGCCTGTCGGTCCAGGTGGCGTCCCAGTCGAGTTCGCCGGCGGTGATCGACGCGGCGCACACGGCGACGAGCGCTTCGCCGGGAGCGGGTTCGGGGCGCGGGGCCGATTCGTACGCGAAGCGTTCGGGGCCGCCGCGCTCGTGGGCTCGCACGGCATGCATCGTGGCAGTCATGACGGATCACTCCCGATTCGTCCGCATACCCCGGCCCTGAATGTACTCGGATGCCCCGGAGCCCGCATGCCCGAGAGCCCCCGCCCGTGGTCGGGTGGGGGCTCTCGGTAGCGGATGCGCCGGGCGAAGCCCGACCGCGCGTCAGCCCTGCGGGTTGAGCTCGATCGTCTGGGTCCGTTCGGCCGCGGTCTTGCCGAGCAGCGCCTTCTGCATCGCGGAGGCGACGTCGCTGGCGGTGACCGGGTGCTGCTTGCCGTCGCCCTTGGTGATCAGGATGCCGTCGAAGACGCCGTCCAGGAGCTCCTCGATGGCCTTCTTGTCGTAGACCTCGACGAGCCGGCCGTTGATCGGCTTCATGGACAGGATCTGCGGGAGCGACCGGGCGGGGCCGAACTTGATCTCCTTGCCGCCCGCCTTGATCGTGACCAGGCCGGACATCGCGGGCTCGGCGAAGTCCTTCATCGCCCGGTCCAGTTCAGCCTTGGTGATGGTGGGCTGGCGGATGCCGAGGGGCAGTTCGACCTCGTTCGTCCTGCCCGTCTCGACCTGGGCGCGGTACGCGTCCTTGACCGAGATCATCGACTGCTGGACGTCCAGCGTCTGTCCCGCCTTGCCCGGTACGGCGACGGCCCTGCCCGGCTCGAACCGGATCGTGCCCTCGGTGGCCGAGCCGGAGGTGCCCGCCAGATCGGTCAGCGCGACCTGGAGCTTCTCCCCGTCGACCGGGATGACCGGCTGGGCCACCCGCTCGCCGCCGAAGAGGGAGCCGATGACCGAGACCGGGTTGTAGTCACTGCCGGCGGCGTCCCGGACGGTCGCCTGGCTGTCGAGGGAGAGGCCCGCCTTGTCCGGGGCGAGCTGCTCCTTCTTGGCCCCCACCGCGAGCCGGAGCGGGGCGGCGGCGCGCTCGCCGAGGGCGGCGTCGAGCTTGGCGACCGCGTCCTCCTTGGTACCGCCGCCGATGTCGACGCCGAGGACGGTGGTGCCCTTGGGGACCTCGGAGTGGTTGAGCAGCAGGCCGGCGCAGTACGCGACGCCGAGCAGTCCGAACACGGCCGCGCCCGCGAGGACCAGCTTGGACCGGCCCTTCTTCGGAGCGGTGCGCGACGAGGACGAAGGGGCGCCGGCACGAGCACCGGCCGAGGGGGACGGCGAGGAGCCGGGCGGACGGTGCGCCGGGCCCGCCGGGCCGGGGAAGTCGGGCGCCGAGAAGTCCACACCCGGCCCGGCTGAGGGCCACGGACCGCCGTCAGGGCCGGCCGACGGGCCGCCCGGCACCGAGGGCGCGAAGGGTGAGCGGTGCTCCGGCGGGACCACCGGGATGCCGCTCGTGAGCGTGTCGCCGGAGACATTGGCACCAGGGACCGAGGGGCCGGGCACGAGGGGCCCCGGGCCGGACGGGCCATGCCCCTGATCGGGCGCGGGCTTCTGCGGAGTCAGTACGGCCGTGTCGTCGCTCATCAGCGGCCCGCCGCCGCCCGGGGCGAACGGCGAAGTGCCGGTGACCGGACCGGCGGTGGGGCCGGCGGGGCCCTGCGCGCCCTGCGGTGTGGGGGAACCCCCTGGCGGGCGCAGACCGAACTGAGGCGTGGACCGGCCGGGCCCGGGGCCGTCCGCGTTCGCCGCGACGTCGCTGAGCGAGCCGCCGGGACGCGGGGCAGCGGCGCCCGGCCCGGTGGGCGCGCTCGGGGCGCCCGTACCGCCGGGCCTGGTCGGCAGACCGGGCGTGCGCGGCGCGCCGGCTCCGCTCGGCGTCTCGGGAGCGGACGGTGCGGGGGCCGGTGAAGGCGCCGGCGCCTTGCGCGGCGCGAACCAGTCGCTCGTCTTCTCCTCGGCCGGCTTCTCCGGCGCGGCCGGGGCCTCCTCGCGCGGAGCAGGAGCGGCCGGCGGCCGGGTGGCGGCCGCGGGCCGCGGCGTGCTGCCCGTACGCTCGGCGGGCCGCTCGCCCTGTGCATCCCTGGCGCCGTTCGCGCCGTTCGCACCCGCGGCGCCGGCAGCGTTCTCCCGCGGGTTCACATCGCTCATCGGCGTACGCATGACGACCGGCGGAATGGGCCGCGAGCCCGGGATGTTGATCCGGATACGCGTGGTCAGCGTGGTCTCGGTCCTGGGCTCGTCCGGCTGCGGAGGGGCCGCAGGCTCGGCTCTCTCGTCCGGGGCGTCCTGCGTGGGATGCAGCGACGGATACTGGCGGGATCCGTACGGCGGCGTCCCCGACGGGTACGCGGCTCCGCCGCGCCCCTGGGGGCCGGAGGACGAACTGTCAGTTTCACGACTCAATGCAGGTTCTCCCGATCGGCTCCGCCGCCCGTTCTTACTGTTTTCACTGCTACGGGCGGCTCGGCGGCGCGCACCACCATACTGGCCGCCGCCGATCCGCACCCGGCGACTGCGGGAAGCGGTGCTCCGCATGCGCTCCGCGGGGCGTGGTCATGGCATGGTCATTTCGGCCTGAGACAGGACACGTCACGTGCCAAGTCGGCCTGTTCGACCGCCTGGTTGCGACAGGCGCGCCATGGTGGCACAGATCACAACGACCACCATTCCTCCCAGCAGGAAGACGATCTCACCGACTCCGCCGGCGAAGAGGCCGTCGCCCTCCGGCCGTCCGGCGCTCAGCAGCAGCACCGCGACGATCCAGCCGGCGGCCGGTGCGACCGCCCCCAGCTGGGTGCCGGTGGCGCGCATCCCGCCGTAGAAGAGCCCCGCGGCGCCGAGCAGCGCCAGCAGCAACCCGACCGGGAACCAGGCGGCTTGGACCAGCGAGCCGGCGGTTCCGACGACGAAGCCGAGGACCGCGAGGCCGAGGTATGCGGCGATGCGTCCGGGTTTCGGGGACTTGGTCATCCAGGCTCCGGGCTCGGTCATGAGGCCATCCCCTCGAACAGGTCGTGCTCGCGCGCACCGGCCGGTGCGCCGGATTCGCCACGCACCAACTGGTAGTACTCGGTGGTGAACACCGGCTGGCCGAGGTCGTTGGAGAGTGCGAAGAACGGGCCGTCCACCGCGATCTGGGTGGCGTGGGCGCGCATCGCGGCGGACTTCCGGCCGGCGTACGCGGTGCCGTCGATCTCGGTGGTGATCTCCGCATCGTCCACGACGCCCGGGATGTCACCGATGTCCGCGATTCCGGGGAAGGTCTGGGAGCCGTCGGCGGCCCGCAGGTGTGCGAAGGCCTCCTCCGCGACCGAGCGCGGCACCCGGTTCCAGTAGATCTTGGCGATGGTGTGCGGGCGGCCGAGGTCTCGCCGGAAGGCCGGTTCTGCGGCGAGGTCGGCCGCCCGCATCGCGACGCGGTGCGCCTGGATGTGGTCGGGGTGGCCGTAGCCGCCGCGGGGGTCGTACGTGACGAGGACCTGCGGCCGTACCGAACGGATCACCTCGACGAGATACGGGGCGGCCTCGTCCACCTCCGAGTTCCAGAAGGCGCCGGGGCGGCGGTTCTGCGGCAGACCCATCATCCCGGAGTCGCGGAAGCGGCCCGGGCCGCCGAGGAAACGGTGGTCGGTGACGCCGAGCTCGGCCATGGCTGCGGCCAGTTCCCCGATCCGGTGCGGGCCGAGGCTGTCCTCCTTGTCGGCGGCCAGATGGGCGAGCTCGGGCGGGATGACCTCGCCCTCCTCGCCGAGGGTGCACGTCATCAGCGTGACGCGGGCGCCTTCGGCGGCGTACCGCGCCATGGTGGCGCCGTTGTTGATCGACTCGTCGTCGGGGTGCGCGTGCACCAGGAGCAGACGACGAGCTGGCAGGTCCGTCATGGCCCCAGCCTACGAGGCCCGGGGCCAGGCCCTGCCTACCGGATCGGCTCTAGAACTTGATGCCGCCGATCATGCCCGCGACATTGGTGGTCAGCTCACTGATCGTGGGCGCGATGGAGGAGCTCGCCAGATAGAACCCGAGCAGCATGCACACCGCCGCGTGCCCGGCCTTGAGCCCCGATTTCTTGACCAGAAGGAAGACGACGATCGCCAGCAGCACCACCGCCGAAATCGAGAGTGCCACGGCGGTTCACCTCCACAGATATTCGGTCCGCAACGGTCAGCATGCATGTGCCCCTGTGCCGGAGGTTTCCTACCCACCTGGCGACACGGATCATAACTATCCACACCCACGCATCGATCGGTGCACAGCAGCACACGGGGGCGCACGGCACTAGATTCGGCCACATGACCTCGAGGCAGCAGCTCCCCCATCCGCCCGCCGATCGACCTTCCGTTCCGCTCTCCTTTCCCCGCCAGTACGCCAGGACCCAGCGCTTCGGTCTGGGCGCACCGCGGGCGTTCACGGTGGCGCCCGACGGCTCCCGCGTGGTGTTCCTCCGCTCCCCGTCGGGGACGGAACGGGCCCACCGGTTCTGGGTCCTCGACCTCGAAGGCGAGGTGCGTGAGCGCGTCGCCGCCGATCCGGAGGCGCTGCTGCACGGGGCCGTCGAGGAGTTGCCCGCCGAGGAGCGGGCGCGCCGGGAGCGCAGCCGTGAGGGGTCCGGGGGCATCGTCGGCTATGCCGTGGACCAGGCGGTGGAGTTGGCGGCTTTCGCGCTGTCCGGGCGGCTGTTCACGGCCGAGTTGCGGGCCGGCACGTCCCGCGAACTGCCCGCCGCCGGGCCGGTGATCGATCCGCGGCCCTCACCGGACGGGCGGTACGTCGCGTACGTGGCGCGGGGGGCGCTGCGGGTGATCGGCGCCGAGGGGGACGGGGACCGCGCGCTCGCCGAGCCGGAGGACGGGCAGACGGCGTACGGCGTGGCGGAGTTCCTGGCGGCCGAGGAGATGAGCCGCACGCGCGGGTTCTGGTGGGGGCCCGGGAGCGACCGCCTGCTCGTGGCGCGCGTGGACGAGTCTCCCGTACAGCGGTGGTGGATGGCGGACCCGGCGCAGCCGGACCGGGAGCCCGCGCCGGTCGCGTATCCGGCGGCGGGAACGGCCAACGCGGACGTGCGGCTGTATCTGATCGGGCTCGACGGGGAGCGCACGGAGGTCGCCTGGGACCGGACGCGCTACCCGTATCTGGCGCGTGTGCACTGGTCGCCTTCCGGGGCTCCGCTGCTGCTCGTGCAGTCGCGGGACCAGCGCACGGCGCTGTATCTCGGCGTGGACACCGATACGGGCGGGACGCGCACGGTGCATGTGGACGAGGACCCGGTGTGGATCGAACTGCCGTCCGGGGCTCCCGCGTGGGCGCCCGACGGGCGGCTGGTGAGGATCGCCGACGAGGGCGGTGCGCGGGTGCTGGCGGTGGGCGACCGGCCGCTGACCGGGGCGCAGTTGCATGTGCGGGCCGTGCTGGACATCGGGGATTCGGATGTCCTGGTCTCGGCGTCGGCGGGTGCGGAAGCGGCCGGGCCGGAGACCGGCGAGATCCATGTGTACCGGGTCAACGAGCTGGGCGTGGAGCGCGTCTCCGAGGAGATCGGGGTGCACTCCGCCGTGCGGTCCGGGGCGGTGACCGTGCTCGCTTCGGCGAGTCCGGAATCGACCGGCTCGACGGTGCAGGTGCTGCGGGAGGGGAAGTTGCTCGCCGTGATCTCCTCGCACGCGGAGGAACCCGTGCTGTCCGCCCACGTCAACCTGACCGAGGGGGGCGCACGGCGTATTCCGTGCGCCGTGCTGCTGCCCTCCGGACACCGGGAGTCGGACGGTGTGCTTCCGGTGCTGCTGGATCCCTATGGCGGGCCGCACGGACAACGTGTGGTCGCCGCGCACAATGCGCACCTCACGTCGCAGTGGTTCGCCGACCAGGGCTTCGCGGTGGTCGTCGCGGACGGGCGGGGCTCCCCCGGCCGCTCCCCCGCGTGGGAGAAGGCGATCAAGGACGACTTCACGCTCACGCTCGACGACCAGATCGAGGCACTGCAGGACCTCGCGGACCGCTTCCCGCTCGACCTCGGCCGGGTGGCGATCCGGGGCTGGTCGTACGGGGGTTACCTTGCCGCGCTGGCGGTGCTGCGGCGCCCCGACGTCTTCCACGCGGGGATCGCGGGAGCGCCGGTCACGGACTGGCGGCTGTACGACACCCACTACACCGAGCGCTATCTGGGCGTGCCCGACGAGCGGCCCGAGGTGTACGCCGCGAACTCACTCGTCACGGACGACGGGCTCAGCGGAGCGGCGGAGACGGCGAGACCGCTGATGATCATCCATGGCCTCGCGGACGACAATGTGGTGATGGCCCACAGCCTCCGCCTCTCGTCGGCGCTGCTGGCGGCAGGGCGCCCCCATGAGCTGCTTCCGCTCAGTGGGGTCACCCATATGACGCCTCAGGAGCAGGTCGCGGAGAACCTGCTGCTGCTCCAGGTGGAATTTCTCAGGCGGTCGCTGGGCCTGGGCCAGGGCCGGAGCCAGGGCTAGAGCCAGGCGTGGGGGTCGGCGGGTCCTCGCGGCGGAACCACACATCGGCACAGCGCACGCCGCGCCCCTTCCGGCATCGCGGCTTCGCCCCGAACCCGCGCCCCGCACCCCGATCGCCGGCGAGGCTTTCGCGTGAGCCCGCCCGCTCCGCCCCGCTCCACGCGTAGGGCGGGGCTGTGGGGCCACGGGCGACCGGCCGGGGCGATTGGCGCGCCCCGGCCGGTCTACGGCACCCGCACGGCCGTACGGAGTTCAGCGTGACGCGTTCGTATATCGGTGCTGCGTCGGTGGAGTTGCCTGGACGTTAACGAATTTGACGGACAATAACCGCTTATCGGACTACATCGCGCGCCAGTAGCCCAGGGAGTGCACCCGGTCCTTGGGCACCTCGAGCTCCTTGCGCACGTAGGACGTGAGGGTGCGCGTGGTCGTCGTGTCGCAGGCGATCCACACGTACGCCTTCGCCGGGTCGTCCCCGAGCAGGTCCGGCAGTGCGGCCCGCACCTCCTCGACCAGATGCGCCCCCGCGTCGCGACGCGGGACCGTGCGCAGATCGTGGAGGGCGGGGTCTGTCCGTATCGGAAGTTCGGCGTCGGACTCGTGCGGCGTCTCGAACCAGATCGTGGCCGGGGTCTCCGGCATGGCGCCGAGCAGCGAATTGATCGCGGGCAGCGAGGCCGGGTCGCCGATGACGAGCAGCCGGGACGGCAGCGGATCGGGCACGCCGAAGCCGGTGCCCTGGACGGTCGCGTCGATGGTGTCGCCCGGTTGGGCCTTGCGGGCCCAGTCGCTCGCGCACCCGTCGTGCAGAGCGAACTCCAGGCCGAAGGTGCCGGCCTCCGGGTCGGGGTCGACCAGGGTGTAGGCACGCTGGTGCGGCTTCCCCCCGTTGTCGAACCAGAGCCGCACCCACATGGTCGGATGCACTCCGGTCGCGCCGAGCATGCCGCCGTCGGTGAGACGGACCCGACGGTACCGCTCGCTGACCTGCTCCGCCCCGGTCACCGTGAATGCGAAGTCCTTGCCCCGCATCAGCTTGAGGACCACGCCCTCCCAGCCATGCCCCACCCTGTGCTCCTCACGTAAGGTCGACCCCGTTAAGGTTAGGGAAGCCTAACCTAAAGGAGGAATGGCGTGACGACCAGGACCGAGGTCCACCGGGATGCGTGGGGCATCCCGCACCTGCGCGCGGGCAGCGCGAGCGAACTCGCCTACGCCCAGGGGCACAACGCGGCCGTGGACCGGGCCTGGCAGCTGGAGGTGGAGCGGCACCGGACGCAGGGAACGACGGCCGTGTTCCTGGGCGAGGAGGCCGTCGCCTGGGACCGGTTCGCCCGGCAGGCACGGCTCGACGACACTGCCCGGCGCTGCTACGAGGCGCTCGACGCGGAGACCCGCGACTGGGTCGGGGCGTATGTCGACGGGGTCCGCGCCGGCCTCGCGGAAGGCGCGGCGGCCGCACCCGAGTTCGCGAAGGCCGGGCTGGCCCCGGGGGTGTGGAACCCCTGGACCCCCCTGGCGGTCTGGCTCTCCACGCACATCCTCTTCGCGGGCTTCCCGACCAAGCTGTGGCGCGAGGAGGTCGCGCGACGGCTCGGCGACGAGGCGATCGACCTCTTCGCCACGGACGGCCCCGGCACCGCGGGCTCCAACGGCTGGCTCGTCCCGGGCACCCGCACCCGCACGGGCGCCCCGATCATCGCGGGCGACCCGCACCGCTTCATCGAGGACCCCGGCGTCTACCAGCAGGTCCATCTCGTCTGCCCCGAGTTCGACGTCGTCGGCCTGGCCTTCCCCGGCGTCCCGGGCGTCGCCCACTTCGCCCACACCGGCACCGTCGCCTGGGCGATCACCAACGCGATGGCGGACTACCAGGATCTGTACCGGGAACGGCTGCGGCGCACGGACGACGACGGGATCGAGGCGTTCGGCCCGGACGGCTGGCGCCCCGCCACGCACCACACCGAGACCGTCGAGGTGGCGGGCGGCGGTCCGGTCGCCGTCGAGGTGATCGAGACGGACCGCGGCCCTGTGATCATCGGTGCCGCGCCGGACGTCGACGAGACCGTGGAGGCCATCAGCCTGCGCTACGTCCCGCGCGTCACCGCCGACCTCGGCTTCGCGGCGATCCCCGCGCTGCTCCGCGCCCGGAGCGTCGCCGACGTCGACCGGGCGTTCGACCGCTGGGTCGAGCCCGTGAACGTCGTCCAGGCCGCCGACACCTCCGGCGGGCTGCTGCACCGCACCGCCGGACGGGTGCCGCTGCGCCACCGGGACAACCGGCTGCGGGTCGTGCCCGCTTGGGAGCAGGGGCACGAGTGGCAGGGCTGGTACGAACCGATGCCGCGCGCCGAGGTCGAGGACTTCGCCGTCATGGCGAACGAGCGCAGGCTCGCGGGCCCCCTCGGCGTCGAGTTCGCGCCCCCGCACCGCGCGGACCGCATCGCCGAGCTGCTGCGGAAGTCGAAGGGCTGGACCGCCCCGGAGATGGCGGCCGTGCACATGGACACCCATCTCGCCTCCGCCGGCCCGCTCCTGGAGCTGATCGCCGGTCTCGAGGGGCTCGCCCCCGACGCCGCCGGGCTGCGGGAGCGGCTGCTGCGCTGGAACCGCCGGATGGATGCCGACAGCGCCGACGCCGCCGCCTATGCCGCGGTACGGCACGCCGTCGTACGGCGGCTCGTGGCGCAGCCGGAACTGGCGGACCTCGCCGGGCCGCTGCCGTACCCCGCGGTGTTCCAGCCCTGGCTCGCCCTCGTCGCGAAGGTCGGCTACGCGCTGGAGGGGCTGCTCACGACCGAGCTGCTGCCGGGCGTCGACCGCGCCGAGGTCGTCCGTCAGGCCCTCGACGAGGTCGCCGCGGACCCGCGGGAGGTCCCGTGGGGCGAACTGCACCGGCTCGCCCCCTGGCAGGCGCTGCCGCCGGCGGACGAGGAGTGGCCCGGGACGGCCGGCGACCATGACTGCGTACTCGCCACGTCCAGCGTCCCCGGCGTGACGGACCGCGCTGCCCGCGGTCCCGCCGCCCGCTATGTGTGGGACCTCGCCCGGCGCGACGACAGCCTCTGGGTGGTCCCGCTGGGCGCCCGCGGCATCCCGGGCGACGCCCACCACCGCGACCAGCTGCCGCTGTGGCTGCGCGGCGAACTCGTCCCCGTCGTCACCGACTTCGCACAGCTCACCGAGGAGATCCACCACCATGACCACTGAGGCCGTGTACGAGAAGGCCGTCGACGGCTTCGGGACGGTGCACGTCCGCCCCCTGGACCCGGAGCGCGACGTCGACACCGTCCACTCCTGGGTCTCCGAGGAGCGCGCCCGCTTCTGGGGCATGGGCGAGGCGAGCCGTGAGGAGGTGCTGGAGATCTACCGGCACATGGACTCCCTCACCACGCACCATGCGTGGCTGGTGGAGTGCGAAGGCCGGCCCGCGATGCTCTTCCAGACCTACGAGCCGGAGGCCGACCGCGTCAGCGAGTGCTACGACGCCGAGCCCGGCGACATCGGCGTCCACCTGATGACCGGCCCCGCACAGGGCACACCGCGGCCCGGGTTCACCGCGGCCATGCTGACGGTCCTCACCGGGTTCGTCCTGTCCGATCCGAAGGTCCGGCGGATCGTCGCCGAGCCGGACATCCGCAACGCCAGGGCGGTCGAACGGCTGGCCCGTACCGGCTTCGAGGTCGGGCCGGAGATCGTCCTGCCCGAGATCGACCTCCCGGAGGTCTTCCTGCCGGAGAAGAGGGCGCGACTGGCGATCCTGCACCGTGAGACGGCCGAGGCACAGGGGCTGGTCTGACGGCCTGGCGCCATGAGGCCCTGACAGAGCGTCGGACGTGACGCCGGGCGATCGGAACAAGATCATCGATGCGAACCGGCAGGAGCTCGACTCCATCAGGCAGAGGTGACAGGACGCCCTGGGAAAGGCCGCCCAGGTCCACCGCCGAGCGGTCACTGAGAGGGACCTCGCGATGTCGTGCGGGGCGGGCAGTCCTCATCGGATGCTCTCTCGGCGGGCCCGGGCCCGCCCGGCTGCTCCCCCTCCCCGGGCACCACATGCTTCTCCTCCGCGAAGTGGCACGCCGAGTCGTGCTTCGCCGGTCCTTCGGTGAGCCGGAAGACCGCCGGAACCGCCAGCTCCGGCACTTCCAGGGCACATCGCTCCTGTGCCTTCCAGCAGCGCGTGCGGAAGCGGCAGCCGGACGGGATGTCCGTCGGTGAGGGCACGTCCCCGGTGAGGATGATCCGCTCCCGGTGCTCGCGCGCGTCCGGGTCGGGCACGGGGACCGCCGACAGCAGCGCCTGGGTGTACGGATGCGTCGGGTGGTCGTAGATCTCCGTGTCCCTGCCGAGCTCCACGATCCGTCCCAGGTACATCACGCCCACCCGGTCGGAGATATGACGGACGATCGACAGATCGTGCGCGATGAAGATGTACGACAGATCGAATTCGCCCTGGAGCTTCTCCATCAGATTGACGACCTGTGCCTGCACGGAGACGTCGAGCGCCGAGACCGGCTCGTCGCAGACGATGATCTCCGGATTGAGCGCAAGACCACGGGCGATGCCGATGCGCTGGCGCTGGCCGCCGGAGAACTGGTGCGGGTACCGGTTGATGTACTCCGGGTTCAGACCGACGACGTCCAGCAGCTCCCGCACCCTGCGGCGCCGGTCGCCCTTCGGAGCCACCTCGGGGTGGATCTCGTACGGCTCGCCGATGATGTCGCCGACCGTCATACGCGGGTTGAGCGAGGTGTACGGGTCCTGGAACACCATCTGGATGTTCCGGCGGACCGCCTTCAGCGCCCGCCCGGACAGCCGGGTGATGTCCTCGCCCTTGTAGCGGATCGTCCCGCTCGTCGGCCGCTCCAGACTGACCAGCAGCCTGGCGAGCGTGGACTTGCCGCAGCCGGACTCGCCGACAATGCCGAGGGTCTCGCCCTGGTAGAGGTCGAGGTCGACACCGTCGACCGCCTTGACCGCACCCACCTGCTTCCTGAAGACGATCCCGCGCGTGAGCGGATAGTGCTTGTACAGGTCGCGCGCCTCGATGAGCGGCTCAGCCACGGAGGCACTCCCCCCAGAAGAAGCAGGCACTCGCCCGGTCCCGGTTCACGAGGAACAGCTCCGGCTCGTCCGTCGTGCACACCTCCTGCGCCATCGGGCAGCGCGGGTTGAAGGCGCAGCCGGACGGGATGTTCATGAGGTTGGGCGGCAGACCCTTGATCGCGTACAGCTCCTGGCCCTTCTGGTCCAGGCGCGGGATCGAGTCGAGCAGACCCCGGGTGTACGGATGGGCCGGCGCCTTGTAGATGTCATGTACGGGCGCGGTCTCGACGATCCGGCCCGCGTACATCACCGCGATCCGGTCGGCGACGTCCGCGACGACACCGAGGTCGTGCGTGATGAGGATGAGCCCCATGTCGAGCTCGCGCTGCAGCTCGGCGAGCAGTTCCATGACCTGCGCCTGGACGGTCACGTCGAGCGCGGTGGTCGGCTCGTCCGCGATGATCAGGTCCGGCTCCAGCGCCAGCGCCATGGCGATCATGATGCGCTGGCGCATACCGCCGCTGAACTGGTGCGGATACTGGCCGATCCGCTCCCTGGCCGCGGGGATCCGCACCCGGTCCATGAGCTCGACCGCCCGGGCCCTGGCGTCCTTGCGCGACATCCCGCGATGCACGGTGAACATCTCGCCGAGCTGGTCGCCGACGGTCAGCACCGGGTTCAGGGACGACAGCGCGTCCTGGAAGATCATCGCCATTCCGGCGCCGCGGATCTTCCGCCGCTCGTCCTCCTTGAGCCGCAGCACGTCCTGGCCCCGGAAGAGGATCTCGCCGCCGGTGATGCGGCCCGGCGGAACGTCGAGGATGCCCATGACGGCCTGCGCCGTGACGGACTTGCCCGAGCCGGACTCGCCGAGCACGGCGAGCGTCTCACCCGCGTCGACCGCGTAGGTGACACCGTTGACGGCCTTGGCGACCCCGTCCCTGGTCCGGAACTCCACGTGCAGATCGCGCACTTCGAGCAGCATCGCGGCCATCGCCTCCTCAGCGCAGCTTGGGGTCGAGGGCGTCGCGCACCGCGTCGCCGAGCATGATGAACGCGAGCACGGTGACGGCGAGCGCCCCGGCCGGCCAGAGCAGCATGTGCGGGGCGTTGCGGATGTACGGGGACGCGGCGGAGATCTCGATGCCCCACGACACGGTGGGCGGCCGCAGCCCGACGCCGAGGTACGACAGGGTCGCCTCCAGCGCGATGTACGTGCCGAGCGCGATGGTCGCCACGACGATGACCGGCGCCACCGCGTTCGGCGCGATGTGCCGCAGCAGCAGCCGGGAGTGGGACGCGCCGAGGGCCCGCGCGGCCTGGACGTAGTCGTTCTGCTTGGCCGTGATGACCGCGCCGCGCGCGATGCGGGAGATCTGCGGCCAGCCGAGCAGCACCATGAAGCCGATCACCGGCCAGACGGTGTTGCTGGTGACGACGGACAGGAGCACCAGGCCGCCGAGGACGACCGGGATGGCGAAGAAGACATCGGTGAGGCGGGACAGCAGCGAGTCCGGGACTCCGCCGAAGTATCCGGCGATCCCGCCGAGCGCGGCCCCGAGGAGCGCCACCCCGACGGTCGCGCAGACGCCCACGGTCACCGAGGTGCGGGCGCCGTAGACGACTCGGGTGTACACGTCGCAGCCCTGGCCGTCGAAGCCGAACGGGTGGCCCGGCTGCGAGCCCTCCTGGGCCTTGGCGAGGTCGCAGCTGAGCGGATTGCCGGAGGCGATCAGCGACGGCCAGATCGAGATGATCACCAGGAAGACGATGACCAGCCCCGAGACGAGGAAGACGGGGTTGCGGCGCAGATCGCGCCAGGCGTCGGACCAGAGGCTGCGTGCCCGTCCGCCCTGGGCGGCTGACGGAGGCAGCCCGGACGGCCCTGTGCCCGGCGGGCCGCCGGGGGTCCGCTCCAGCGTCCTGCCTTCGCTCGTGGCGAGGTCCATCGCGCCGCCGGCGCCGGTCGGGGCGATGGCTCCCCCGTCCTCGTACTGCGGCTCAGGCATAGCGGATCCTCGGGTCGAGTACGGCGTACAGGAGGTCGACGAGCAGGTTCACCGCCAGGAACACCAGCACCAGCACGGTCACAAAGCCGACGACGGTCTGGGTGTTCTGGCGGAGGATGCCCTGGTAGAGCTGGTAGCCGACACCATGGATGTTGAAGATCCGTTCGGTGACGATGGCACCGCCCATCAAGGCGCCGATGTCGGCGCCGATGAAGGTGACCACGGGGATCAGCGAGTTGCGCAGCAGATGGCGGCCGATGACGCGGTGGCGCGGCAATCCTTTGGCGATCGCCGTGCGGACGTAGTCGGCGCGTTTGTTCTCGGCGATGGACGTCCTCGTCAGCCGGGTCACATAGGCGAGGGACACGGAGGCGAGGACGAGTCCCGGCACGATCAGTTCGCCGAGCGGCGCCTCGGAGGAGACGGAGGGCCTGATCCAGCCCCACTGCACCCCGAGGAGCAACTGGAGCAGCAGGCCGGTGACGAAGGTGGGGACGGAGATGACCACCAGTGTGAGCAGCAGGACCGAGGTGTCGACGGGGCGGCCGCGGCGCAACCCGGTGAGCACGCCCAGGCCGATGCCGATGACGATCTCGAAGAAGATCGCGACGAGGGTGAGCCGGATGGTGACCGGGAAGGCCGTGGCCATCAGCTCGGTGACGGGCTGTCCGTTGAACGCGGTGCCGAAGTCCCCGGTGAAGACGTTGCCCATGTAGGTCAGGTATTGCTGCCACACGGGCTTGTCGAGGCCGAACTCCTTGCGCAGCTGGGCCGCGGTCGCCGGGTCGCACTCGCGGTCGCCGCAGAGCCCCGCAATGGGGTCACCCATCACGTTCACCATCAGGAAGATCAGCAGCGTCGCGCCGATGAAGACGGGGATCATCTGGAGCAGACGCCGGATCACATAACGTCCCATGGGGGCTCCTGGGGGTGCGGGTCCGGACGAACAGCGGCCGGGCGGCCGTCAGCTGACCTTGATCTCGTTGTAGACGGGGACGCTGAACTGGTTCAGCGCGACGTTGCTGATCCGGTCCGAGTAGCCGGCGCTGCCGTTCTGGTACCAGAGCGGGATCGCCGCCATCTGGTCCCGTACGACCCCTTCGGCCTGCTTGAACGTGTCGATCGCCTTCGCCGTGTCGGACTCGGCGTTGGCCTCGTCGACGAGCCGGTCGAACTCCTCGTTGCTCCACTTGCCGTCGTTGGAGGAGGCGTTGGTGTAGTAGAGCGGCTGGAGGAAGTTCTGGATGAGCGGGTAGTCCATCTGCCAGCCGGCCCGGAAGGGGCCGGTCAGCTTGGACTGGGTGATCTGGTTGCGGAAGTCGGCGAAGGTGCCGACGGGGTTGCCCACGCAGGCCTTGTCGTTGCCCAGCGCGTTGTTGATGGAGTTGCAGACGGCGTCCACCCACTCCTTGTGCGAGCCGGCGTCCGCGTTGTACGTGATCTTCACCTGGCCACCGGGGAGTCCGCCACCCTCCGTGATCAGCTTCTTCGCCTCGGCGGGGTTGTACGTGCAGGCGTCGCCGCAGAGCGACTCGTCGAAGCCGCCGTCCGCCCCGAGGACGGGGGACGTCCAGTCCTTGGCGGGGGTGCGGGTCCTCCGGAAGATCGTGTCGGTGATCTGGTCGCGGTTGATCGCCATGGACAGGCCCGTGCGGACCTTCTCCTGACCGGGCTTGTTCCAGGCCGGGTCGTAGTAGGGGAAGGCGAGGGTCTGGATGATGCCGGCCGGGGTGTTGATGTACCGGTCGCCGAGGTCGGACTTGACGTTCTTGAGCTGGGACGCGGGGACGTCGTCGACGAGGTCGAGGTTTCCGGCCGTCAGATCGGTGTAGGCGGTGTTGTTGTCCGTGTAGACCTTGAGGTCGATGCCGCCGTTCTGCGCCTTGTCATCGCCGGGGTACTGGTCCCAGCGGCGCAGGGACATCTGGGAGCCCCTCGCGTACGAGTCGACGGCGTACGGACCGTTGCCGACGGGCTTCGCGAGCCAGCCGCTGTGATCGGTGAAGAAGGCCTTCGGGAGCGGGGCGAAGGCGGCGTAGCCGAGGGTCTCGGGCCAGGTGGAGAACTTCTGGGACAGCTTGACCGTGAAGGTCCGGGGACCTGTGACCTTGAGGCCCGACATCGTCGCGGCGGTGGGCTCGCCGGATTCGGGGTGGACCTGGTCGTAGCCCTCGATGTAGCCGAAGAAGTAGGCGTTGCGCTGGTTGTTCTTGAGGTGGGCGCCGTAGTTCCAGGCGTCGACGAAGGACTTGGCGGTGACCGGCTCGCCGTTGGAGAAGGTCCAGCCGTCCTTGACGGTGACGGTGAAGCTGGTGGAGTCGCTGGTCTCGATCTTCTCGGCGAGCATGTCCTGTGCCTCGCCGGTCTTCGGGTCGTAGCGCTTGAGGCCCCGGAAGATCATGTCGAGGACCTTGCCGCCCTGGACCTCGTTCGTGTTCGACGGCTCCAGCGGGTTCTGCGGGTCCCCCCAGGAGGAGCTCACGATCCCGTCGGCACCGCCACCGCCCCCGGTGCCCCCGCCGCCGCAGGCCGTCGCGGCGAGCACGGTGGCGACGGCGCATGCGGTCGACTTGGCGTGCGTGGCTCGGCGCATGGGGTGCCTCCTCGGGTCGAGGGCGATACGTAGATCCCCATATCACCCCATACGCGAACAGACTGCACGTCAGCAACGCCGGTGTGTGCGCCTGCGGCGAGCCTTCTCCCCACCCCGTCCCGGGGCAAGCCCCGGCCCGTGCCGAGGGCCGCGCCCCCGCACCCCTGCGCCTCGAACTCCTCCTACGCCCTGCCGGGCCCCGGACCGTGGGGCACGGGCGGCCTCCCTCAGGCCCGTCCGGCGCTCGAGCACGGACACCCGGCCCCACCCACCGGTACCGGTGACCGGCCACCGCTCACCGTTCACCGTTCACCGCTTCAGAGGCAGCGTCAGCTCCCAGGTGTCCGCCGCATAGTGGAGCGACATCCCGCTCCGCTCGTACAGCCGAAGCGCACCCGTCGCGTTTCCGGTGTCGACCGCGAGGCCCACGGTCGTCCTGCCCCTGCGGGCGAATACGGCGAACGCCTGCCGCAGCAGCAGTGCGCCGAGGCCGCGCCCGCGGGCCGCGGGGAGCACCCCCAGGGAGCGCACCCAGCCCATGGCGGCGCGGTCGTCGCGGGCCAGCAGCACCGCCACGTCGCCCGCGCCCTCCTCGCGGGCGATCCAGCAGAGGGACCAGTCGATCGGCCTGCTCTCCTCCATCCGCGCCAGCCACGCCTCGTACGCACGTGCGCGATGGTCGTAGTGCTCGGCGAACGCCTCCTCCAGCACGGCATGGGCGATGCGCCGGTCCTCCTCCGTACGGCACTCACGGAGCACCGGCCCGGCGGGCAGCTCCTGCGCGACGTCCGCCCCGTCGACCTCGCGCGTCAGCACGTTGTAGCGGCGTACGGGCCACCAGCCGCGGGACCGCACCTGCCCGGTGTCCACGCTGGTGGCCGTCGACAGGCCCAGGTGGACCACCGCATGGGTCGCCCCGGCCGCCGCCGCGAGCTCGGCGGCCCTGGCCTCCATCGTCGCGAGGAGCGCGGCGGTCGCCGCGGCCCTTCCCGGCAGCGCGTACAGATCGGCCTCGATCCGCTCCCTCCCGGGAGCGTCGGGTTCCACGGGCTCCCCGGTCTCCTGCCAGACCATGCCGAGGGCGACGGGCTCGTCGCCCTCCTCGACGAGCCAGGCCTCGGTTCCCGCGAGGTCCGCCTCGACGGTGTGGAGGTCGGTCTCCGGGTGTCCGATCTCGATCGTGTCGATGGCGTTCAGGAGCCGGTGCACGGCGTGGGCGTCGGCGGGGGTGGCGCGACGCAGCGCGGGTGTCGAGTTCATGAGTGCACCCTGACGCGGCCTCCGGGCGCCGGGCAACGCCTTATCGACAAGGGCACCCGCGACGCGTCCGAGACTCCCGGGAACGGCGAAGGCGCCCGGAACCCCAGGGGTTCCGGGCGCCTTCACGGCGTACGGGCGCGGGCGCGGATCACACCGCGTGGACGACGTCCTTCTCCTCGGCGAAGTGGCACGCCGACTCGTGCGCGGCCGGGGTGTCCCGACCGACGAAGTGCTCCGGGACCGCCAGCAGCGGAACCTCGGTGGCGCACCTCTCCTCGGCCTTCCAGCAACGGGTGCGGAAGCGGCAGCCGGACGGCGGGTTCGCCGGCGACGGGACGTCACCGGTGAGGATGATCCGATCGCGACCCTCACGGGCCGCCGGGTCGGGCACGGGGACCGCCGACAGCAGCGCCTGGGTGTAGGGGTGCGTCGGGTGGTCGTAGATCTGCGTGTCCGTACCGATCTCGGCCATCTTGCCGAGGTACATCACGCCGACCCGGTCGGAGATGTGCCGGACGATCGACAGGTCGTGGGCGATGAAGAGATAGGACAGGTTGAACTCGTCCTGCAGCTTCTCCATCAGGTTGATGACCTGTGCCTGCACGGAGACGTCGAGCGCCGAGACCGGCTCGTCGCAGATGATGATCTCCGGGTTGAGCGCAAGACCACGGGCGATGCCGATGCGCTGGCGCTGGCCGCCGGAGAACTGGTGCGGGTACCGGTTGATGTACTCCGGGTTCAGACCGACGACGTCCAGCAGCTCCTGCACCTTGCGGCGCCGGTCGCCCTTCGGAGCCACCTCGGGGTGGATGTCGAAGGGCTCGCCGATGATGTCGCCGACCGTCATACGCGGGTTGAGCGAGGTGTACGGGTCCTGGAACACCATCTGGATGTTCCGGCGGACCGCCTTCAGCGCCCGCCCGGACAGCCGGGTGATGTCCTGGCCCTTGTAGAAGACCTCGCCGGCCGTCGCCGTCTCCAGCGACATCAGCAGCTTGGCGACCGTGGACTTGCCACAGCCGGACTCGCCCACGATGCCGAGGGTCTCGCCCTGGTAGAGGTCGAACGAGATCCCGTCCACGGCCTTGACCGCGCCGACCTTCTTCTTGAAGAGGATGCCCTGGGTCAGCGGGAAGTGCTTGACCAGATTGCGCACCTGGAGGATCGGCTCACCGCGGTCCACCGGCGCATCGAGTGCGGCCACGGCCTCCGCCTCGGTGGCCGCGTCGACCGTCTCGACCTCGGTGACGTTCGGGGTCGCGTCCACGGCCTCATCGTTCTTGCTGAGCTCAGCCATGGATCGTCTCCTTCCAGAAGTGGCACGCGCTTCCGCGGCCGGGCAGCTCGGTGCCGTCCTGCTCGGTCACCGGGTGCAGAGCCGGGATCTCCGTACGGCAGATGTCGTCGGCCTTCGGGCAGCGCGGGTTGAACGCACAACCGGTCGGGATACGCGTCAGGTTGGGCGGCAGACCCTTGATCGCGTACAGCTCCTGGCCCTTCTGGTCCAGGCGCGGGATCGAGTCGAGCAGACCCCGGGTGTACGGGTGGGCCGGGCGCTTGTAGAGCTCGTGCACGGGCGCGGTCTCGACGATCCGGCCCGCGTACATCACGGCGATCTTGTCCGCGACGTCGGCGACGACACCGAGGTCGTGGGTGATCAGGATCAGACCCATGTTGTACTCGCGCTGCAGCTCCGCGAGCAGGTCCATGACCTGTGCCTGGACGGTCACGTCGAGCGCGGTGGTCGGCTCGTCCGCGATGATCAGGTCCGGCTCCAGCGCCAGCGCCATGGCGATCATGATGCGCTGACGCATACCGCCGGAGAACTGGTGCGGGTAGTCGTTGACCCGCGCCGCGGCGGCCGGGATCTTGACCCGGTCCATCAGCTCGATGGACTTGGCCTTGGATTCCTTCTTGGACAGGCCGTGGTGCACCCGGAACATCTCGCCGAGCTGGTAGCCCACGGAGAGCACCGGGTTCAGCGACGACAGCGCGTCCTGGAAGATCATCGCCATCTTGCGGCCACGGAGCATACGGCGCTCCTCGGAGGACATCTTGAGCATGTCCTCGCCGCGGAAGAGGATCTCGCCCTTGGGGATGCGCCCCGGGGGCATGTCCAGGATGCCCATGATCGCCTGGGCGGTCACGGACTTGCCGGAGCCTGACTCACCGAGCACGGCGAGGGTCTCGCCGGCACTCACCGAGTAGTTCACGCCGTTGACGGCCTTGGCGACGCCGTCACGGGTGTGGAACTCCACGTGCAGGTCGCGGACCTCGAGCAGCGGGCCTTCGTTTTCGTCGCTCCCGCGCGGAGCGGGTACATCCGCTGTTTTGTCGATGATGGTCATGTACGCCTCCCTCAGCGCAGCTTGGGGTCGAGGGCGTTGCGTACCGCATCGCCGAACATCAGGAACGAGAGCACCGTGATCGACACCATCACCGATGGAACGATCAGCACATGGGGCGCGTTGCGGAGCTGCTCACGTCCACTGGACACGTCGACGCCCCAGGAGACCGTCGGCTCGGCGAGGCCGACACCCAGGAAGGACAGCGTCGCCTCGGCCGCGATGTAGCCGCCGAGGGCGATCGTCGCGACGACGATGATCGGGGCGACCGCGTTGGGCAGGATGTGCCGCATCATGATGCGCCAGGTCGAGGAGCCGAGCGCCTTGGCCGCGACGACGTAGTCGGCGTGCTTGATGGTGATCACCGAGCCGCGGGCGACACGGGCGATCTGGGTCCAGCCGAGGAACGCCAGGGCCAGGATGACGACCCAGACCTCACGCTTCTCGAAGCTGGTGAGGATCACCAGGGTGCCGAGCAGGAACGGGATACCGAAGAAGATGTCGGTGAGCCGCGACAGCATGGTGTCGATCCAGCCACCGAAGTAGCCGGCCATCATGCCGATCAGCGTGCCGAGAACGGTCACCAGGGCGGTGACGCCGACACCGACGAGGATCGAGGCGCGGGCGCCGTAGATCACACGCGCGTAGATCGACCGGCCCTGGCCGTCGTAGCCGAACCAGTCGGGAGAGAAGAAGTGGCTCCAGTTCGGCGGCGACAGGTAGTGGTTGACCAGGTCCGCGTCGCGCGGCGATGCGCTGGTGAACAGGCTCGGCCAGGCGGAGACGGTCAGCAGCAGCAGGATGAGCACCGCCGACACGAGGAACAGCGGGTTGGTGCGCAGGTCGTGCCACGCGTCGGACCAGAGGCTGCGCGGCTTGCCCGGAGCGGGACCCGCCTCGGTGGCGGGCACGCCGGTGGCGGCCGCGACAGTGATCGTGTCCGTGGTCGCCGGGGTCTCGGCGGTCTTCTCAGGCATACCGGATCCTCGGGTCCAGGACCGCGTAGAGCAGGTCGACAAGCAGGCTGGTGAGCAGGTAGACGAGGACGATCAGCGAGGCGATGCCCACGACCGTCGCACCCTCGCGGCGCGTGAGCGCGTCGAAGATGGTCTTTCCGACTCCCTGCACGTTGAAGATGCCCTCGGTGACGATGGCGCCGGTCATCAGGTTGCCGATGTCGGTACCGAGGAAGGTGACCACCGGGACGAGGGAGTTGCGCATCAGGTGGACGCCGACGATCCGGCGGCGCGGCAGGCCCTTGGCCACCGCCGTGCGCATGTAGTCCGCGCGCAGGTTCTCGGCCATGGACGTACGGGTCAACCGGGCCACGTAGGCGAGCGAGAGCGAGCCGAGGACGATGGCCGGCAGGAGCAGGTCCGCGATGTTCTCGGAGTCCTGCACCGTCGCCGTGGTGACGCCGAGCTGGAACGCGAAGATGTACTGCATCAGGTAGCCCAGCACGAAGGAGGGCATCGAGATCAGTACCAGGGTGAGGGCGAGGAGCCCCCGGTCCCGCACGGAGTCGGGGCGCAGGCCCGCGATCACGCCGAGGCCGATGCCCACGAGCACCGTGAAGGTGAACGCGAAGAGCGTCAGCCGAAGAGTGATCGGGAACGCCTGGGCGATGATGTCGGCGATTTCGCGCTTACTGGCGATCTCGGTACCGAAGTCACCCTGCACCAGGTTGCCCAGATAGGTGAAGTACTGCTGCCAGAGTGGCTGGTCGAGACCGAGATCAGCGCGGATGGACGCCACGACCGCTGGGTCGTAGGCCTGGTCTCCCATGAGCGCTCTGACGGGGTCACCGGGCAGCGCGTACATCATGGCGAAGATCAAAAAGGTTGACCCGATGAACACCGGGATCATCTGGAGCAGTCGTCGTGCGACGTAGCGCCCCATGGGTGCCTCCGTGAGGGGTTAACTGCGGTCAGGGGGCCGCCCGTGACAGGCGACCCCCTGACCTCCGCCGCCGCCGGATCTCCGACGGCGGCGGGTGACGGCCGAGTGGGGATGAGGCCCGCAGGCTGGGTGTTACTTGACGGTGACGCCGGTCAGCTCGAGGTCGCCGTGGAAGTCGACCGCGACGTTGTCGACGCCCTTACCGTGACCACCGTTGATGCGGTAGTACCAGAGCGGGATCGCCGGCATCTTGTCGAGGAGCTTCTTCTCGACCTCCTGGTAGGCCTTGACGGTCTCGTCCAGGGAGTTCGCCTTGTCAGCGGTGGCCATCAGCGCGTCGATCTCCTTGTCGGAGAAGCGACCGTTGTTGGACTCGGCGCTGGTGTGGTACAGCTCCTTGAGGAAGTTGACGTTGACCGGGTAGTCGGCGACCCAGCCGCCGCGGTACATCCCCTTGACCTGGTTGTTGTCGCGGGCCTCGAGGTCGGTCGCGAAGTCCGGCTTCGGGTCGCCGACGCAGTCGACGCCGGTGGCCTTGCGGATGGACTCGCAGACCGCGGTGATCCACTCCTTGTGGCCGCCGTCGCTGTTGTACTGGATGGACAGCTTGTTCTCGGGGACGCCGCCGCCCTCGGTGATGAGCTGCTTCGCCTTCGTCGGGTTGTACGTGAAGACGTCCGTGCCCAGGTCCTGGTTGCCCTTGACCTGCGGCGGCGTGAAGCTCGTCGCGGGGGTACGGGTGTTGTTCAGGACGGTCTTGGTGATCGTGTCACGGTCGATCGCCATGGACAGACCCTGGAGGACCTTCGGGTCGATGTCCTTGAACGTCTTGGTGTAGAAGGCCGGGACCAGCGTCTGGATGGCCGCGTACGGCTGCTCGATGGCGCCTTCGCCCAGGTCCTGCTTGTACTTCGGCAGGTCCGTCGGGCCGACCTGGCGGATGATGTCCAGGTTGCCGGAGACGACGTCCTGGTACGCGGCCTCGAGGGTCGTGTAGCTCTTGAACTGGATGCCCTTGTTCGCCGCCTTGTTCGGGCCCTGGTAGTCAGGGTTGGCCGCGACCTGGATCAGCTTCTTGTGGGTCCACTTCTCGAACTTGTACGGACCGTTGCCGACCGGCTTCTGGCCGAACGCCTTCGGGTCGTCGTAGAAGACCTTCGGGAGCGGGGCGAAGGTGGCGTAGCCCAGCTTGTAGTTGAAGTACGGGACCTTGTCGGTCAGCGTGATCGTGAAGGTGGTGTCGTCCACGACCTTCAGACCGGACATCTTGTCGGCCTTCGGCTCACCCTTCTCGGGGTGGACGTCGGCGTAGCCGGCGATGTCGCCGAACCAGAAGCTGTTCTGCTGGTTGTTCTTGATGTTGGCGTACCAGTTCCACGCGTCGACGTACGACTGCGCGGTGACGGCCTCGCCGTTGTGGAACTTCCAGCCCGACTTGAGCTTGACGGTCCAGGTCTTCGAGTCCGTGGTGGAGACCGACTCGGCGTTCGTGTAGACGATCTCGCCCTTGGCGTCGAAGTCCAGCAGCTGGGTGAAGAGCGACTGGATGACGTAGGAGCCGTTGGTCTCGTTGGTGTCGGCCGGGATGAGCGGCTTCTGCGGCTCGCCGACGTCGATGGAGACATAGCCCTCGGGCTTGCCCGACGGGTTCTTCTTGCCCTCGTCACCACCACCACTGCCACAGGCAGTGGCCGCCAGGGCGACGACGATCGCACCGGCGACCCACTTGGCGCTCTTGGCACCGCGCATGGGTTTCCTCCTCATGAGTCCACTTGTCACTACAAGAAGGGCACTGTTCTACGCGCGCTGACACCCCTGACAGCGTGCTCGTCAAGTACCACGAGTGTGCTCGTGAGTCGGCGCTCCCCACAGCGCGTGACCCATTGACCCGAGCTCAATGGAGCCAACTATTAAGGAGAGGAGGGCTGTAAACCACACTTAAAGGGTCTCGTTTTGACAACATCGGCGCGGCCGCCCTGCCCGAAATCCGGACAAAGCGAGCACAGACAGACACCCGCGAAACGGACCCTTGACACAAGTTCCGGAGAGTGGACTCCGATATACGGACGTATGAGTCAGGACCGAGGGCCGAAATGAGGTTGACGAAAGGCCCGGCCCCCCGCAGTGTCTGCGAGGAGCCGGGCCTCTGTCGAAGAGTTGACCCGGAATTGACCCGGATCAGCCGATCCTACGGCGCCGGCCGCCCGTGCGGGCCGCCTCGGCCGTGACGGGCTCAGCCGTGCTTGGCGCGCGAGGCGGCGCGGGCGCGCTCGCGGGCGTCCAGGTTGACCTTGCGGATGCGGACGGCCTCCGGGGTCACCTCGACGCACTCGTCGTCGCGGCAGAACTCCAGGGACTGCTCCAGGGAGAGCTTGCGCGGCGGAACGATGGACTCCGCGACATCGGCCGTGGAGGAGCGCATGTTGGTGAGCTTCTTCTCCTTGGTGATGTTCACGTCCATGTCGTCGGAGCGGGAGTTCTCGCCGACGATCATGCCCTCGTAGACCTCGGTGCCCGGCTCGACGAAGAGGACGCCGCGCTCCTGGAGGTTCGTCATCGCGAAGGCGGTGACGGCGCCGGACCGGTCGGCGACGAGCGAGCCGTTGTTACGGGTCGTCAGGGTGCCGAACCACGGCTCGTGGCCCTCGTGGATGGAGTGGCCGATACCCGTACCGCGGGTCTGGGTCAGGAACTCCGTGCGGAAGCCGATCAGACCGCGGGACGGCACGACGAACTCCATGCGGACCCAGCCGGAGCCGTGGTTGGACATGTTGTCCATGCGGCCCTTGCGGACGCCCATGAGCTGCGTGACCGCGCCCATGTGCTCCTCGGGCACGTCGATGGTCATGCGCTCGACGGGCTCGTGCAGCTTCCCGTCGACCTCCTTGGTGACGACCTGCGGCTTGCCGATGGTCAGCTCGAAGCCCTCCCGGCGCATGGTCTCGACGAGGATCGCGAGCGCCAGCTCACCGCGGCCCTGGACCTCCCAGGCGTCCGGACGGTCGGTCTCCAGGACGCGAAGCGAGACGTTACCGATCAGCTCGCGCTCGAGGCGGTCCTTCACCTGGCGGGCGGTGACCTTGCGGTCCTTGACGGCGGCCTTGTTGTCGGCGCCCTTGCCGGTGCCGCCGCGGCCGACCAGCGGCGAGGTGTTCGTACCGATGGTCATGGAGATCGCGGGCTCGTCGACCGTGATCAGCGGCAGCGCGACCGGGTTCTCCGGGTCGGCCAGCGTCTCACCGATCATGATGTCCGGGATACCGGCCACGGCGCAGATGTCACCCGGGCCCGCAACCTCGGCGGGCTTGCGGGTGAGCGCCTCGGTCATCATCAGCTCGGTGATGCGGACGTTGGCGATCGAGCCGTCGCGCTTGATCCAGGCGACGGTCTGGCCCTTGCGCAGCTCTCCCTGCTCGACGCGGAGCAGCGCGATACGGCCGAGGAAGTTGTCGGCGTCGAGGTTGGTGACGTGGGCCTGGAGCGGGGCCTCCTCCTCGTACGTCGGGGCCGGGATGTGCTCCAGGATGGTGGAGAAGAACGGCTCCAGGCTGTCGCTGTCGGCCGGGACGGTGCCGTCCTCCGGCTTGGTCAGCGAGGCGATGCCGTCACGACCGCAGGCGTAGACGATCGGGAACTCGATCTGGTCCTCGTCGGCGTCCAGGTCGAGGAAGAGGTCGTAGGTCTCGTTGACGACCTCGTCGATCCGGGAGTCCGGGCGGTCCGTCTTGTTGATGCAGAGGATGACGGGCATCCGCCGCTGGAGCGCCTTGCGGAGCACGAAGCGGGTCTGCGGCAGCGGGCCCTCGGAGGCGTCCACCAGCAGCACGACACCGTCGACCATCGACAGACCGCGCTCGACCTCACCGCCGAAGTCGGCGTGGCCGGGGGTGTCGATGATGTTGATGGTGATCGGGGCCTCGCCGTTCTTGGGGTGGTACTTCACCGCCGTGTTCTTGGCGAGGATCGTGATGCCCTTCTCACGCTCCAGGTCGTTCGAGTCCATCATCCTGTCGTCGACGGAGTCGAGCTGGTGTGCGGCGAAGGCACCGGCCTGCTTCAGCATGGCGTCGACGATGGTCGTCTTGCCGTGGTCGACGTGGGCGACGATGGCGACGTTACGGATGTCGTGGCGCGTGGGCATGGGTGGCTTGCGCTTCTCTCGGATCGTGGGATGCGGCGTCTGTTTGCTCGTACGCCCGCCGGGCGGACGCGCCACGGCTGTGTCCATGGTACGGGGCTGCCGCGAAAGGGGCTTCCCGGCCCGATCCGAGAGCGGGCTGAGGTCGATCGTGGGGGTTGCATGGGGGCAAGCGGTGGGGGCGAGAAGTGAGGCAAGAGGGTGCGGAAAGAGGCCCGGGTCATGGGCTGATACGCAAGAACGACCTTGCCCGCCGGGGGCTCCGGCGGGCAAGGGACTTGAGCTGGTTCTGAGGTTCTCGGGCGTCCGGGCAAGGGCGGCCGGGCTCCTCCGGACCGCGCCCCAGGGGCTGACCGGCTATTTCTTGTCGTTCGTCGTGGTTTTCGACTTCGTGAAGCCGATGTCCTGATAGCGCGGTGAGGCGAAGCCGAAGGCGCCCGCGTTCACCAGATCCCGCTTCACGGCCACCAGCTGCGGGCGCTGGTAGAGGGGGATGGACCCGGCCGCGGCCCAGATCCGGGCGTCGGCCTGCTTCACGAGCTCCAGGGACTGCTTCTCGTCCAGCTCGGCGGCGGCCTGGTCGAAGAGCTGGTCGATGTGGTCTGTGCCGACCCGGGTGTAGTTCTGCTCCACCAGCAGCGAGCCGTCGGTCGCGGGCTCCGGCTTGGCGAAGATCGGGCGGGCGTCGGTCGCGGGGTAGGCGGTGGCCGGCCAGGAGTAGAGGGCGAGGTCGTAGTTGCCGGAGGCGATGTGGTCCTTGAAGAAGTTCTCGTCGGCGACCTTGGCGATCTCCGTACGGATGCCGACCCGGTCCAGCATGCGGGCGATCTTGTTGCCGACCGTGCGCAGGGGCTCGGAACCGGGTCCTGAGGGGAGGACGAAGCGCAGGGTGAGCGCCTTGCCGTCCTTGCCGAGCGGGCCGCGGGCCGCGCTCCTCGACTCGTCGGCGGGGGCGGGCGCGGGGGCACGGGTCCCGACCGGGGCGTAGGCGCCGGCGACGCCGCCCTGCTTCCCGTCCCCGGAGGCGGAGTCGTCGCGGGGGCCCAGGGAGCGGTTGCCGCGGTGCCGTGCGGGGGCGTCGCGGTTCTCGGAGTCGTCACGGTCACGGTGGAGGGAATCGGCCTGCCGGCGCAGGGCGGCTCTCTGGAGGGCGGCGGTCCTGGCGGGGGCCAGGACGTTCCAGCCGGCCTCGCGGCCGGGGACGGCGTCGCCCGGCTTGCCGTCGCCGACGACGTAGAGGCCCTCGTCCGATGAGGTGTCCGCGGCGCGGTTCCCGGCGCCCGCGGCGGCCGGGGGCTTGGGCGCGGGGCTGGTCGCGGGTGGCTCGGTGGCCGGGCCGCTCGCCGGGGGCTTGACAGCAGGGCCGCTCGCCGGGCTCTGGGCCACCGGGGGCTTGACAGCGGGGCCGCTCGCCGGGGGCTTGGCGGCCGGGCCACTCGCCGGGCTGCTCGCCGGGGGCTTGACAGCAGGACCGCCGGCAGGGCTCTCGACCGCCGGGCTCGCGCCCGTGCTCGACTCGGCGCTCGCCTCGGCGCCCGCCTTGGTCCCGTCCTCCGACGTCTGCTCGCGCGCCCCCTCCGGCGTCCAGCCCGCGTCGGAGAGCAGCGCCTGCGCCTCCTGGGTGTCCTGGTCGCCGAGCGCCCCGCTGTTGTCGGCGTACGCCGGCTGCCCGGCGAGCGCGAGATGACTGCCGACCGGATGCGCGGGCAGCCCCAGCGGCTTCAGTACGGCCTCGGCGAGCTCCTTGCGGTCGAGCGCGCGGGCCACGGCACGGCGTACCCGGTCGTCCGCGAGCGGCCCGGCCTCGCCGTTGAGCGCGAGCTGGGTGTACGCGGGCTCGAGCGTCTTGCGGACGACGAAGGCCCGCAGCGCGATCTGCTGGTTCGCGTACTCGGCGAGCATGGCCCTGTTGTGTTTCCGGGCCGGCAGGACTCGCTCCGCCTGGTCCTCGTCGGAGCCGAACGCGTGCGACCTCGGCTTGTACGCCGCGGGCCGGGCGCCGTCGGCGCCGGAACCCTGCCCCGCGGGCTGCTTCTCCCGCGAGGCCACCGCGATACGGTCCGCGACGCTCCGATCGATTTCGGCCAGGTCGACGTTGCCCGTGGCGAGCGCGGCGGCGCGCTGGTCGCGGGGCACGGCGCGCATGACGAGCGAGTCGAGCTTGGCGGGCTCCCCCCACCAGCGCGGGTTGCGGACGAGGGTCGCGGTGCCGGCCTTGCGGTCGAGATCCTCGAATTTGAACGGCCCTGCGGTGGAGACGAGCCGGGTCCGGGCGCCCTCGTTGAAGGCGGACGGGGTGCCCATCACCTCCTTCGGGTAGAGCGGGGTGAAGAGCGACCGCCAGTCGGTGTACGGCCTGGCGAAGGTGACACGCACCTCCAGATCGCTCGCGCCGCGCTCGATCTTCTCGATGCGGTCGTAGCCCGCGTTGCGCGCGGTCCAGTAGGCCGTGTCCTTGCCGCTGAGCGCCCGCCACTGGGCGAGGAAGTCGGGTGCCCCGATCTCGCGGCCGTCGCTCCAGACCGCCTCCTGGTTGAGCTTGTAGAGGACGACCTGCTTGGGCTCGCGCTCGACGACCTCGGCCGATTCCAGATAGTCGGGGTTGCGCTGGGGGCGACCGCGCTCGTCGAAGGTGAAGAGGGAGGGGAGCGCGGCGCCGGCGATCCGCGACGTGGCGCCGTCGGCGTCGGCCTGGAAGGTGTTGAGCGTCACGGGCACGGCGTCGACGGCCCAGCGCAGGGTGCCGCCGTCCTCGACCAGGTCGCGGGCGGCGGGGCCGATGTCCGCGGGGACCGGCTTGGCCTCGGTCCCGGGCTTCGCCGTGCTGCAGCCGGCCAGCACGGGGAGCGCGAGCACACCGCTGGTGAGGAGGGATACGGAACGCAGGGTCCTCCGGCGTGAGGCGACGACGTAGGGCATGGCCTGTACCTCTTCGTCCTGGTTCGGGAATTTGGAGATGATCACACCTATTGCGCCTTCACTGAAGGCCACGGCGGTCAGGGCGTGACGCCGACACGGCGGAGCGGCCCGTAAACCCCACCCATGCGGCCCATCGGGGATGCCCCCTTACGGGTGGCGCGCGCGGGAATCGGTGCACACGCCTTCACAACAAGGGATGTGACGCGCAACACTCGCAGGCGCACACAAGAGCCCTCTGGGGAGCACCCCCAGACCCCCGCATGCCACCCGCGACCGCGGAAGTGAGGGCAACACATGTCCATGCAGGACGAGTTGACGGACGTCAAGCGACGCCTCGACGACCTGGCCCGTACGGTCGAGCGGCTGGAGCGGAACCTCACGCAAACGCGGGAGGACGCCACCCGTGCCCGGCCGGCCGGCCGCCCCGAAGACCTGGTCACCATTCCCGACACTCCGTACGACAGCTCGCTGTGGACGGATTCGGACGACGAGGGCCTGGGTGCGCGCGACCGGCACGCGCCCTAGGAGACCTCGTTGGCCACAGGCACCGAACCCCACACCGACACAGGCGTGCGCGGCGCCTCGCGCGCCGCCATCGCCCCCCGCCACCTCAGGACGGACCGCTGGTGGCTGGCGCCCGCCGCGACCGCCGCCGGACTGCTCGCCTTCATCGTCTACTCGACCTGGCGGGCCTTCGCGAACAGCGACTACTACGCCGCGCCGTACGTCTCGCCCTTCTACTCGCCCTGTCTCGCCGAGAACTGCGTGCCGATGAAGGGCGGCCCCAACTGGGAGATCTTCGGAAGCTGGTGGGGGCTCTCCCCCGCGCTGCTGATCCTGATCTTCCCGCTCGGCTTCCGGCTGACCTGCTACTACTACCGCAAGGCCTACTACCGGGGGTTCTGGGCGTCGCCCCCGGCCTGCGCGGTCGCCGAGCCGCACAGCGCGTACACGGGCGAGACCCGCTTCCCGCTGATCCTGCAGAACATCCACCGCTACTTCTTCTACGCGGCACTGCCGGTCGCGGGCATCCTCACCTACGACACCGTGCTCGCCTTCCGCGACGAGAACTACGCATGGGGGCACATGGGGCTCGGCACCCTGGTCTTCCTCGTCAACATCGTGCTGATCTGGGCGTACACCCTGTCGTGTCACTCCTGCCGGCACATCATGGGCGGCCGGCTGAAGCACTTCTCCAAGCACCCGGTGCGCTACCGGCTGTGGGGCTGGGTCAGCAGACTCAACGAGCGTCACATGCTGCTCGCCTGGGCGTCGCTGATCAGCGTCGCGCTCGCCGACTTCTACGTGTACCTGCTGGCCACCGGTGCCTTCGCCGATCCCCGCTTCTTCTGAGGAAGGTGCCATCTGATGACCGAACTGGAACGGCAGGAGTGGGACGTCGTCGTGGTGGGCGCGGGCGGCGCGGGGCTGCGGGCCGCCATCGAGGCGCGCGAGCGGGGCGCCCGTACCGCCGTGATCTGCAAGTCCCTCTTCGGCAAGGCGCACACGGTCATGGCGGAGGGCGGGATCGCCGCCTCCATGGCCAATGTGAACGCCCACGACAACTGGCAGGTCCACTTCCGCGACACCATGCGCGGCGGGAAGTTCCTCAACCAGTGGCGGATGGCCGAGCTGCACGCGCAGGAGGCCCCGGAGCGGGTGTGGGAGCTGGAGACCTGGGGAGCGCTCTTCGACCGTACGAAGGACGGGAAGATCTCCCAGCGCAACTTCGGGGGCCACGAGTACCCGCGGCTCGCGCACGTCGGAGACCGGACGGGCCTGGAGCTGATCCGGACGCTCCAGCAGAAGATCGTCTCGCTGCAGCAGGAGGACAAGGCCGAGTTCGGGGACTACGAGGCGCGGCTGAAGGTCTTCCAGGAGTGCACGGTGACGCGCGTGCTCAAGGAGACTCCATCCGACAGCGCCTCCGCCGCGGGCCGGGTCTCCGGTGTGTTCTGCTACGAGCGCGAGTCCGGCCGCTTCTTCGTCCTGGAGGCCCCGGCGGTCGTCCTGGCCACCGGCGGCATCGGCAAGTCCTTCAAGGTGACGTCGAACTCGTGGGAGTACACGGGCGACGGGCACGCGCTGGCGCTGCTCGCCGGGGCCCCGCTGCTGAACATGGAGTTCGTGCAGTTCCATCCGACCGGGATGGTCTGGCCTCCGTCGGTGAAGGGGATCCTGGTCACCGAGTCGGTGCGTGGCGACGGAGGGGTGCTGCGCAACAGTGACGGCAAGCGGTTCATGTTCGACTACGTCCCGGACGTCTTCAAGGAGAAGTACGCGGAGTCGGAGGAGGAGGGCGACCGCTGGTACGAGGACCCGGACAACAACCGGCGCCCGCCCGAACTGCTCCCCCGGGACGAGGTCGCCCGCGCGATCAACGCCGAGGTGAAGGCGGGCCGCGGGTCCCCGCACGGCGGCGTGTTCCTCGATGTGTCGACCCGGATGCCGGCGGAGGTCATCCGGCGCCGACTGCCGTCCATGTACCACCAGTTCAAGGAGCTGGCGGACGTGGACATCACCGCCGAGGCCATGGAGGTCGGGCCGACCTGCCATTACGTGATGGGCGGCATCGCGGTCGACTCGGACTCCGCCGCCACGGTCGGCGTCCCCGGGCTCTACGCGGCGGGCGAGGTCGCGGGCGGTATGCACGGCTCCAACCGGCTCGGCGGCAACTCCCTCTCCGACCTGCTCGTCTTCGGACGACGGGCGGGGTGGCACGCGGCGGAGTACGCGGCCGGGGCCGCCGGGGCGGCGCGGCCGCTCGTGGACGACGCCCAGATCGACGCGGCCGCGGCGGAGGCGCTGCGTCCGTTCAGCGCGGAGGGCCCGGAGCCGGGCACGGCCCCGGAGAATCCGTACACCCTCCACCAGGAACTCCAGCAGACCATGAACGACCTGGTCGGGATCATCCGGCGCGAGACCGAGATGATGCAGGCCCTGAAGAAACTCTCCGAGCTCCGGGTGCGCGCACGGCGCGCCGGAGTCGAGGGCCACCGGCAGTTCAACCCGGGCTGGCATCTCTCCCTGGACCTGCGGAACATGCTGCTGGTCAGCGAGTGCATCGCCCGCGCCGCCCTGGAGCGCACCGAGAGCCGCGGCGGCCACACGCGCGAGGACTGCCCCGGCATGGACCGCGAGTGGCGCCGGATCAATCTGCAGTGCCGGCTCTCGGATCCGACGGGTGGCCTGGCTGCCAGCGACCCGGCGCGCGGCCAGATCGAACTCGTACGCAGGACCACCGAGCCCATCCGCCCCGACCTGCTCGCTCTCTTCGAGAAGGAGGAGCTGGTCAAGTACCTCGCCGAAGAGGAGCTGTACGAATGAGCACGTACGACGCTCGGTTCAGGGTCTGGCGCGGCGACCAGGAGGGAGGCGGCCTCAGGGACTTCACGGTCGAGGTCCACGACGGCGAGGTCGTCCTCGACATCATCCACCGGCTGCAGGCCACCCAGGCCCCGGACCTGGCAGTGCGCTGGAACTGCAAGGCGGGCAAGTGCGGCTCGTGCAGCGCGGAGATCAACGGCCGCCCGCGGCTGCTGTGCATGACCCGGATGTCGGTCTTCGACCGGGCCGAGACCATCACGGTGACCCCGCTGCGGGCCTTCCCGGTGGTGCGCGATCTGGTCACGGACGTCGCCTTCAACTACGAGAAGGCTCGTGAGGTGCCGTCGTTCGTCCCGCCTGCCGGGCTCGCCGCCGGCGAGTACCGGATGCAGCAGGTCGATGTGGACCGCTCCCAGGAGTTCCGCAAGTGCATCGAGTGCTTCCTGTGCCAGGACACCTGCCATGTGGTGCGCGACCACGAGGAGAACAAGGCGGCCTTCGCCGGCCCTCGCTTCCTGATGCGCGTCGCCGAACTGGACATGCACCCCCTGGACGCGGCCGCCGAGACGGGCCTGGACCGCAAGCGCACGGCCCAGGACGAGCACGGCCTGGGCTACTGCAACATCACCAAGTGCTGCACCGAGGTGTGCCCGGAGCAGATCAAGATCACGGACAACGCTCTGATCCCGTTGAAGGAGCGGGCCGTGGACCGTAAGTACGACCCGCTGGTGTGGCTGGGGAGCAAGATCCGGCGGCGGGACTCCGGCGCGTAGACGGCCGCCGGCCCGGGGCCGGTAACAGGACTCCCGGACCGGGCCCGGGCGGCGCCGACGCCGGACCTTGGCATGAACCCGGGGCGGCGTCCGGATGTGAACCCGGGCCAGGGCCTGGGCATGAACGCCCCCCAGAGCCCTGGCGCAGGTTGCTGTCCGTGACGCGGTGCGTCTGGTGGCGCGGTCGTACGTTCACAGGATCCCCCTGTCAGCAGTGCCGTATGGTCTCCCACCGTAGGCACCGTCACCGACAGTGACGACCGCATTCCGTGATGATGGCGATCACGCGCCACGCACGGACGGGATCGGCCCGCCGCCTGCCGGGTCCGGGGCGGAGCCGGCGGTCACGCCCCGTACGCGGCGGCCTCGGCGCGGGCCAGCCAGGCCAGGTACCAGGCGGCGAAGCTCCAGCCCTTCGGCACGATTCCGGCGTCGCAGGCCCGCAGGTCGTCCCAGATCGTGCCGCGGTGCTCCCCGGTGACGACCAGCAGCGAGTTGTAGCCGCACCCCTGCTCGGTGATGAAGACCGCGCCTGCGGTCTGGGCGTCGTACAGCTCGTCCCCGCGGTCGTCCCAAGCCCGGCAGGCCCGCTGGAACTCCTCCTCGTCCGGACAGTCGTCCGGCTCCGGCTCCTCGCCCTCGTGGGCGTCCAGCAGTCGTTGCACCTCGTCCGGGGCGAAGGGCAGGCCCGCGTCGGAGACGGCCGTGGTGATCCCCTCGTACGCGAGTCCGACGCCCCGCCAGGCCCAACCACCCTCCCCGTGCAGGGGTGTGGCCAGTCCGTATTCGGGCCCGGCACCGCCCGCGCCCACCGTGAGCAGGAAGCTGCGGTACTCGGCCGGGAGCTCTGTGCCCAGCGCGGCCTCGAGCGCGCGTACGTCCCGCTCGCTCATCGGCGGCTGGAGTTCGAAGCCGTGGCCCCGGGCGCCGAAGACCCCGCTCGCTCCTCCGTGCTCTCGCAGCGCGGCCACCCGCTCGCGCACTCCGGTCCATGTGTGCTGCATCCCCTCACCCATGCCCACCAGGCTAGGGACGAGACGCCGGGCGGGCCCTCGATTTTCTGCTGGTCCGGGGCCGTCCGGTCGCGGGGAGCAAACGGCGGACATAATCTCCCAAACGTGACACGAATAGCCGCCCGGGTCCTGCTCGCCGTGTTGATGGCGGCGTGGTGGCTTCTCGTGCCCGCCGGTCAGGGCGCCCACGCCGAGGATCCGGTGCAGCTCTCGCGCGAGGGCCAGATCACCGACCCCGTCGACGCGCTCGGCGACCGGGAGGGCCAGGTGGCGCAGGCGCTCGACCGCCTCTACGACGACCAGCGGATCCAGCTGTTCGTCGTCTACGTGCGTGACTTCTCCGGGCGCTCGGCGCAGAGCTGGGCCGACGCGACCGCCACGAAGAACGGGCTCGGCCAGAACGACGTCCTGCTCACCGTCGCCACGCGCGACCGGCAGTACGCGTACTCCGCCGATCCGGACTCGCGCATCACCCAGGCGCAGTTCAGCGAGGTCGCGCAGACCGCGATCGAGCCGCCGCTCCGGCAGAACGACTGGGCCGGGGCCGCGATCGGGGCCGCCGACGGCTACGACGCGGTGCTCTCGGGCCGGCCCGTGCCCACGCCGGCGATCACGCCCGGGGCGCCCGATCCGGGCGGCGGGGGCGGCGCCTCCGCCACGGATCTCATCGTGCCGGTGGCCGTGCTCGGCGGTGCGGGTGCCCTCGCCGTGTACGCGTACAACAAGCGCAAGCGCCAGGCCGCGGACCGCACCACCCCGCGGGGCGGGCAGGGGTGGGGACGGCCGGAGGAACCGTCGACGGCGCCTCCGCCGACACCGCTGCGCGAGCTGGACGCGCAGGCCGAGCGAGCCCTTGTGGACACGGATGACGCGCTCCGTACGAGCCAGGAGGAACTCGGCTTCGCCACGGCGCAGTTCGGCGAGGAGGCCGCGAAGCCCTTCACCGAGGCGGTGGCGTATGCCCACGACGAGCTGACCGCGGCGTTCCGGTTGCGGCAGGCGCTCGACGACGCCTATCCGGAGGACGACGCGACACGGCGGCAGATGCTGGACGAGATCATCACCCGCTGCGCGGAGGCCAATCGGCGGCTGGACGCGGAGTCGGAGGACTTCGACCGGCTGCGCGCCCTCGAGCAGAACGCGCCGCAGGCCCTGGCCACGGCCGAGTCCGCGTACCGGGAGCTGAACGGACGGGTCGCCACGGCCGAGGCCACGCTGACCGTCATGCGCCGGCGGTACGCCGCGTCGGCCGCCGCGCCCGTCGTGAGCGACGTCGAGCAGGCGGAGGACCGGCTGCTGTTCGCCTCGACCACGCTCGGCCAGGCACGGCAGTCCGCCGACGGCGGCGACAACGCCACGGCCGCCGTCCACATCCGCGCCGCGGAAGGCGCGGTCCACCAGGCCGAACGGCTCATCGACGCCGTCGACCGGCGTGCCCAGGAGCTGGCGGAAGCGGCCGGAAAGCTTCCGGGTGCGCTCACCGAGACGGAGGCCGACCTGGCCGACGCCCGCGGGCTGCTGAAGGGCACGCCGCCGGGGGTGTCCACGGCCGATCTGCAGGGCCGGATCGCCCGGGCGGAGACGGTGGTCGCCGAGGTGCGGCGGGAGACCGACGCCGGACCGTACGACCCGATCGACGCGCTGCGCCGGGTCGAGGAGGCGGACGCCGTGCTGGACGAGGCCCTGGCGGGGGCGCGGGAGCGTGAGTCGGGGGCGCGGCGGGCCCGCGCGCTGCTGGACCAGGCGACGCTGACCGCCCGTTCGACGATCGGGGCGGCCGCGGACTTCATCACGACACACCGCGGGGCGGTCGGCGCCCACGCCCGCACCCGGCTCGCGGAGGCGCAGCGGCGGCTGGCGCGGTCGCGGGAACTCGCGGGGGTGGACGAGGCATCGGGCGCGCTGGTCGAGGCACAGCAGGCGGACGCCCTCGCCCGGCAGGCGCAGAGCCTCGCCGAGCAGGACGTCCGCTCGTACGGGAACCCGTTCGGGTCGGGCGGTGTACAAGGAGGTGGAGGCGGGCTCGGCGGGGCCGTGCTCGGCGGAATCATCCTCGGCGGCCTGTTCGGCGGCGGGGGCGGACACAGAGGGGGCGGCGGCTTTGGCGGGGGTCCGAGGGGCGGAGGTTTCGGCGGCGGTCCGGGCAGTTTCGGCGGCGGCGGCACACGCGGCCGGCTGGGCGGCGGCGGCCGGTTCTGACGCGGTCCTGTTCCTCCTTCTCATCCGGCGCCGGCTCCGGCGCCGGCTCCCACCGACTCGTGTTCCGTACAAGGAGAGGTGCCATGACGAAGCAGACCATCATCGGCCGTGTCGCCCAGCTGGCGAAGGCCAACATCAATGCGCTCCTGGACCAGGCCGAGGACCCGCAGAGGATGCTCGACCAGTTGATCCGGGACTACACGAACAACATCGCAGAGGCCGAGCAGGCCGTCGCCGGCACCATCGGCAATCTGCGCCTGCTGGAGCAGGACCACCGGGAGGACGTGGAGGCGGCCGAGGAGTGGGGCGGCAAGGCGCTGGCGGCGAGCAGGAAGGCCGACGAGCTGAGGGCCTCGGGGCAGGGCGCGGACGCCGACAAGTTCGACAACCTCGCGAAGGTGGCGCTGCAGCGGCAGCTGCAGTCCGAGCGGGAGGCGAAGACGGCCGAGCCGACGATCGCGGCCCAGACCCAGGTCGTGGACAAGCTCAGGTCCGGCCTCGACCAGATGAGGACCAAGCTCGGCGAGCTCCAGGCGAAGCGGAACGAGCTCGTGGCCCGCGCCAGGACCGCCCAGGCGCAGAACCAGATGATGGACGCCGTCAAGAACATCGACGTGCTGGACCCGACGAGCGAGCTGAACCGCTTCGAGGACAAGGTCCGCCGCGAGGAGGCGAAGGCCATGGGCAAGGAGGAGCTCGCCTCCTCCTCGCTGGACGCCCAGTTCGAGCAGCTGGACGCCCTCGGCGACAGCGCGGAGATCGAGGCCCGGCTGGCGGCCCTCAAGGCCGCGTAGCGGCGGGCCGCCCCGGCGACGGACCACGGCCGGCCCGACCGCGGGCCACCGGCCCGCAAGGCCGCCCGACGGCGGTCCGCTGCGGCGGCCCGGCGCCCGGCGCGACGCCCGGCACGGTGCGGTGCTCCGGGGCGGCCGCGCCCCACGGCGGGTGGCGGCCACGCACGGGACTCGTCCTTGGTCCCTGCCGCCGGGCCAGGCCACGCTCGCGGTCCGCGACGGGACCCGGGTCAGAACATGCTGAGCAGTTGCTCCGCGCTCGGCTCGGACGTCGAGTCGCCGTCCGGCAGGGCGAGTTCGAACCACACGGTCTTGCCGCGCGGGGTGCGGCGCGAGCCCCAGGCGGCGCTGAGCAGTCCGACGAGCTGCAGTCCGCGGCCGCCCTCGTCGGTGTCCCGGGCGCGCCGTCGCCGTGGCTGTACGAGGCCGGCGTCCCAGACCTCGCAGACGAGGGTGCGGTCGCGCAGCAGCCGCAGGCGGATCTCGCCCTCGCCGTAACGCAGGGCGTTGGTGACGAGTTCGCTGACGAGCAACTCGACCGTGTCCACGAGCGGTTCGAGCTCCCAGGCGACCAGCTGCGCCCTGGCGAGCTCCCGGGCGCGGCCCACCGAGCGGGGTTCGCGGGGCAGCCGCCAGTCGCCCACGGACTCGGTCGGCATTCCCTGGATCCGGGCCATCAGCAGGGCGATGTCGTCCTCGCCGTGCCGGGTGTCGAGGGTGCCGAGCACGTGGTCGCAGACGTCCTCGAGCGGGAGGTCCGACTCGGTGAGCGCACGGCGGAAGGCGGTGAGGCCCTCGTCGAGGGGATGGTCCCGGGACTCGACGAGCCCGTCCGTGTAGAGCGCGAGCAGCGCGCCCTCCGGGAGTTCGACCTGGACCTCCTCGAAGGGCTCGCCGCCGACGCCGAGCGGCATCCCCGGCGGCACGTCGAGCAACAGCGCCTCCTCGCCGGGTTCCACCAGGACGGGCGGCAGATGGCCGGCGTTGGCGAAGGTGCAGCGTCTGGTCACCGGGTCGTAGACGGCGTAGACGCAGGTCGCCAGATAGACCTCGGAGAGCTCGGGGCCGCGGGACTTGTGGGCTACGCGGGACGCCTGCTGGGCGCCGCTGGGGCTGCCGAGCCCGCGGGCGATCTCGTCGAGCGCGGAGAGCACTTCGGCGGGCTCCAGGTCGAGCAGCGCCAAGGTCCGTACGGCGGTGCGCAGTTCGCCCATGGCGACGGCGGCGCGCAGTCCGCGGCCCATGACGTCGCCGACGACGAGTGCGGTGCGGTGACCGGGGAGTTCGATGACGTCGAACCAGTCGCCGCCGACCTCGGTGGCCGTGTTGCCCGGGAGATAGCGGCAGGCGATGTCGAGGCCGGCGGCCTCGGGGTCTCCGGGCGGCAGGAGGCTGCGCTGGAGGATCAGCGCCCGCTCGTGCTCGCGGCGGTAGAGGCGGGCGTTGTCGATACAGACCGCGGCGCGGGCGGCCAGCTCGACCGCAAGGGCCCGGTCCCGTTCCCCGAAGGGTTCGCTGCCCTTCGCCCGGGAGAACTGGACGAGCCCGACGACCGCGTCGTGCGCGACCATCGGCACGGCGAGGGTGGACTGGACGAGACTGCCTTCCTCGCCCTGGATGGTCTGGACACGGGCGGTGCGGAGGGCGAGGGCGCAGGCGGAGTTGAACGCGTAGCAGTGGACGGCGCCGACCCGGGGCGAGGCGGGCGATCCCGCGCCGGAGCCGCCGGACCCACCCGACTCACGGGACCCGCCGGACTGGCGTGGCACGCCGGAGCCGCCGGAGCCGTCGGCAAGGAGGGCGTCGGAGACGGCACTGGCGTAGGCGACCCGGCGCAGCTCGGCGCTGCTGCCGCCGAAGCCCTCGGGGTGTGCGGAGCCCCAGTGGCCGGGCGGGGCCTCGTCTCCGGTGAGGAGCCCCTGGTAGAGGTCGACGGATGCGAGGTCGCAGAAGCCGGGTACGGCGACGTCGAGAAGCTCGCGGGCGGTGGTCTCCAGGTCGAGGGAGTTGCCGATCCTGGCGCTGGCCTCGTTGAGGATGGCCAGGTTTCGGCGGGCACTGGCGGCCTCGCGGGCGGCGATCTGGCGGCGGGTGACGTCGGTGCCGAGCCCGGCGACGCCGATGGGGCGGCCCGTCCCGCTGTGCACGCGGTAGAGGTTGATGGACCAGTGGCGGCGTTCGGTGCTGCCCGGGGTGGTGCCGACGATCTGCAGATCGGTCACGGCCTCACCGGTCTCCAGGACCCGACGGAGCGCCGCGGTCATCCGCTCGGCCTCGGGCCGGGAGAGGTAGTCGAAGACGGTGCGGCCGCGGTGGTCCGCAGCCGCACCGCCGAAGACGGTCGCGAAGCGTTGATTGGCACGTACGACGGTGAGGTCGGGGCCGAACAGAAGGAACCCAAAAGGAGATTGGCCGAAAATGGCCTGCGAAGAAGCAAGATCGGTCTCTATGCCGCGGAGGGCGCGGACGTCGACGACGATACAGATCGCGGCCCGCTCGCCGTGCTCCGTCTCGCTCGGCATGACATAGACCTCGGCGAGCCCGTGCGCCCCGCCCTCACCTGGCATACGGAAGGGGACGAGGCCGGTCCACTCCTTGCCGTCGAGGATCTCGGCGATCTTGCGGTGCCCCCGGCTGCGGAGCTCGGCGGGCATGAAGACCTCGACCGGGTCCTTCCCCCTGACCTCGGCGGACTCGATGCCGAACTGCTCGGCGGCGCGCCGGCTCCACTGGTCGACCAGCCCGTTGGGCCCGATCGAGAAGGACGCGACTTTGATGTAGTCGTATATCGAGCCGGGCGGACTGCTCTGCCACACCACGCCGCTCGCCGTCTCAGGTATCTCGCTCACGCGACCGTCCCCTCCAGCTCACCGCACCGGACCGGCCATGCCCGCAGTATTCAGCACTACGGCCTCTGGCGACACGGCGTTCACGATCACAGAGCGGTCTCGTTCATTTTGAGCCGAGACGGTGATCGTCGTCCCTTCACACTTCTAACCCGGGAGCGGCAGCTCGAACCACACGGTCTTGCCCGTTCTGCCACGCCGTGTGCCCCACCGCCTGGCCGCGCAGGCCACGAGCTGGAGCCCGCGTCCACCCTCGTCATCGGGGCCGGCGGGGCGTTCCAGGGGTGGATCCGGAAGCGGATCGGAGACTTCCACAAGAAGGGCGCGGAGGGCCGGCGGGGTCATACCGTCGGGGTTCAGCCGGACGAGGCGGACGCCGATCGGGCCGGAGGTGTACCGAAGAGAATTGGTCACGAGCTCACTGACCAGGAGCACGGCCAGATCGCCGACCACGGCATCCAGATCCCAGGCGCGCAGAGCCTCGCGGACAGCGTGACGTGCGGTGCGTGCGACATCGGGCTCGGCAGGGAAGGTCCACTCGGCGACATCGCCTTCGGTGTCGATCACGCCGACCACTTCCCAAGATCAGCCACGACCGCTGACCACGTCCACTTTCAGAGGGTTAATCAGCACATACCCGATATTCGGGGCGGCCTATCTCCGAGAGTGGCGCGCGGTGGCACGAACGGCGTACGGGCTCAGTCGCGCGCGCCGCCCGCGGAGCCCGACGCGCCCGCGGAGCCCGACGCTTCCGTGGAGCCCGACGCTTCCGTGGAGCCCGACGACCGTGACGGCGGGCACGAGGGAAGCCGGCGTACCGCTGCCACGACCGCGGGGCGGTCCTGGGGCAGCCAGTCCACGGCGTCGAGCTCGTCGGGGGCCAGCCAGCGCAGCTCGTCGTGGTCCTCCAGTGGGTGCGGTTCGCCCGAGAGCAGCCGGGCCGTCCAGACCTGGAGCACATAGCCCGGACCCAGCGGCCACTCTCCGGGCACCCGCTCGACCGGCTCCGCCTCGACGCCCAGCTCCTCCCGCAGCTCGCGCACGAGGGCCTGCTCAGGGGTCTCGCCGGGCTCCAGCTTGCCGCCGGGCAGCTCCCATCGGCCGGCCAGTGCGGGCGGGGCGCTCCGGCGGGCGGCGAGCAGGCGTCCCCGGTCGTACAGGGCTCCGGCCACCACGACCCGGGCGGCCACACGATCTGTCATGCGCCGGAGCGTAACCCGCATCGCGGCGACCCTGCGGCGGCGTCCTCGCCCGCGCCGCTGCGCCCTCAGGAAGCGGCCTGCCCGACGCGCTCCACCCAGTAGAGCTGCTTGTGGCCGCGGGCGTCGAGGCGGTCGGCGATCTTCTGCGCCTCGTCCTCCGTGGCGTACCGGCCGACGCGATAGCGGTTGCCGTTGTCGTCCTGACGTATGACCAGCCAGGGAAGCACCGCGCCGCTGTCGTTCATCGCACCCCTTCCGCCGCCGGCCTGCATAACTCCGACCGTCCCCAGGAAACCGCACTACGCATATGCCTGAGCTTACGCCTGACCTTTACTCAGCGAATACGTGTTTTCACGAAGAGAGACGGATCCGGCCAACGGCGGGACGCCGCAGGGGCGCACGCCGCCACGTGCGCCCCCTGATGGGCAACCGACTGCTGCCGTCGCTGCCTTGCCTCAGTCCGTACGCACCGTCGGCAGCGGCATCAGCACCGGCCCCGTGGCCGCGGGCAGGGCCACCGAGCCGAGCCAGGGCTTGAGCGCCTCGATCTGAGGCGCGATCGGCTCCAGGGCGTGCGTCTTGCCCACCGCCTCCAGGGCGACGAAGGCGAGGAAGGCGCCGCCGAGCTGTCTGGCCGCGCCGATGACGACCCAGCCGGGTCTGGCTGCGAGCACCGCGAGATTCCAACGGCGCCTGTTCTGCTCCGTCTTGGCCGGCATGAAGCGGAGGTAGCGGGGGCCGCGTCAACTCGTGATCACGCCCTACGGACAGCGTGTTCGCCCAGCGGTCATCGCGCCCGGTGGCGCCCCGGAAGCCCCGGCGGCCACGGCGGCCACGGCAGTCACCCTCGCCACGATCGCCGCCGAGGGCACCTCGGTCACGCTGCCGTGGTCGCGGCGCCCGCGCCGCCGCGGTCACAGGCCGCCATCGTGCCGGCGGCGGTCACCGCACCGACAGGCGGCCGCCTCGCCGGCAGGCGGTCACCGCACCGGCAGGTGGTAGGCGATCCGGTAGCGGTCGGCCGGGACGACGACGTCGGCCGTCTCGACCGCCCGTCCCGACGCGTAGTACGTCCGCTGGATGACCATGACCACATGGCCCGGGACACCGCCGAGCGTCAGGAGCTCCTCCGCCAGCCCCGGCCGCGCGCCGACCTCCTCCGCCACGTTGTCCACGACGACATCGATCGCACCCATCCGCTCGACGACCCCGCAGCCGCCCAGCGGGCCCTCCTCGGGCAGCATCACGGGCGTGCGCCCCGTGATCGAGAGCGGCTCCCACGAGGTCGACAGCATCATCGCCTCGCCCGCGTCCCTGAAGACGTACCGCGTGCGCATCACGCGCTCGCCTGCGCCGATCCCCAGCCGGGCGGCGATCGCGGCGCTCGCCTCCACCTGCTCGCTGCCGGACTCCCATGTACCCCGGGCGCCCTCCGCCGCCTGCTCCTGCCGGAAGGGGTTGGCGCCGGACGCCGACTGGTACCCGGAGCGCGCGATCCGGCGGGGCACGGGCCGCTCGCGGACATACGTACCGGACCCGGAGCGGCCCTCGACCAGGCCCTCGGCCATCAGCACCTTGCGTGCCTCCAGGGCGACGGTGTCCGACACCCCGTACTCCTCGCGGATGCGGGCCTGCGAGGGAAGTCGGGTGTGCGGCGGCAGTGAGCCGCTGACGATCTTCCGGCGGAGATCGCTCGCAACACGCAGATAGGCGGGCTGCTCACCGAATGTCACTGGCCACTCCCAACAGGTTGACAGACAGCTACAGCGTGGCAACCGTCGGTTGCCTCCGCAAGCATGGGCCAGAGTTTCACTCGAAGTGATTACCGCTCTTTACGCGGGGGCTTACCGCAGGTATGGCACCCCTCTCGGGCGGATGTCCGCCGAATTCCCGATCGCTTGCCCCGAATCCTTGACCGCAAATGGTCCAGACCAATACCTTCCTGTCCGTACCGCGCACGGCAGCAGCAAGCACCGCTCATGGAAACCCTCCGGCACACGCACAGGAATGAGCCTCATGCGCCGAAGAACCCTTGCCCGGCTGACCATCGCCGCCGCATCGCTCTCCCTCCTCGCCGCGCTCGCGCCGTCCGCATCGGCGGACGGCGGCCTCGGGGGCGGCAACCACGCGGACGGGATCAGCCACTCCACGCACCACCCCACGCCCAAGCCCGCGTACAAGCGCATCGGCTACTTCACCCAATGGGGCGTCTACGGGCGCAACTTCCAGGTCAAGGACCTGGACACCAGTGGCACCGCGGCCAAGCTCACCCACATCAACTACGCCTTCGGCAACGTCGGTCCGGACGGCAGGTGCTTCACCGGCAACGTCCCCGGCGAGGCCGACGCCTGGGCGGACTACGTCCGTCCGCTGGACGCCGCCGGCTCGGTCGACGGCGTCGCCGACACCGCCGAGCAGCCGCTCGCGGGCAACTTCAACCAGCTGCGCGAGCTCAAGGCCAGGCACCCCGGACTCAAGGTGCTCATCTCCCTCGGCGGCTGGAGCTGGTCGACGCACTTCTCGGACGCGGCCCGAACTCCCGCTTCCCGCAAGGCGTTCGTCGCCTCGTGCCTCGACCTCCACATCAAGGGCAACCTCCCTGTCGACGGCGCCCGCGGCGGAGCCGGAGCGGCGGCCGGCCTCTTCGACGGCATCGACCTCGACTGGGAGTGGCCGGGCTCGGCGGGCGACACGGACACGGTCTTCCGCCCCGAGGACAAGGAGAACTTCACGGCGCTCGTGCGGGAGTTCCGCACCCAGCTCGACGCGTACGGCCGGTCGCTGAAGAAGCCCAGGCACTACGAACTGACGGCGTTCGTCCCGACCGCCCCTGCGAAGATCGACGCCGGCTTCGAGGTCCGCAAGATCATGCGGGACCTGGACTTCGTAAACCTCCAGGGCTACGACTTCCATGTCTCCGGCGAGAAGACGACGGCCCAGCAGTCCGCCCTGTTCGCGGCACGCGACGACTTCAGCGTCGACCAGACCGTACGCGACTGGCTGCGCCGCGGCGCGCCCGCCCGCAAACTGGTGATGGGCATGCCGTTCTACGGCCAGGGCTGGACGGGCGTCACCGGCGGCGGGGACGGTCTGGGGCAGCCGGCGAGCGGCCCGGCGCCCGCCACCTGGGCGGCGGGCTACGAGGACTACAAGGCCCTCAGGAAGCTGGCCGAATCGGGCACGTACACGGTCCACCGCGACCGGCGGGGAGGCCACGCGTGGCTCTTCGACGGGACCACGCTGTGGACGTACGACGACCCGCAGGTGCTGCGAACGAAGACGGCGTACATCCGTGACCGCGGGCTCGGCGGCGCGATGGTCTGGTCGCTGGACGGGGACACTCCCGACGGCGAGCTGATCACGGCGATCGACACGGGTCTGAGGCGGCGGGGCTGAGACCGCGGAACTGAAGCCGCGGGACTGAAGCCACGGGACTGAGACCGTCGGATCGGCGGGGCCCCGGCCACCGGGCACGGGGCCCCGTCACCTCACAGCTCCTCCGACTCCGGGTCGTCCGGGTCGCCCGCGTCCTCCTCGCTCAGCCAGACCGGAGGCACGATGGTGAGACCGAGGGCGTCCCGAACGGCTGTCTCGGTCGTCAGCCGCAGTGATTCCTCGGCCCGGAAACGGTGCTCCCAGAAGGCGTTCTCGTCCTCGGCCCCGGCGGCACGCGCCCAGTGCCCACTCGCCGCCTCGAACTCCTTCGCACGGGACTCGGCGGCCTTGCGTGCCGTGCCCGGCCAGGCCACGCCGTGCAGCACGTGCGCCTGCGCGGCCAGCCCTCTCGAAACCTGCCGGGCCCACTGGCGGTTGGCCGCCGGACGGTCGCCGAAGGCTTCCTGCGGCTCGTGGAACATCTGCTCCCCCGCCGCCTCCTCGCTCTCCAGATAGGCAAGCTGCGCCGGGCCGAGCGTGGTGCTGTCATTGCGGACGGACGCGTGAAGCTTGCCGTCCATGGCCCCGAACGTACAGGTGATGGTCCGGTCCCCCAGCCACCAACTGCCCTTGCTCGGAATGTAGTAGTACGTCTCTGCGTTCTCCGGAATGGCCCACCAGTCCAACGCGTAGGCGTTGTCGATGTCCTCGCACGTGGTGGCCGCGAGGTCGTCGATGCTCGGCTCGCCCGGCCAGTCGTCCATGTCGAGCGTGTGCGTGCCGGAGACCTCGGCATCGTGCGGCACCGTGCAGGGAACGATCTCGACGGACGCGACCTCGTCCTCCTCGAGGACCTCGCCGGGGATGTCGAAGCACTGTCCGGTCCGCAGGTCGAGGGTGGAGCGCGAACTCGCGCTCTCGTTCGCGGCCCCGCGGAAGCCGTCCCAGGCGGCACCGGCCCCGCCCGTGGCGAACGCGACGGTCATGAGCATCGTGCTGATGACCGAAAGCACCGTGCCCGAGATCGCCAGGCCCCGCCCGTCCTGGCCCTTCTTCCTGATCTGCACGAGTGCGATCACCCCGAGGACGAGACCCAGCGGCGGCAGGCAGCACACGATGCCGGTGACGAGGGAGCCGATCGCGAACCCGTTGGTGGACGGCCGGGGAGGTATCCCGTACGGCGCGTACGCCATGGGCATCCGGGTGGGCATCTGCAGGGGGTACGGCGGCGCCGGGAGCTGCGGCTGCGCAGGGCCGGAGGCGTCCGGTGGTGCCCATCCCCGCAACGACGGTTCCACGGTACGGTGCTCCTCGGGGCGATCATGCGAACAAGTGCGCGGATCCTATCGGGGGGTGTCATGCAACCGGCAGCCAATTCCGTGCGTGCGGTGAACCGGCTCACCGCACGGTGGGCGACGACCGCAGGACCGAACCGCGACACGGTCTTCTCGGCCACCGGCGTCTGGCCGCTGCTCGCCTTCCTCGCGGATGCCGCCGACGGCCCTGCCCGCGGCGAGCTGGAGGACGCCGTCGGTATGCGCGCCGCGGAAGCCGCGGCGGCCGCCCGGGAGTTGATGTCCGCGCTCGCGACCGTACGAGGTTCGCGATCGGCCGTCGGGCTCTGGGTCGGACCGACACTTCCGCTGCACGAGAGCTGGGTGGCGGGTCTGCCCGCGGACACCCTGGGCGTGTTCAGCGGGGACGCGGAGGCCGACCGCAGGACACTGGACATGTGGGCGGCGGACCGTACGGACGGGCTGATCGATGCGATGCCCATCCACCTCGACGACAGCGTCCTCCTGGTGCCGGCAGCCGCCCAGGCGCTGCGGCTCAAGTGGCTGCAGCCCTTCTGGGAAGGCGACATGCTTCCCGAAGCCGGCCCCTGGGCGGGGCGCTGTCTGCTCGCGCTGCGGCGTGAAACCTCCCTGCTCGACCGGATCGGCGTGGCGGAGACGGCGTCCGGCCCGCTGACCGTGCTCAAGGTGCTCGGCGACACGGGCGTGGACGTCCATCTGCTGCTGGGCGACCACGACATGGCACCGAGCGACGTGCTCCAGGCCGGGATCGGCGTCCTCGCGGGCACGTACCGGACCGTGCCCGGCGATCTGCTGCCGCTGGGCGAGTCCGGTCCGGGCCTGGAGGTACGGACGGTACGGAGCAGATCACCTGCGCCGACGCTGTCCGTCCGCACCAGCCCCTTCCGGCTCACCGGGGAGCACGATCTGCTCAAGCAGCCCGCGGTCTTCGGGCTGTCGACGGCCGTGGACGACCGGTACGGCCACTTCCCCGGGATCAGCACTGAGCCGCTGGCGATCGGCTCGGCCCGGCAGTCGGCCGTGGCCGTCTTCGACGCGAAGGGCTTCGAGGCTGCCTCCGTGACCGCCATCGGCGCGGTGGGCGGGGTAGGGCCACCACCGGGCTACCTGTCCAGGCGCATCTACGCGGAATTCGACCGTCCCTTCGGCTTCCTGACCGTCCACCGCACCTCGCGCCTCGTCCTCACGGCGGGCTGGGTCGCCGAGCCGGTGCCCTACCCGGACGACGAGCCGTACGGCGAGGCCTACGACGAGGCCGAGTGATCGCCGCGCTGAAGGGCCTCGCGGTCAATCCGGCCGCGCCGGCCGGAGTGCTCCTCCGGCTGCTGGAGCCCGCGTACGCAGAGGTGTGGAACGCACTGTGCCTGGAGCGCCCTGAGATGCCGGACGCGGTCGTGGACGCGATCGTCGTGCACCCCGAGCCCAGGGTGCGAACGGCGTTCGCCCGCAATCCGCATGTGGACGGCGAGCTGCGCGGACGGCTCGTGGACGATCCGGACTGGTTGGTGCGGGCCCATCTCGCAGGCGGTCCGGAGCGGAAGTGGGGCCCGCGGCACCTCCCGGACTGGGTCATCGACCGCATGTACACGACGTACGAAGGCGACTGCCTCGCGGAGCTCATGTCCTCCAGGCAGGTGCCCCTACGTGTCCTGCTCGCCAACTCGGTCCACCCGATGGCTTCGGTCCGGCGGTACGGGGTGGGGATGTGGTCCTCGCTGTCCGAGGAGCGGCGGGCCGCTCTGCTCGTTGATCCGCATCCGGCGGTCCGCGAATCCGCGGAACGACACCTCGCGGAGGACGACGAGGAGGAAATGGAACGGCAGTTGCGCCGGCTGCCCCCACACGTTTCCCACGCTCGCAGTCACATCCTGGTGAACTGCCGCCTTTCGCGTGCAGTGGTCGACGAGCTTCTGCTCCGTCGCGACGAGGACGACCACTGGGTCCTCGCCCACAACTACAGCACCCCGCCGGCCGTCGTCGCGCTGATGGCCCGGTCTCCCGAGCCCAAGGTGCGGCTGGAGGTCGCCCGGCGGAAGGTCCTGGCCCGCGAGCTGGTGGGCCTCCTCGCCCAGGACCCCGATCCCCGCGTACGTACCGCCGTGTCCGTACGCCCCGAGGTCACCGAGGCCGAGCGCGCCGCCATCGACTATGCCGTGTCCGTGGACGAGGACTTCGAGCCCGCCGAGTACCACCGCTCCGTCCCCGCCTGCTACGCCCGGTCCGCGCACCCCCTGCTGCGCCGCCGCGCTGCCGAGGACCCGGAGCTTCCCGCCGACCTCGCGCGGCTCCTCGCCGAGGACGACGACATCGGCGTGCGGGTCCTGCTCGCGCAGAACCACCCGGCCGCGCCGCCGCAACTCCTCCTGCGCAGCTATCTCGAATACACAGGCCGGTCCCGGAGCCACCTGACCGGGCTGCCGCACTTTCCCACCGCCGGGCTCGCCGCCCGCTTCGCGGACGCCGAGGACCCTGCCGTACGCCGACTGGCGACGCTCGATCCGGAGCTGGACCCCTCCCTGGCCGACCGGCTCACCCGCGACCCGGACCCCGGGATACGGGCTGCGGCTGCCCGGCACCCGCAGCTGCCGCCGGAAAGGCTCCTGGCGCTGCTCGACGACGAGGAGACGGCCCTGGACGCCGCGGCGAACCACGCCCTTCCCCGCCCCGTCATGAACCGGTTGCTCGACGCATGAAGAGGGGGCGGCCGCCTCGGCGACCGCCCCCCAGATTCAGAGCTCGGAACTCAGCACTCAGCACGCGTCAGAACTGCAGCGCCCAGGAGTCGATCTTCCCGGTGTCCACGCTCGCGTTGTCGCTGACCCGAAGCTTCCATGTGCCGTTCGCGACCTCCGAGGAGGCGTTGACCGTGTACGTGGTGTTGATGTTGTCCGCGCTGCCGCCGGTGCCGTAGCCCTTCAGCGTGTACGCGGTGCCGTCCGGGGCGATGAGCTGGACCCGGAGGTCACCGATGTACGTGTGCACGATGTTGACCGGCACCTGGAGGGCGGACGGGGCGTTGCCCGGGACGCCGCTGACGGTGACGGGCGACTCCACGGTGGTGTGGTCGTTGATCGCGAAGTCCGCGGTGTTCTCGAACTTCGGTCCGGGCGGCGGGGTCGTGCCGCTGCCGACGTACAGCAGGCGGTTCGGCGATCCGGTGCCCGGGCTGCCGACCACGTTCGGGGTCGCCGCGGTGGTCAGGGCGGAGGAGACCTGCGCCGGGGTGGCGGTGCGGTTGTTCGCGAGGTGGAGCGCAGCCGCGCCCGCGACGTGCGGGGTCGCCATCGACGTACCGGAGATGGTGTTCGTGGCGCTGTCGCTGGTGTTCCAGGCCGAGGTGATGGAGGAGCCCGGCGCGAAGATGTCCAGGACGCTGCCGTAGTTGGAGAAGCTGGAGCGCGCGTCGCTGCTCGTGGTCGAGCCGACGGTGATGGCCTCGGTGACGCGGGCGGGCGAGGTGTTCGCCGCGTTGGCACCGTCGTTGCCGGCCGCGATGGCGTAGGTGACGCCGGAGGCGATGGAGTTGCGCACGGCGGTGTCGAGGGCGGAGTCGACCCCGCCGCCGAGGCTCATGTTGGCGACGGCCGGCTTGACGGCGTTCTGCGTCACCCAGTCGATGCCCGCGACGACCTGCGCCGTGGTGCCCGAACCGGCGTTGTTGAGCACGCGGACGCCGACGACCCTGGCCTTCTTCGCGACACCGTAGGCGTTTCCGGCGACAGTGGCGGCGACGTGGGTGCCGTGGCCGTTGCCGTCCTGCGCCGTGTTGTCGTTGTCGATGGCGTCGTAGCCGTACGAGGCCCGGCCACCGAAGTCGCTGTGGGTGATCCGCACACCGGTGTCGATGATGTACGCGGTGACTCCCTCACCCGCGGGTTCGGGGTAGGTGTAGCTCTGGTTCAGCGGGAGCGCCCGCTGGTCGATGCGGTCCAGGCCCCAGGACGGCGGGTTGGGCTGGGTGCCGGACATCGTGAAAACTCGGTTCTGCACGACGGACTCGACGGCCGGGTCCGCGGCGAACTTCTTGGCCTGGGCCTCGGAGAGCTCGACGGCGTATCCGTTGAGGGCGGCGTTGTACGTCTTCTTGATCTTCGCTCCGTACTCCGCGGCGAGGGCCTTGCCCTCCCTGGAGCTCGCGTCGGCCGCCGACTCGTCGAGGGTGACGATGTAGCTGCCGGCGATGGCGCCGGGCGCGTCCTCGTTCTGGATGACGCCTTCCGGGGCGGCTTCGGCCGCGGTGGCGGGAAGGGCGGACGCGGTACCGAGCGCGAGTGCGGCGACTGCTATGGCGCCTACGGCGGACAGTCTTCGCCGCGAATTACGCATCACGGACATGTGAGGGATCCTCCTCATTGGTGGTGCGCTGCTGTGGGGGTTATCGGCAGGAGCATGACAATCCGCTTTCCCGGGGGTACGCCGGGATGTCCGCGGGGTTGCCGTGCCGCTGCCGTCCGAAAGATTGACGGATCCATAGGAATCCCACAAGAGCCTTGAAGGCCGCGTAACACGTGTGCCACACAACTGCCATCCTGGATCACATGACGGAATACCTGTGTCCGATGTGCGACGTACGTTCCCCCGTCGAGGAGCTCACCTGGCACTGTCCGCAGTGCCAGGGGCCCTGGGATCTCGACTTCACCGCCTCCGCGGTGGAGCGCAACTCCCTTTCCGGACGCGTCAATTCGCTCTGGCGTTACGAGGAGGCCCTCCCACTGCCCGCCCCGGACGCCCGGGCGGCGGTATCACTCGGCGAGGGCCGCACCCCGCTCGTACCGCTGACGGACACCGTCACGGCCAAGCTCGACTTCCTGATGCCGACCCTGTCGTTCAAGGACCGCGGCGCGGTGATGCTCGCCGAACTCGCACGGCAGCTGAAGCCGCGGCGCGTGATCGCCGACAGCAGCGGAAACGCGGGCACGGCGCTCGCGGCGTACTGCGCCCGCGCCGGGCTGGACTGCACCGTATACGTTCCCGCCGCGACATCCCCGAAGAAGGTGGAGCAGATCGGGGCGCACGGCGCTCACCTCGAACTCGTGCCCGGCGACCGCGAGGCCACGGCGCGGGCGGCCCGCGCGGCGGCCGGCGAGGACGGGGTCTTCTACGCCTCGCACGTCTTCAACCCGTACTTCCTGCACGGCACGAAGACATACGTGTACGAGATCTGGGAGGACCTCGGCGGCCGACTGCCCGGGACGCTCGTCCTCCCCGTCGGCAACGGGACGCTGCTGCTCGGTGCCGCGCTCGCGATCGACGAGCTGTACGGGCACGGGCTCATCGACGAACGCCCGGCCCTGATCGCGGTGCAGGCCGCCGCCGTCGCACCGCTCGCCTTCGCCTTCCGGGCGGGCGCCGACGACGTACTGGCGCAGGCGTTCCCGGCCCCCACCCTCGCGGAGGGCATCGCGATCGCCCATCCGCCGCGTGCCCGCCAGATCCTCACCGCGGTCCGCGCCACGGGCGGCACCTTCCTGACGGTGACGGAGGACCAGATCCACGCCGCACAGCTCGATCTCGCGGGGCGCGGGCTGTACGTCGAGTCCACAGCGGCGGCGTGCTGGGCGGCGGTCGGGGCACACGGGCCGGCCGACCGCGGCATGGTGCTGCCGCTGTGCGGGGCGGGACTCAAGTCGGGGCTGGCGACGGCCTGAGCTTCGCCTCCGGGACGACGTCGACCGAGCCCGTCCGGGACGGGATGATACGAGACGGTGTCACGGGGCCCGGCGCGCTGCGGGCCCGCCGTTCTCTCGGTGCCCACCGGTGAACCTCTGGCTCGCGGCGGTCACCTGATGGCCGTGCTCCGCAGCGAGCTCCTCGAAAGAGACTCCGGCGAGCCTCCGCTCCAAGGTTTCGATCATGATGGGGCATTCCTGGGCGGGGTGGTCGGCAGGACAGTGCAGGGCGTGCTCGAGGAACTGCCGTGCCCCTCGGGCCCGCGCGATCAGTTCGTCGAGCGTGCCGATCTGGTCGCGTGCGCCTGCCCGCCACTCCTCACCGTCCGCGTCGAACATGGTGCACGCCGCGTCCAGGCTCATCCCGAGCTGCTGCATGATCTGCAGGAATGCCAGACGGCGCAGCTCCTGCGGCCCGTACATGCGCCTGCCACCCCGACGTTCCGCCGGCCGTACGAGCCCACGCTCCTCGTAGTAGCGCAGTGCCGACGTGTTGGCTCCGATCTTGCGGGCGGCTTCGCCGATTCCCACGAGTTCCATGGAGCCATTTGACTTCAGGCCGGGTTGAAGTACCAGCCTGGCGGCATGGACACCAACCCTCGTTCGTGGGCCGTGGACCGGCCCGTCACCTCACCGTTCGCGCACCCGAGCGGAGTGCTCGGGCGGCTCGCCGGGCGGTTCATGCTGCGGACCAACAAGCAGGACGACGTGCTCGACGTCCTGGACGTGCGGCCGGGCGACCAGGTGCTGGAGGTGGGAAACGGCCCGGGTGGGCTGGTACGGCTGCTCACCGCCCGGACCGGTGCCGCCCTCGTCCGCGGCGTGGACCCGTCGCCCGCGATGCGTGACGTCGCCACCAAGGTGAACCGCCGCGCCGTCCGGGACGGCCGGGTCGCTCTCGGCCTCGGCACGGCGGAGCGCACCGGCCTCACCGATCTCAGCGTGGACCGGGTCGTCTCGGTCAACAACGTGGCGATCTGGCCCGACCTGGAGGCCGGTCTGCGGGAACTGCACCGCGTCGTACGGCCCGGGGGCACCGTGGTGATCGCCTGGCACGGCGGTGTGTCCCCCGGACGCATCGCCCGGGACCTTCGGCTCCCCGACGACAAGCTCGCCCGCATCGAAGCCGCCCTGAAGAAGATCTTCGTCGAAGTGACCCGCAGGGAGCTGGTGACCCTGGACGTCTTCAGGGCGGTGCGATGAGCGATGCGGCGATGCGCCGCCGCCGGAAGGCGTCACCCGCACGGGAATCGGCGGGGGCGGACTCGTCAGAGTCCGCCCCTTCCGACTTGCACGCTCGACAGATCATCCAGCGCAAGTAAGCGCTCGCCTACACGTTGAAGCGGAACTCCACCACGTCGCCGTCCTGCATCACATAGTCCTTGCCCTCCATGCGCGCCTTGCCCGCCGAGCGGGCCTCGGCGACCGAACCCGTGGCGACCAGTTCGGCGAAGGAGATGACCTCGGCCTTGATGAAGCCCTTCTGGAAGTCGGTGTGGATCACACCGGCCGCCTCGGGGGCCGTCGCGCCCTTCTTGATCGTCCAGGCGCGGGACTCCTTGGGGCCTGCCGTGAGGTAGGTCTGGAGGCCGAGGGTGGCGAAGCCCACACGGGCGAGGGTCGCGAGGCCCGGCTCCTCCGCGCCGACGGACTGGAGCAGTTCCATGGCGTCCTCCTCGTCGAGCTCGGCGAGGTCGGCCTCGAGCTTGGCGTTGAGGAAGATCGCCTCGGCGGGGGCGACGAGCGCGCGCTGCTCGTTCTTGAAGTCCTCGTCGACCAGCTCCTCCTCGTCGACGTTGAAGACGTAGAGGAAAGGCTTCGTGGTGAGCAGGTGGAGGTCGTGCAGGAGCGCGGCCTTCTCCGAACCCTGGACGATGCCCTGCGAGAAGAGCGTGTTGCCCTCCTCCAGGATGGCCTGGGCGGCCTCGACCGCGGCGACCTTCGGGGCCACGTCCTTCTTGATGCGGGCTTCCTTGGCCAGGCGCGGCAGGACCTTCTCGATGGTCTGGAGGTCCGCGAGGATCAGCTCGGTGTTGATCGTCTCGATGTCGTCCTTGGGCGAGACCTTGCCGTCGACGTGGACGACGTTCTCGTCCTTGAACGCCCGGATGACCTGGCAGATCGCGTCGGACTCACGGATGTTCGCCAGGAACTTGTTGCCGAGGCCCTCGCCCTCGCTCGCGCCGCGGACGATGCCGGCGATGTCGACGAAGTCGACCGTCGCGGGCAGGATCCGCTGGGAGCCGAAGATCTCCGCCAGCGTGCCCAGCCGGGCGTCGGGGACGCCGACCACGCCGACGTTGGGTTCGATGGTGGCGAACGGGTAGTTGGCCGCCAGCACGTCGTTCTTGGTCAGGGCGTTGAACAGGGTCGACTTGCCGACATTCGGCAGACCGACGATTCCGATCGTGAGCGACACGTTGGCGACTTCCTGGAGTAGGACTGGCTGAGGGCCGGGGGCCCGGCCCCGGGTGGGCCGATCCCCCAGTTTACGGGCGTGTCGCCGGGGCCGACGACGAGAACCTCGGAGGCCGCCACTGGGGCGGATTTGCGTCGAACTCACGGCCAAGGTCACCCAAAAGGTGTGTCCTGTATCGGAACACTCACTCATGGCAACCTACGTTGGTCACGTGGAGCAAAGGACAGGTCCCTCGCAGCGGCCCCGGCCGCAGGCCCCTCTTTCCGGGAAGGACGCGCTCATCGAGGGCGCCGCGGTGTACCGGGTCGCGGCCCGGCCCGGTAGCCCCGGCCAGTCCGGACAGCCGGGCCGGCCCGGTCAGGCCGGTCCCCCCGGGCCACCCGGCTCGCGGCCGGGTCGTCCGGTGCCGCCCGTCGTCCTCGCGCTGCGCAGGCTACCGAACCCCCGGCTGACCGGTCTCGGCGCCGGGCTCTTCGCCTCGGCCACGATGCTGCTGATCGGCGCGCTCGACTGGCTGCTGTTCGACGGCTCGGCGATCGTGTACGGGGTGCTCTTCCTGCCGCTGAGCGCTCTGACCGCGCTGTGGGTGCGCGGTGCCGACCTGGTCACCGCGCCGATCAGCGTGCCGATCGCCTTCACCGTGGGGGTCGTCCCCATCTCGGGCGGGATCGGCGGCATCGGCGGTCAGATCATGGCGGTCGTGACGGCTCTGGCCGTGAACGCGGGCTGGCTGTACGGCGGCACGCTCATCGCCGGGCTCATCACGATCGTGCGGAAGGTGACTCTCATGATCCGCCGCCGGTCGGACCGGCGTGCGGACGAACGGGCGGGCGCCGGGCGGACGGGGCAGGCCCAGCGCCGCCCCGGCGTCCGCCGGTAGCCCGGCACCGCAGGCTGGGCGCCGCCGCCGGCAGCACGGCGCCCACCCCCGCAGGACCTACCGCGCCGCCGTCGTCATCGCCGCCCCCACGATCCCCGCGTTGTTCTGCAGCTGCGCCGGGACCATCTCCGCGCGCACGTGTTCGATCAGCGGCAGGAACCTGTCCGCCTTGCGGCTCACCCCGCCGCCGATGATGAAGAGCTCGGGCGAGAAGAGCATCTCCAGATACTGCAGATACTTCTGGACGCGGTGCGCCCAGTGCTCCCAGCTCAGCTCCTCGTCGTCCTTGACCTTGGTCGACGCGTGCTTCTCCGCCTCGTGGCCGTGCAGCTCCATGTGGCCGAACTCCGTGTTCGGCACAAGCCTGCCGTCGACGAAGAGGGCGCTTCCGATGCCCGTACCGAAGGTCAGCAGCATCACCGTGCCCTTGCGGCCGCGGCCGGCTCCGAAGGTCATCTCTGCGACCCCAGCCGCGTCCGCGTCGTTCAGCACGGTCACCGGGAGGCCGAGCCGCTCGCCCAGGAGCTTGCCGCCGTCCATGTCGATCCAGCCCTTGTCGACATTCGCGGCCGTGCGGATCACGGAACCGGTGACGACGCCGGGAAAGGTGATCCCGACGGGTCCCGACCAGCCGAAGTGCTCCACCACCTCGGCGACGCCGTCGGCCACGGCGTCGGGCGTGGCCGGGTGCGGTGTGAGTACTTTGTGGCGGGGCTCTGCCAGGTCGCCGCGCTCCAGGTCCACGGGCGCGCCCTTGATCCCCGACCCGCCGATGTCCACTCCGAAGACGTTCATGGACCCAACGTTACGAGGAACCGCCGGCAGTCACTCCCCGACCGGCCCCGGACGGCTGCTCGCCGCCTGCTCCTCGACGAGCGCCGACGCCTCGCCGCGCAGATCGCGACGGAGCTCCTTCGGCAGCGAGAAGGTGATCGACTCCTCGGCCGCCTTGACGATCTCGACGTCCTCGAAACCGCGCCGCGCCAGCCACTCCAGGACCTCCTCGACCAGCACCTCGGGCACCGAGGCGCCCGACGTGACGCCGACGGTCGAGACACCCTCCAGCCAGGCCTCGTCGATCTCCTTCGCGTAGTCCACGAGGTGTGCGTCGCGGGCTCCGGCGCCCAGCGCGACCTCGACGAGCCGCTTGGAGTTCGAGGAGTTCTGCGAGCCGACGACGATGACCAGGTCGGCATCGGCGCCCATCTGCTTGACCGCGATCTGGCGGTTCTGCGTCGCGTAGCAGATGTCGTCGCTCGGCGGGGAGACCAGCAGCGGGAACTTGGTCTTCAGCTTGTCGACGGTCTCCATCGTCTCGTCGACCGACAGCGTGGTCTGGGAGAGCCAGACGACCTTCGAGGGGTCGCGGACCTCGACCTTGTCGACATCGCCGGGGCCGTCGACCAGCGTGATGTGGTCGGGAGCCTCGCCGGTGGTGCCGATGACCTCCTCGTGGCCCTCGTGGCCGATGAGAAGGATGTCGAAGTCCTCGTTCGCATACCGGATGGCCTCCTTGTGAACCTTGGTCACCAGGGGGCAGGTGGCGTCGATGGTCGCGAGCTTCCGCTCCGCGGCCTCGTCGTGCACGATCGGCGCGACGCCGTGCGCCGAGAACATCACGATGGATCCCTCGGGGACCTCCTCGGTGGTCTCGACGAAGATCGCGCCCTTCTTCTCCAGGGTCTGTACGACGTACTTGTTGTGGACGATCTCATGGCGCACGTAGATCGGGGCGCCGTACTGCTCGAGGGCCTTCTCCACGGCGATCACGGCACGGTCCACGCCCGCGCAGTAGCCACGGGGAGCGGCGAGCAGGACGCGGCGGGCGTTCGTTGCAGTCATGCCTCCCATCGTAAGGGCGTGCCGAACGGCCCAACGATCGCCCACAGGGCTGAGACCGGTGCGCGTACGTGATCAAGACCGTGCGTACGAGGACGGAGGCGCCCATGGCGGACACCGGCGCCGGGACCGGGACCGACACGGACACGCACACCCGGTTGCGCCGGAGTCTCGGCTTCCGGGACCTCGTCGTCTACGGGCTGCTCTTCATCGCCCCCATGGCACCCGTCGGCGCCTTCGGCACCCTCGACGCGAAGTCGCACGGCGCTGTCGCCCTCGTGTACGTCGTCACGACGATCGCGATGGCGTTCACCGCCTGCAGCTACGCGCAGATGGTGCGGGTCGCCCCGCAGGCCGGATCGGTCTTCTGCCGCGCTCTCTCGCGCGTACGGACGCGGGCGTGCCGCGGGTGGCGCTGATCGTCGCCGCGATCGTGACGATGAGCGCGGCGGTCCGGGCCGCGCGGCGGGACGACGGCCTGGAGCAACTGGTCTCGGTCGTCGACGTCGGGGCGCTGACGGCTTTCACGCTGCTGCACGCGAGCGTGGTGGGGTGGTACGCGGTGCGCCGTATGGAGGGGGCGCCGAGCTGGTGGCGGCATGTGCTGATCCCGGTGCTCGGCGCGGTGGTGACGATCGCCGTGATCGCGGAGGCGTCGCCCACGGCGCAGCTCGTCGGCGCGGTCTGGCCGGCGGCAGGGCTGCTGGTGCTGGTCGTCCAGAGGGGGCGGCAGGGTGCGGGGGGCGTCGCGTAGGCCGGGCGGCGTTGTCCGCTCGGCGGATCCGCCCGATGCCGCCGACGCGTCGTCGAGGGCCTGACGCCGCGGACACCTGGCCGAGAGCCTGACATCGCGGATCCGTGGCCGAGAGCCTGACGTCGCGGGCCCGGCGACGGGGGCCCGGCGACGGGGGCCCGGCGTCGCGGGCCCGGCGACGGGGGCCCGGCGACGGGGGCGGCGTCGGGGGGGCGGCGACGGGGGCGGCGTCGCGGGGCCGGCCGTGTCGGAGGGTGCCGATACGCTCGCGTGCATGGGTCTCACTACGTCTGCCGAAGCTCCCCTGCCCGTCGGCGAGGTGTCACGGCTCATCGGGGGATGGATCGACCGCCTCGGTGCGGTGTGGGTGGAGGGCCAGATCACCCAGCTGTCGCGCAGGCCCGGCGCCGGCGTGGTGTTCCTGACGCTGCGCGATCCGTCGTACGACATCTCGGTGAGCGTCACCTGCTACCGCCAGGTGTTCGACGCCGTCGCCGATGTCGTCTCCGAGGGCGCCCGAGTCGTCGTGCACGCCAAGCCGGAGTGGTACGCGCCGCGCGGGCAGCTCTCGCTCCGGGCCGTGGAGATAAGGCCGGTCGGCATCGGCGAACTGCTGGCGCGGCTGGAGCAGCTGAAGCGGACCCTGGCCGCTGAGGGGCTGTTCGCCCTCGACCGCAAGAAGCCGCTGCCGTTCCTGCCGCAGCTGATCGGCCTGGTGTGCGGCCGGGCGTCGGCAGCCGAGCGGGACGTGCTGGAGAACGCGCGGCGGCGCTGGCCCGCCGTCCGGTTCGAGGTGCGCAATGTCGCGGTGCAGGGCGTGCGCGCCGTGTCCCAGGTCGTCCAGGCAGTGAAAGAGCTGGACGAGCTGCCGGACGTCGACGTGATCATCGTCGCGCGTGGCGGCGGCAGCGTGGAGGACCTGCTGCCGTTCTCGGACGAGCAGCTGGTGCGCGCCGTCGCCGACTGCCGTACGCCTGTGGTGTCCGCGATCGGTCACGAACCGGACTCGCCGCTCCTCGACCTGGTCGCGGATCTGCGCGCCTCGACCCCGACCGACGCGGCGAAGAAGGCCGTCCCGGACGTCGGCGAGGAGCTGAACCGGGTGCAGGCCCTGCAGGACCGGGCATTGCGGACGGTACGAGGGCTGCTCGACCGCGAGGAGCGCGGGCTCGCGCACGCGCTGGGCCGGCGCTCGATGGAGCATCCGCACCGGATGGTCGAGGAGCGCGAGCACGAGACGGAAGCGCTCGTCGCCCGGAGCCGCCGGGTGCTCGGCCATCGGCTGGACCGCGCGGACTCCGAGCTGGCCCACACCCGCGCGCGGGTCGTCGCCCTGTCGCCCGCCGCGACGCTGGAGCGGGGGTACGCGGTGCTGCAGCGCGCGGACGGCTCGGTGGTGCGGGCCCCCGGCGAGGTCGAGGCGGACGAGGAGCTGCGGGCCAGGGTCGCGGAAGGTGAGTTCACGGTCACTGTCGGACCTCGCACATAGGGTGGATCGCATGACGGCGAAGACGGACGAGAGCGCGGCCCATTCGATCGGTCCGATCGGGTACGAGCAGGCGCGCGACGAGCTGATCGAGGTCGTGCGCCGGCTGGAGGCGGGCGGCACGACGCTGGAGGAGTCCCTCGCGCTGTGGGAGCGCGGCGAGGAGCTGGCGAAGGTGTGCCGTCGCTGGCTGGACGGCGCCCGGGCGCGGCTGGACGCGGCGCTGGCGGATCGGGACGGGGCCGCGGGCGGCGCGGCGGCGGGCACGAGCGGCTCGGTCCAGGGCGAGGACGAGGACGAATCGGCTTCGTGAGGCACGCCGCCTAGGACGGCCCGGACAGGGTTCCTGTTTAGTTGAAAGTTAAGTGACCTGTCTCACGAGGGCCCAGGTTTAGTTGAAGTTTCACGCAACCTGGTCGTACGGTGATGCCACGGCTTGACCCCTTTGCACATCCGGAAGGCACGCAGCATGTCCCTCGTTCTTGACCCCGCAGCCCAGGACCTCCTCTTCCGTGAGGCCCGCACCGCCAACACCTTCACCGACGAGCCGGTGACCGATGAGCAGGTGAAGGCGATATACGACCTGGTGAAGTACGGCCCGACCGCCTTCAACCAGTCGCCGCTGCGTGTCGTCCTCGTCCGCTCCGCCGAGGCCCGCGAGCGCCTGGTGAACTGCATGGCCGAGGGCAACCAGGCGAAGACCGCGTCCGCCCCGCTGGTCGCGATCCTCGCCGCCGACAGCGAGTTCCACGAGGAGCTCCCGACCCTGTTCCCGCACTTCCCGCAGGCCAAGGACGTGTTCTTCTCCGAGCGTCCGGTCCGTGAGGGCTCCGCCGCGATGAACGCCGCCCTGCAGGCCGCCTACTTCATCGTCGGCGTTCGCGCCGCCGGCCTCGCCGCCGGCCCGATGAACGGCATGGACTACGCGGCCGTCCAGAAGGAGTTCCTGGACGACGACCACGCCCCGCTGATGGTCATCAACATCGGCAAGCCGGGCGAGGACGCCTGGTTCCCGCGTTCGCCGCGTCTCGCGTTCGAGGACGTCTTCCAGACCGTCTGACGTACGGCCTACGCCGCGTACGGAACAGCACGAGGCCGCCGCACCACGCACAGGTGCGGCGGCCTCGCCGTTTCGTCCCGGGGTTTCGGTCCCCCGGCCGACGTGTCGGGCCGAGTCACCGGAACGCAGATGCCAGGACTGGGTCAGTACCCGGTCAGGACCGGGGCATCAGGACGACCGCTTGGACTCCAGCGCCGCCGCCATCTCCGCGAGCCGCTCGAAGGACGCCGTGCCCGTGACGACCGTCGTCGCGCCGTCCCCGTCCGTGCGCACGAGCGCGTCGTACTTCGGGCCCTCCCAGCGCTCCCAGGTCGCACCGGCCACCTGCTCGGTTCTGTCCGTCTTCGCGGCCCGCTGGGTGACCTTCGCGATGTACTTCCCGGCCGGGGCCGTGGACTGCTCGACCGCCACGTACTGTCCGTCCGGGTCGAGGAAGCCGAGATGCCACGCGTTGTGGTCCTCACGGTTGTACCGGGCGGACGTGGGCTTCCAGTCCGCCGGCAGGCCGGTGGGTGCGGCCACCGCATACGGTGCCGCCCGGCGTGCCGTCACCAGCTCGATGCCGTAGTCCTTCTTCTCGACCGGGTCGCCCGTGTCGTCGTGCGGTACGAAGAGATAGATCACGAAAGCGGCGGCCAGGACCACCGCCAACGACTGGACCATCCCGCGTACCGTCTGCTTGCCTCGCATACCTGCCACCGCACTATGGTCGCATCAAGGTTGTTTGCTCAAACGTGGGCCCCTCTGCTCATTTTGTCGACGTACCGATAGAGTCGCAGCACCCTCTTTTTTCCGGCCGTCGTCGTACAGAAAGGTGCGCTCCGATGACCGAGCACAACATGCCGTCCCAGCTCGAAGTCTCGCCCGAAGCCCCTGACCGCAACCTCGCCCTGGAGCTCGTCCGGGTCACCGAGGCCGCCGCCATGGCAGCCGGGCGGTGGGTGGGACGCGGCGACAAGAACGGCGCGGACGGCGCCGCCGTCAAGGCCATGCGGACCCTCGTGCACACCGTGTCGATGAACGGTGTCGTCGTGATCGGCGAGGGCGAGAAGGACGAGGCCCCGATGCTCTTCAACGGGGAGCGCATCGGCGACGGGACCGGCGCGGAGTGCGACATCGCCGTGGACCCGATCGACGGTACGACGCTCACCGCCAAGGGCATGCCCAACGCGATCGCGGTCCTCGCGGCCGCGGACCGCGGCACCATGTTCGACCCGTCCGCGGTCTTCTACATGGACAAGCTGGTCACCGGCCCCGAGGCGGCCGACTTCGTCGACATCAACGCCCCGGTCTCGGTGAACATCCGCCGGGTCGCCAAGGCGAAGAACTCCTCGCCCGAGGACGTCACCGTCGTCATCCTGGACCGCCCCCGCCACGAGGGCATCGTCAAGGAGATCCGCGAGACCGGCGCGCGCATCAAGTTCATCTCGGACGGCGACGTCGCGGGCGCGATCATGGCCGTGCGCGAGGGCACCGGCGTCGACATGCTGATGGGCATCGGCGGCACACCGGAGGGCATCATCACCGCGTGCGCGATCAAGTGCCTGGGCGGCACGATCCAGGGCAAGCTCTGGCCGAAGGACGCCGAGGAGCGCCAGCGCGCGCTCGATGCGGGCCACGACCTGGACCGGGTGCTGTCCACCCATGACCTGGTCAGCGGCGACAACGTGTTCTTCGTCGCGACCGGCATCACGGACGGCGAGCTGCTGCGCGGCGTGCGCTATCGCGCCGAGACCGCGACGACGCAGTCCCTGGTGATGCGCTCCAAGTCGGGCACGATCCGCCAGATCGACTCCACCCACCGCCTGTCGAAGCTGCGCGCGTACAGCGCCATCGACTTCGATCGCGCGAAGTAACCGCGACAAGCTCACACGGAAAGGGGCGCCCCCATGTGCGGTGGGAGCGCCCCTTCCCGTACGTAGGCCCAGGTGTGCGGGCGACGTCAGGAGGTCAGGCCGCCGACGCCGACTTCTTCAGCTCCGACTCGCGCCGCCTGCGTCGGGCCAGGACGACGCGCCGCTCGGCCGCGGTGAGCCCGCCCCACACTCCGTACGGCTCGGGCTGGAGCAGCGCGTGCTCGCGGCACTCGACCATGACCGGGCAGCGGGCACAGACGCGCTTGGCGGCCTCCTCGCGGGAGAGCCGCGCCGCCGTCGGTTCCTTCGACGGCGCGAAGAACAGTCCGGCTTCGTCGCGGCGGCACACCGCCTCCGCGTGCCAGGGCCCGTCCTGATCTTCCCGAGCAGACGTGCGCTGGGTCGGAACGGCGGCTACCTGCAGGGGCTGATGCGGCAGTTGCAGCACGGTCTACTCCTGACGACGGCTTCGCGAGCGAGAGACGATGCAGCAAGGCCTACCCGCTGTGCGCGCGCCTATGCACTGAGTGGCACGGAGTCCGATGAGCGGAACCCTGCCCGCCGCCGGCGGACGCCGCGCACGCAGGGGCCGCCGTCACAGATGTTTGCGCAGGTGCTTCCGCATCAGGTCGTGGAGATCGGTGATGAGCTTGCCGCGCTTCGGCTTGGCCTCCACATTGCCGAAAACGGAGTAGCCGTTGACCACGACGACGGGGGCCTCCGGGTCGGCTGCCTCCAGCGTGACCACCTCGAAGTTGCCGAAGACCCCGCTGCCGCTCCCGCGCAGCGAGATGTTCTCCGGCACGCGCACCTCGACATTGCCGAAGATCGATGTCGCGTTGATGACGGTGAGCCGCTGGCCGAACATCGCCTCGGTCAGGTCGATCTCGACGTTCCCGAAGAGAGCGAAGGCATTCGTCCTCGCGCCCACGCGCCAGCGGCCCTTGCGGGTCGAGCTGGAGAAGATCGCGACCAGGCTCTCCGTCGGCCCGTCCGGCACCTCGGGGCCGTACGCGTACGACGCCGGCGCCGGGCGCGGCGGCCTGGTGGCGGAGGGCAAGTCCCGGACGATCGGCTCCAGTTCGCCGACCGTCTTCGCGCGGTAGACCGCGTCGATCCGGTCGGAATGCTCCTCGGCGTCGAGCCTGCCCTCGGCCAGGGCCTCACGGAGGATGTCCGCGATCCGGTCGCGGTCGGCGTCGGAGGCGCGGATGGCGCCCGCGGGATCCGCGATGCCCGCGGGCCCGGCGGGAGCGACCGGCTTCTGAGGTCCACGGCCGGAGGCCGCTGCGTCATGCTTCTCGAGGTCCACGACCCCAGCGTAGCGAAACGCGATAGATCGCGACTAGTGGTCGCGACCCGGGCGTGCCGGTGGCGCCGGTCCGGACAACGTCGGCCCGGCAACTGAGCCTTACCTCACAAGCCCGGACGACGAAGGGCGTCTTACGCTGGTGGACGCGCGGCCAATGGAGGCCGCGCCGCAGTCTGCCGAGTGAGGAATGGCCGTAATGCCAGAGTTTGCGTACACCGATATGCTCCCGCTGGGAGAGGACGCCACGCCCTACCGCCTGGTGACCGCCGAGGGGGTCTCCACCTTCGAGGCCGACGGCCGTACGTTCCTCAAGATCGAGCCGGAGGCGCTGAGCAAGCTCGCCGAAGAGGCGATCCACGACATCCAGCACTACCTCCGCCCGGCGCACCTCGCACAGCTGCGCAAGATCATCGACGATCCCGAGGCGTCGTCCAACGACAAGTTCGTCGCCCTCGACCTGCTCAAGAACGCGAACATTGCGGCGGCCGGCGTGCTCCCCATGTGCCAGGACACCGGCACGGCGATCGTCATGGGCAAGCGCGGGCAGAACGTGCTGACGGAGGGCGGCGACGAGGAGGCCCTCTCGCGCGGCATCTACGACGCGTACACCAAGCTGAACCTGCGCTACTCGCAGATGGCCCCGCTGACGATGTGGGACGAGAAGAACACCGGCTCCAACCTGCCCGCGCAGATCGAGCTGTACGCGACCGACGGCGGCGCCTACAAGTTCCTCTTCATGGCGAAGGGCGGCGGCTCCGCCAACAAGTCGTTCCTGTACCAGGAGACCAAGGCCGTCCTGAACGAGTCCTCCATGATGAAGTTCCTGGAGGAGAAGATCCGCTCCCTGGGCACGGCCGCCTGCCCGCCGTACCACCTGGCCGTCGTCGTCGGCGGCACCTCGGCCGAGTACGCGCTGAAGACCGCGAAGTACGCCTCCGCGCACTACCTGGACGAGCTGCCGGAGGAGGGCTCGGTCCTCGGCCACGGCTTCCGCGACAAGGAGCTCGAGGAGAAGGTCTTCGAACTGACCCAGAAGATCGGCATCGGCGCGCAGTTCGGCGGCAAGTACTTCTGCCACGACGTGCGCGTGGTGCGTCTCCCGCGGCACGGCGCGTCCTGCCCGGTCGCGATCGCCGTCTCCTGCTCCGCCGACCGCCAGGCCGTCGCGAAGATCACGGCCGAGGGCGTCTTCCTCGAGCAGCTGGAGACGGACCCGGCCCGCTTCCTCCCCGAGACCACGGACGAGCACCTCGACGAGGCGGGCGACGTCGTCAAGATCGACCTCAACCAGCCGATGGACGACATCCTCGCCGAGCTGACCAAGTACCCGGTCAAGACCCGGCTCTCGCTCACCGGCCCGCTGGTCGTGGCGCGCGACATCGCCCACGCCAAGATCAAGGAGCGCCTCGACGCGGGCGAGGAGATGCCGCAGTACCTGAAGGACCACCCGGTCTACTACGCCGGGCCGGCCAAGACCCCCGAGGGCTACGCGTCCGGCTCCTTCGGCCCGACCACGGCAGGCCGCATGGACAGCTACGTCGAGCAGTTCCAGGCGGCGGGCGGCTCCAAGGTCATGCTGGCCAAGGGCAACCGCAGCAAGCAGGTCACGGAGGCGTGCGACACGCACGGCGGCTTCTACCTCGGCTCGATCGGCGGCCCCGCGGCCCGGCTGGCGCAGGACTGCATCAAAAAGGTCGAGGTCGTCGAGTACGAGGAGCTCGGCATGGAGGCGGTCTGGCGGATCGAGGTCGAGGACTTCCCGGCGTTCATCGTCGTGGACGACAAGGGCAACGACTTCTTCCAGGACCCGGCGCCCGCCCCGACGTTCACGACCATCCCGGTGCGCGGCCCCGGCCTCGCGTAACCGCCGTTGCGGAAGGTCCCGCCGCTCCCCAGCGGCGGGACCCCCGGCTCATGTGCGCGCGGCGTCCGAGCGCGGCGCCTCCTGCGCGAAGCGCTGCTTCGCCGAGCCGTCGCACGGCTGCAGCCGCACCGCGTCCTTCGCCGCGGCCAGCGTCAGGCACAGCCCTGTCGCGGCGGCCGGGCGCACGGTCCCGGCCTCCCGGACGAACTGCTGGTTCGCCGCGCCCGAGCAGTTCCAGACGATGAGCGCCGCGCCCACCCGGTAGTCGGCGCGGGGGACGTCCAGGCAGCGGTCCTGGGTGAGCTCGGTGTGTACGGACCTGCGGGACGCGTCGTACCACCAGCCCTGGTTCCGCCCGCCGTGGCAGTCCCGGCCGAGCACTCCGGTCCCGTTCCGTGTCACCGCCGCGTTGACGTCGAGGCAGGTGCCGGTCGACTCGTTCTTCAGCGGCCCGTACGCGTCGTCCCAGGCGAGGGGGTACAGCACGGGCTTGCCCGAATCGTCTCCAGTTCGGGCGGAAGGGGTACCGACGCCGCACGTGCGGCCGAGCGCGCCGTGTCCTGCGCGCGCTCGGGGGTCGTGGCTGCCATGGTGCCGAGAGCCGCCGCCAGGGCCGCGGTGGCCGCGACCGTACAGCGGAGTCTTCGGCGAAGTCTTCGTCCAGTGCGCCTCATTGCGCCTCCCCGGTTGGGTGTTACCGACGGTTTTTACTGGCCGGTAGCGCACTTGGGAATACACAGAACAAGACAAGTGCTCACCTTTTCAGGAGGTTTGGAGATGTCCGAAACAAGCGACACCACAGCCGGTCACCGGGACTCCGGGGACGACCGGGATTCCCGGGAGCACCGGATCGAACACGACTCCATGGGTGAGGTGAGGGTGCCGAAACACGCCAAATGGCGCGCTCAGACCCAGCGGGCCGTGGAGAACTTCCCGATCTCGGGCGCGCGGCTGGAACGCGCCCATATCGAGGCCCTCGCCCGGATCAAATCGGCCGCCGCCAAGGTCAACGCGGAGCTGGGGGTGCTGGACAAGGACATCGCCGCCGCGATCCAGGACGCGGCGGCCGAGGTGGCCGACGGCCGCTGGGACGAGCACTTCCCGGTCGACGTCTTCCAGACCGGCTCCGGGACGTCGTCCAACATGAACACGAACGAGGTCCTGGCGACCCTGGCCACCGAGCGCCTCGGCCGGCCCGTCCACCCCAACGACCACGTCAACGCCTCGCAGTCGTCCAACGACGTCTTCCCCTCGTCCATCCACATCGCCGCGACCGCGGCCGTGACCAAGGACCTGGTACCGGCTCTGGAACATCTCGCCGCCTCGCTGGAGCGCAAGGCCGCCGAGTTCGCGGATGTCGTCAAGTCCGGGCGTACGCATCTGATGGACGCGACGCCCGTCACCCTCGGCCAGGAGTTCGGCGGCTATGCCGCGCAGACGCGCTACGGGGTCGAGCGCCTCCGGGCCTCCCTCCCCCGCCTCGCCGAACTCCCCCTCGGCGGCACCGCCGTGGGCACGGGCATCAACACCCCGCCCGGCTTCTCCGCCGCCGTCATCGCCGAGGTCGCCCACGCGACCGGACTGCCGCTCACCGAGGCGCGCGACCACTTCGAGGCGCAGGGGGCGCGGGACGGGCTGGTGGAGACGTCGGGCCAGCTCCGTACGATCGCGGTCTCGCTCACCAAGATCGCCAACGATCTGCGCTGGATGGCGAGCGGCCCGCGGACAGGCCTCGCCGAGATCAGTCTCCCCGATCTGCAGCCCGGCTCGTCGATCATGCCCGGCAAGGTCAATCCGGTGATCCCGGAGGCCGTCCTGATGGTCGCCGCGCAGGTGACCGGCAACGACACGACGGTCGCCGTCGCGGGCGCCGCCGGCAACTTCGAACTCAACGTCATGCTGCCGGTCATGGCCAAGAATCTGCTGGAGTCCGTCCGGCTGCTGGCCAATGCGGCCCGGCTGCTGGCGGACCGCACGGTGGACGGTGTGACCGCCAACGTCGAACGGGCGCGTGAGTATGCCGAGTCCTCGCCCTCCGTCGTGACCCCGCTGAACAAGTACATCGGCTACGAGGAGGCCGCCAAGGTGGCCAAGAAGTCGCTCGCCGAGCGGAAGACGATCCGCGAGGTGGTCCTGGAGTCCGGGTACGTGGAGCGGGGCGATCTCACGCTGGAGCAGCTCGACGAGGCGCTGGACGTGCTGCGGATGACCCACCCCTGAGCGGCTTCCCCGGAGGCGGGGCCCCGGACGCCCCGCCGTGACCTGCACCGCAGCGGAGGGGTGCCACCGCCCCTAAGATCTGCGCATGACAGGATCGGCGGGCTTTCGGCACTGGGCGCCAGGGGAGCACATCCTCTGGCGCTATCGCGGCAACGCCTCCGGTGACGTCCACATCTGCCGGCCCGTGACCGTCGTCGAGGACACGGGCGAGCTGCTGGCCGTGTGGATGGCGCCGGGGACCGAGTGCGTGAAACCGGTGCTGGCCGACGGCACGCCCGTGCAGCAGGAGCCGCTCGCCACGCGCTACACCACGCCGCGGACGACGGTCCGGTCGCGGTGGTTCGGCACGGGCGTGCTGAAGCTGGCCCGGCCCGGTGAGCCGTGGTCGGTGTGGCTGTTCTGGGAACGCGGCTGGCGGTTCAAGAACTGGTACGTGAACCTCGAGGAGCCCCGTGCCCGCTGGTCCGGCGGGGTGGACTCGGAGGACCACTTCCTCGACATCGCGGTGCACCCCGACCGCAGCTGGCGCTGGCTGGACGAGGACGAGTTCGCGCAGGCGCAGCAGGCCGGGCTGATGGGCGCCCGGCAGGCCGGGCTGGTGCGGGCGGCCGGGCAGTCGGCGGTCGAGGTGATCCGGGCCTGGGGGCGGCCGTTCTCGGACGGCTGGGAGGACTGGCGGCCCGATCCGCGGTGGCCGGTCCCCGAGCTGCCGGAGGACTGGAACCGGCCCCGGCCGGGCACCCCGGCACGCACCTCCGCATGACGACGTCGTGAGACCCTTGATGCGCCCCCGGGGTTCAAACGTAGGATCGTCCTCCGCAAGGCTGAGTCGCTTCAACGAATCGGCACCGCACCGGAACTGACCGCAAGTCATCACGAGGGGGACGAAAACCGTGCTTGATGTGCGCCCGGATCTCCCTCAACCTGTCGACGCCACGCCCGGATTGGGTATGGGACACATCGACCGTCCAGGGGCGCTGCCGTCCCGGACCACGGGCGGATCCTCCGCCCGCAGGTCCGGGGACCCGCGGCGCAGCCGCGATCGTCACCGCTCCCGGACGCGCACAGCGGCACCCGAGGCGAGCCTGGCACGATCCGGAAGACAGGACCCAGGGCCTGTCTTCCGGATCAGGCCGGATCAGCGAGCGGGCTCTGGTGCGTGCAGCTGCAAGGCGGAGGAGGAAGTCGACGCGGAGCGTCGGCGACCGACGACAACGCAGCAGATGTGCGTGCCAGAACCTGCGAGCCCGGCAAGATCCGGAAGACAGGCCCTGGCCTCGCATTACCGGCCCGGACGGACGGAACCCCACGCGTGACGGAGCATCCCACCTCCCACGAAGGCCGGCAGCCTTTCGCTGCCCGGCCTCAGGAACGCACCCGGCCCCGGCAGGAGGCGGCTCATGCCCCCAGGCCGGCCGGCGGCGGCGTGCCCGCCCAGCCGCCCGCGCCTGTCGCGCAGCCCGCCCCACCCTCGTCCGTTCCGCCCGTACCTCCCGTCCCGGCGTCGCCGCCGGGAGCCGGGTCGACGACGGCGGCGACGGCGGCCCCGGCGGGTGCGCCCCAGGACCCCACGGGGGTCGCGCGGCGCGAGGGCGACCGGCTGCGGTTCGTGGGGGCCGCGACCAGACGGATCGCGCGCGGCATAGACCTCGACGAGATCGTGCTCGGGCTGTGCCGGGCCACGGTGCCGACGTTCTCGGACGCGATCCTCGTCTATCTGCGTGACCCGCTGCCGGTCGGCGACGAGCGGCCGGTCGCGCCGTTCGTGTTGCGGCTGCGCCGTACCGACCGGCTGCGTTTGACCGACGAGGACACCGACGGCGCGCTCCTCACCGCCACCCAGATGCCGGTGCTCAGCCCGCAGACCGACCTGCCCGCGGCGGAGCTGTGCGAGGTGCAGGCCGGCGGCGCGCTCGCCGAGGTGCTCCGCGGTGTGCGGCCGGTCTTCGGCGACTCGGCCGCGGCCCGGGCGGCGCTGCCGGAGCTGCTCGGCGACGGCAAGAGCGTACCGACCGGGCACCGGGCGATCCTCGCCCCGCTGCGCGGCCGGCGACGCGTCATCGGCGCCGCGATCTTCCTGCGCCGTCCCGACCGTCCGGCGTTCGAGCCGAACGACCTGCTGGTGGCGGCCCAGCTGGCGACCCACACCGCGCTGGGCATCGACAAGGCCGTGCTGTACGGCCGCGAGGCGTACATCGCGGACGAGCTGCAGCGCACGATGCTCCCCGATAGCCTGCCGCAGCCGACCGGTGTGCGGCTCGCGTCCCGCTATCTCCCGGCGGCCGAGACCGCCCGGGTCGGCGGCGACTGGTACGACGCGATCCCGCTGCCCGGCAGCCGGGTCGCGCTGGTCGTCGGCGATGTCATGGGCCACTCGATGACCTCGGCCGCGATCATGGGCCAGCTGCGGACGACGGCCCAGACCCTGGCCGGTCTGGACCTGCCGCCGCAGGAGGTGCTGCACCACCTCGACGAGCAGGCCCAGCGTCTCGGCACCGACCGCATGGCGACCTGCATGTACGCCGTGTACGACCCGGTCTCGCACCGCATCACCATCGCGAACGCGGGCCATCCGCCGCCGATACTCCTCCACCTCGGCGGACGCGCCGAGGTGCTGCGCGTGCCGCCGGGCGCACCCATCGGAGTCGGCGGGGTGGACTTCGAGGCCGTGGAGCTGGACGCGCCCGCCGGGGCGACGCTGCTCCTCTACACCGACGGCCTGGTCGAGTCGCGGCTGCGGGACGTCTGGACCGGGATCGAGCAGCTGAGGGAGCGGCTCGCCGCGACCGCACAGCTCACCGGTCCCGACCACTCGCCGCCGCTGGAGGCGCTCTGCGACGACGTGCTCGACATGCTCGGCCCGGGCGACCGGGACGACGACATCGCGCTGCTCGCCGCCCGTTTCCACGGGATCGCGCCGAGCGATGTCGCGTACTGGTTCCTGGAGCCGGAGGAGCAGGCTCCCGGCCGGGCCCGGCGCCTGGCCCGCAGGGCACTGGCCCGATGGGGTCTGGAGGAGGAGCTCTCCGACTCGGTGGAGCTGCTGGTCAGCGAGGTGGTCACCAATGCCGTGCGGTACGCGGAGCGGCCGGTGACGCTGCGGCTGCTGCGCACGGACGTGTTGCGCTGCGAGGTCGGCGACGACTCTCCGCAGCTGCCCAGGCAGCGGCGGGCGCGGGACACCGACGAGGGCGGGCGCGGGCTGTTCCTGGTGAACCGGCTGGCCAGACGGTGGGGGGCGACCCGGCTGTCGACCGGCAAGGTGGTGTGGTTCGAGCTGCCCACGCGCTGAGTCGTACCGGACCCAGGATTGGACCACGTCCAAATGTTGCCGACCTCTCGTCGGCGGAGTTGACTGCTGTGGTGGACGAAGCGACCTCGTGACCCCCCATCTCGACGGGAGGACGCTCGTGACTTACACGACGAACAACTCCGGAATCCCGGTGGAGAGCGACGAGCATTCGCTCACCATCGGTCCCAGCGGTCCGATCCTGCTCCAGGACCACTACCTGATCGAAAAGATGGCCCAGTTCAACCGTGAACGGGTCCCCGAGCGGGTGGTCCACGCGAAGGGCGCAGGCGCGTACGGCAGCTTCGAAGTCACCAACGACGTCAGCCAGTTCACCAAGGCGGACCTCTTCCAGCCGGGCAGGCGCACCGAGATGCTGGCCCGCTTCTCGACGGTCGCGGGTGAGCAGGGCTCGCCGGACACCTGGCGCGACCCTCGCGGGTTCGCACTCAAGTTCTATACGGAACACGGCAATTACGATCTCGTCGGCAACAACACGCCGATCTTCTTCGTCCGCGACACGATCAAGTTCCAGGACTTCATCCGGTCCCAGAAGCGCCACCCGGCCACCGGGCTGCGCAGCAACGACATGCAGTGGGACTTCTGGACGCTGTCCCCCGAGTCCGCGCACCAGGTGACGTGGCTGATGGGCGACCGCGGGATCCCGAAGACCTACCGCCATATGAACGGCTACGGCTCCCACACGTACATGTGGATCAATGGCGGCGGCGAGCGGTTCTGGGTGAAGTACCACTTCAAGACCGACCAGGGCATCGAGTTCCTCCCCCAGGCCGAGGCCGACGAGCTGGCCGGCAGCGATGCGGACAAGCACCGCCGGGATCTGCACGAGTCGATCGAGTCCGGGAACCCGCCGTCGTGGACCCTCAAGGTCCAGATCATGCCGTTCGAGGACGCGGCGGACTACCGCTTCAACCCCTTCGACCTGACCAAGGTATGGCCGCACGGCGACTACCCGCTGATCGAGGTCGGGCGGATGAGGCTGGACAAGAACCCGGAGGACTTCTTCGTCCACATCGAGCAGGCCGCCTTCGAACCGTCGAACATGGTGCCGGGCATCGGCCCTTCGCCGGACAAGATGCTGCTCGGCCGGCTGTTCTCGTACCCGGACACGCACCGGTACCGGATCGGTCCGAACTATGCCCAGCTGCCGCCGAACCGACCGCGCTCGCCGGTGAACTCGTACGCCAAGGACGGCCCCATGCGGTACGTGCCGTCGAACGCGTCGATGCCGTACGCGCCGAACTCGTACGGCGGTCCGGCCGCCGACTTCGGGCGCTTCGGCGACCCGGCGGGCTGGGCCGCCGCAGGCGAGATGGTGCGCGAGGCCTACGAGCTGCACGCCGAGGACGACGACTGGGGCCAGCCCGGCACCATGGTCCGCCAGGTCCTCGACGACGCGGCGCGCGACCGGCTGGTGTCGAACGTCAGCGGCCATCTGAAGCAGGGTGTCACGCGGCCCGTCCTCGATCGGGCGGTGCAGTACTGGCGCAACATCGACAAGGAGATCGGCGACCGCATCTCCAAGGAGGTAAACGGAGGCTGATCGGGCTGACGCGAAGCGGCAGGGGCCCGGCGCCGTCGCGCCGGGCCCCTGCCGCTTCGCCGCCTACTGCTTCGGCGGCCGGATGCCTTCCGTCGTCCCGTCCGTGCTGCCGCCGGACGTACCGCCGCTGTCCGTACCGCCGTCGCTCGTGCCGCCGTCCGTACCGCCGTCGCTCGTGCCGCCGTCCGTCGTACCGCCGTCGTCCGTGCCGCCCGAGTCGGTGCCCGACGAGTCACCGGGCCTCGTGGGCGGGGTACCGGTCGGGGTGTCGTCCGGTGTACCGGTCGGACGGCCGTCCGGCTTCTTGGTCTTCGTCGGCTTGTCGTCCGGGCCCTTGGGCTTCTCGGTCTCCGTCGGCTCCTCGGTCGGGGTCTGCGTCGGCTCCTGCACGGGCTCGGAGATCTCCAGGTCGAACTCCTCGTCGGAGCCGCCGCCGAGGGCGCCCGTCGTGTACTGCTGCCAGATCAGCGCGGGGACGCCACCACCGTTGGCGCGGCCCGGGTTGATGGCGTCGGTGAGGGTGACCTGGCCGGTGCCGTCCGGCTTCTCACCGAAGAGACCGACGGCGGTGACGAGTTCGGGGGTGTAGCCCACGAACCAGGCCGAGCGGTTGTTCTCCGACGTACCGGTCTTGCCGGCCGCGTGGTAGTCGCCCAGCGCGTTCGTGCCGGAGCCGCTTTCCACGACGCCGGTCATGGCCTCCGTCACGGTGTCGGCGGCCTCACGGCTGATCGCCTGATCCCCGATCGGATCGGGGATGTCGACCGTGCGGTCCCGGTGCTTGGCGGACCGCACGATCGTCGGGGTCGTCTTCTTGCCGTGGTTGTCGAGCGTCGCGTACACCCCGGCCATGTCCCAGGGCGACGCACCCATCGTGCCGAGCGACATGGCGGGCTGCTCGGGCCAGCCCTTGCCGTCCTTCATGCCGAGGTCGAGGGCGGTCTTCTTCACCTTGTCCGGGCCGACGTCCACGATCATCTGGGCGTAGACCGAGTTGATCGACTTGTTGGTGGCCGTCTGGACGGTGACCTTTCCGTAGCTCCGGTCGTCCTCGTTCTCCGGCGCGAAAGGGACGTCGCTGCCCTCGACGGGCCGCTTGCTGGTGCCGTCGTAGACCGTGTTGAGGCCGATCGCGCGGTCGTCCTGGGTGTGGGACTCGTTCTCCAGGGCGGAGGCGAGCACGACGGGCTTGAAGGTCGACGCCGGCTGGTAGTCGCGGCGGGTCGCGTTGGAGAGCCAGTGCTCGGTCGCGCTGACACCGCCGTACAGGGCGACGACATGCCCCGTCTTCGGGTCGACGGAGGTCGCACCGGCCTGGACGGTCACGGCGCGCTTGTCGCCCTCGCGGTCGAGCTTCTTCTCGAGCTGGTCCTCGACGGCCTTGGTCAGCGCCTTCTGCTTCTTCTCGTCGATGTTGAGCGTGATGGTCCAGCCACCGGCCTTGATGTCACCCTCGCTGACACCCTGGCGCTGAAGCTCGTCGTTGGCCGCCTCGACGAGATAGCCGGTCTGGCCGTCCATGCCGGGGGCAGCCTTGGGCTTCTCGGGAACGGGGAATTCGAGGCCCGCGCGCTTGGAGGCGTCCAGCCAGCCTTCCCCGACCATGTTGTCCAGTACGTAGTTCCAGCGGTCGGTCACCAGCTTCTTGCCGGTGTCGGACGCGACCGCCCAGTCGTACTGGCTCGGGGCCTGCAGGAGTGCGGCGAGGTACGCGCCCTGGGCGACGTCCAGCTTCTGGGCGTCGATGCGGTAGTACGCCTGGGCCGCGGCCTGGATTCCGTACGCGCCGCGCCCGTAGTAGCTGGTGTTGATGTACCCGGCGAGGATCTCGTTCTTGTCCTTCTGCTGGTCGACCTTGAGCGAGATGACCAGTTCCTTGAGCTTGCGGCTGACCGTCTGGTCCTGGTTCAGGTAGTAGTTCTTGACGTACTGCTGAGTGATCGTCGAACCACCCTGCTTGCCCTTGCCGGTGACGGTGTTGAGCAGACCGCGGGCGGTGCCCTTCAGGTCGATGCCGGAGTCCTGGTAGAAGGACTTGTTCTCGGCGGCGATGAACGTCTTCTGGACGTCCTGCGGGATCTTCTCCAGGCCGACGATCTCACGGTTGATCGTGCCGGTACGGGCGAGGATCTTGCCGTTGCCGTACTTGTAGACGTTGCTCTGCATCTGGGCCTGGGCGTTGCCCTCGGGGACCGGCACCAGGATGTAGGTGATGATGAACGCCGCCATCATGGCCAGGCAGAGGCCGAGGAAGGTGCCCAGCACCTTCCTCCAGGTGAAGAAGCGGCGTATACCGCCACCGCCGCTGGGTTTCGTCCGGCGCGCTCCACGCTGCCGGGCCCGCCGCTCTTCCGCTCGGCCCATCGCCCCGTCGCTCCGCTCTTCGTCGTCAGATCAGCTCAGAAAGTTAACATCGCCAGTACAGACAAAGGACAACTGATCCGGTCTTTTCCGGACGTGAGAATCAGCACCTCTCTCACAGGGAACCGACGCGCGAGGCGGCCGGAGGGTTGTGCGCCCCTCGAGGCTGTGAACCTCCTCCCACCACGGCCCGGCACTGTCGACGCTCCTGCGGCGCGCCCCGGGCGAGCCCTCGGGCGGGGCCCGGCGCCGTCCGGTGGACCCGGGCGCCTGCCCTCCATCGCCGGACGCGCTTCAAAAGTCCCGTACAGAACCGTGACAATTGCGCCCGACCTGCGGAAACAGCCTCTCGCCTTCGGCTGTGCACTGCGGGTATACATGCGATGTATACGCACTGTGTAGAGTCACCGGCATGTCAATCGGTCACACCCTCCTCGGACTCCTGGAGTCCGGCCCCCGCCACGGCTACGACCTCAAGCGCGCCTTCGACGAGAGGTTCGGCCACGACCGCCCTCTCCACTACGGCCAGGTCTACTCGACGATGTCGCGCCTGCTGAAGAACGGTCTCGTCGAGGTCGACGGCATCGAGCCCGGCGGCGGTCCCGAGCGCAAGCGGTACGCGATCACCGAGGCCGGCATCACCGACGTCGCCCAGTGGCTCGCGACGCCCGAGAAGCCGGAGCCTTACCTCCAGTCGACCCTCTACACGAAGGTCGTCCTCTCTCTGCTCACGGGCCGCAGCGCCGGCGAGCTGCTCGACACCCAGCGCTCGGAGCATCTGCGGCTGATGCGCATCCTCACCGACCGCAAGCGCCGCGGCGACCTCGCCGACCAGCTCATCTGCGACCACGCCCTGTTCCACCTGGAAGCCGATCTGCGCTGGCTGGAACTGACCGCCGCCCGTCTCGAAGGCCTCGCCAAGGAGGTTCGCGGATGACTCCCGCCGGTTCCCTGCTCTCCGCCGTCGCCCTGCGCAAGTCGTACGGCCCCACCCCCGCCCTCGACGGTGCCGAATTCTCCATCCACCCAGGCGAGATCGTCGCCGTCATGGGCCCCTCCGGCTCCGGCAAGTCCACGCTGCTGCACTGCCTCGCCGGCATCGTCACCCCCGACTCGGGCACCATCACCTACGCCGGACGCGAGCTCTCCGCGATGAACGACTCCGAGCGCAGCGCCCTGCGCCGCAGCGACTTCGGCTTCGTCTTCCAATTCGGCCAGCTCGTCCCCGAACTCACCTGCGTCGAGAACGTCGCCCTGCCGCTGCGCCTGAACGGCACCGGGCGCAAGGACGCCGAACGCACCGCCCTGGCCTGGATGGAGCGCCTGGAGGTCGCCGACCTCGGCAAGAAGCGACCCGGCGAGGTCTCCGGCGGCCAGGGCCAGCGCGTCGCCGTCGCCCGCTCACTGGTCACGGGGCCCAAGGTGCTCTTCGCGGACGAGCCCACCGGCGCCCTCGACTCCCTCAACGGCGAACGCGTGATGGAGCTCCTCACCGAGGCCGCGCGCTCCACCAATGCCGCCGTCGTCCTGGTCACCCACGAGGTGCGCGTCGCCGCCTACTCCGATCGCGAGATCGTCGTACGCGACGGGAAGTCACGTGACATGGAGCGCGCCGTATGAGCGCCCGGACCTGGCCGCGGGACCTGCTCATGGGCGCCAAGTTCTCCGTCACCGGGGGCCGTGAGGGGTGGACACGGACCCTGCTGACCGCCGTCGGAGTCGGCCTCGGCGTGGCCCTGCTGCTCTTCACCACCGCCATCCCCAGCGCCATCGAGGCCCGTACGGACCGGACCGACACCCGCAACAACTACACCGTGGCCGAGCAGGCCGGCGACGACACCCTGCTCATCGCCCAGAACGACAGCACCTTCCGAGAGCGCAACGTCGTGACCCGGCTGGTACGTCCACAGGGCGACGAGGCCCCGCTGCCTCCCGGGCTGAGCCGTTTCCCCGGCCCCGGCGAGATGATCGTCTCCCCGGCGCTCGCCGCACTCCTCGACTCCTCCGAGGGCAAGCTGCTGGAGCCCCGTCTGCCGTACAAGAACGTCGGCACCATCGGGGACGAGGGCCTGATCGGCCCGCACGAACTGGCGTACTACGCCGGCAGCGACACCATCGAGGCGGGCCAGGACTTCGTCCAGCAGATCAACGGCTACGGTGACGCGCCGCAGAAGGAGCCCTGGGACCCCGTCCTCCTGCTGCTCGTCCTGATCATCTTCGTCGTGCTGCTCCTTCCCGTGGCCGTCTTCATCGCCGCCGCGGTCCGCTTCGGCGGCGAACGCCGCGACCGGCGGCTGGCCGCACTGCGGCTGGTCGGCGCGGACGGGGCGACGACCCGCAGGATCGCGGCGGGCGAGGCGCTGGGCGGCGCCGTCCTCGGACTGTTCGTCGGGCTCGCCCTCTTCTTCGCCGGACGCCAACTGGCCGACCGGGTCGGTGTCCTGGAGACCGGGATCTACCCGTCGGACCTCAACCCGAGCCTGACGCTGACCCTCCTCGTCGCCCTGGCCGTGCCCATCGCCTCCGTCGCCGTCACCCTCTTCACGATGCGCGGCGTCGTCATCGAACCGCTGGGCGTGGTCCGCGTCTCCAGGCCCCCGCGCCGGCGGCTGTGGTGGCGGCTGTTGATGCCGCTGGCCGGCCTGGCGCTCCTCTACCCGATGATCGGGCAGGACGAGGGCGAGCAGTTCAACCAGTGGCAGGTCACCGGGGGTGTGGTCCTGCTCCTCGTCGGCATCACCGCCCTGCTGCCCTGGCTGGTCGAGTTCGCCGTGACCCGGCTCGGCGGCGGCTCCGTCTCCTGGCAGCTCGCCGTCCGCCGCCTCCAGCTGAGCAGCGGCATCGCCGTACGCCCGGTCAACGGCATCGCCGTGGCGGTGGCCGGGGCGATCGCCCTGCAGTCCCTGTTCACGGGTGTGGAGAGCCAGTACACCAAGCCCACGGGCGCCGACCTCGAACGTGCGCAGCTCCAGGTGCTCACCCCCTCCCAGGTGGCGGACTCCCGGATGCCGAAGATCGTCGAGCGCATCTCCTCCGCGACGGGCGTGAAGCACGCCGTGTCCTTCGCCTCGACGGAACTCGGCGACAAGGCCCGCGACCCCGACACGTTCGTCCCGCTCACCGTCGCCGACTGCGTCTCACTGCGGGAGATCGCCCGGCTCAGCACCTGCGCGGACGGGGACGTGTTCCTGCTCCGGCCGGACCCGAAGCTGGCCGAGGGCGAGCCCATCGCGAAGCCCGGCCAGACGGCCTTCCTCAACCCGCTCACCGACGACACGGAACCGCTCGAGGCGATCGCCTGGACGGTCCCGGCGGACGCCCCCACCGTGGACGCCCGCCACGACCCCACCGGCTACGCGCGCGGCGGCATCGTCGCCACCCCGTCCGCGCTGCCCGAACTCGCCGGGGACAGCCTCAGCCACACGACCTACGTCACCCTCGACGAGAGCGTGCCCGACGCCCTCGAGCACGCCCGGAACGCGATCGCCCAGGCCGACCCGATGCTGGTGCCGATGACCCTGCGGGCGATTCAGGTCAACGACCGCTTCGCCTCCGTGCAGAGGGGCCTGCTGATCGGCGCGACCGCGGTGCTGCTGCTGATCGGGGCCAGCCTCTTCGTCTCCCAGATGGAACAGCTGCGGGAACGCAGGAAGCTGCTCGCGGCGCTCGTCGCCTTCGGCACCCGCCGCCGCACCCTCGGCGCCTCGGTCCTCTGGCAGACCGCCATCCCGATCCTGCTCGGCCTCGGCCTCGCCTGTACCACCGGGCTCGCCCTCGGCGCGGTCCTGCTGCGCATGGTGAACCGCCCGGTGAGCTTCGACTGGGGCTCCGTGGCCGCGATGACCGGCATCGGCGCGGCCGTGGTCCTCGTCGTGACCGCGCTCAGCCTGCCGCCGCTGTGGCGGATGATGCGGCCGGAGGGTCTGCGGACGGAGTAGCGTCCCCGCCCGCAACACGGTGCGGTCCTTCCTCGGGGGAGGGACCGCACCGTGGTGTGGGATGAGGAACGACGCCTACCGTCGGTCGCGGGACACGGTCACGTACGTGCGGCCGGCAGCACCCGCACCGGGAGTCCCGCGAGTGCCTCCCGGAGGGCGTCCGCGAACTCCTCGAACTCGCCCTGCCGTGCCGCCCCGGTGCGCATCGCCAGGGCGACACGGCGCGCGGGGGCCGGATCGGCGAAGTATCCGGTCACCAGGCTGTCGTTGCGGCCCGTCTCGACCTGGACGGCAGTGCGCGGCAGCAGCGTCACGCCCAGCCCGCCCGCGACCAGCTGGACCAGCGTCGAGAGGCCGGCCGCGGTCGTGGTGACCGGGGTGCCCTCCGTGCGGCCCGCCTCACGGCAGATGTCGAGGGCCTGGTCACGCAGGCAGTGCCCCTCGTCGAGCAGCAGCAGCGGAAGCTCCTTCAGCGCCTCGCGCGGAATGTCGTGGCGGCCGCCGAGCCAGTGCTCCTGCGCCGTCACGAGGACGAAGTCCTCGTCGAAGAGGGGAAGTTCGGTCACGCCCGGCACCCCGAGCGGCACCGCGAGCAGCAGCAGGTCGAGCCGCCCGCCGGACAGTCCCTCCAGCAGCGACGAGGTCTGCTCCTCGTGCACCTGGAGGTCCAGCTCCGGGTAGCGCTCGTGCACCAGCCGCAGCACGCTCGGCAGCAGATACGGCGCGACCGTCGGGATCACCCCCAGCCTCAGCACGCCGGTGAACGGGGCCCGTACCGCCTCGGCCTCCTCCAGCAGTTCCCCGACCGCGTCGAGGACGGCCTTCGCACGGACCGCGAGCCGCTCCCCGGCGGGCGACAGCAGCACCTTGCGCGTCGTGCGCTCCAGCAGCTGGACACCCAGTGCCTCCTCCAGCGCCGACACGGCTCCGGACAGCGCGGGCTGACTCATCCCGATTGCGGTCGCTGCGTCCCGGAAGTGCAGATGCTCGGCCACGGCGGTGAAGGCACGCAACTGCGCCAGGCTGGGCTGCTTGCCGGGCTGCTTGCCCCGGTTCACCGTATTCGTTCCAGCAGTCTTCGTCGCCATTGATAAGTGTCTCCGATCACGATGACCCAGTCTAGCTATTTCTGTGATCAATGCACTCTGTGCCAGGGTGGAGCTCCGTCCAACCCCAGGAAGCCCTCACGAGGGGCCTTCCAACCTGCAAGGAGAGCGCGTGCTCACTGTCGGTGACCAGTTCCCCACGTTCGAGCTGACTGCCTGCGTCTCGCTGGAGAGCGGCAAGGAGTTCGACCAGATCACCCACAAGTCCTACGAGGGCAAGTGGAAGGTCGTCTTCGCGTGGCCCAAGGACTTCACCTTCGTCTGCCCCACCGAGATCGCCGCGTTCGGCAAGCTGAACGACGAGTTCGCCGACCGCGACGCCCAGGTCCTCGGCTTCTCCGGCGACTCCGAGTTCGTCCACCACGCCTGGCGCAAGGACCACGCCGACCTGCGTGACCTGCCCTTCCCGATGATGGCCGACTCCAAGCACGAGCTGATGCGCGACCTCGGCATCGAGGGCGAGGACGGCTTCGCCCAGCGCGCCGTCTTCATCGTCGACCCGAACAACGAGATCCAGTTCACGATGGTGACCGCCGGTTCCGTCGGCCGTAACCCCAAGGAGGTCCTGCGGGTCCTCGACGCCCTGCAGACCGATGAGCTCTGCCCCTGCAACTGGACCAAGGGCGAGAACACCCTTGACCCGGTCAAGCTGCTGGCCGGTGAGTGAGCATGGCTCTCGATGAGCTGAAGTCCGCGCTGCCGGACTATGCCAAGGACCTGAAGCTGAACCTCGGTTCGGTGATCGGCAACAGCGAGCTCCCGCAGCAGCAGCTGTGGGGCACGGTGCTGGCCTGCGCGATCGCCTCGCGCTCGCCGATCGTGCTGCGTGAGCTCGAGCCGGAGGCCAAGGCCAACCTGTCCGCCGAGGCGTACACGGCCGCCAAGTCGGCCGCCGCGATCATGGCGATGAACAACGTCTTCTACCGGACCAGGCACCTGCTGTCGGACCCCGAGTACGGGACGCTGCGCGCCGGCCTGCGGATGAACGTCATCGGCAACCCCGGTGTCGAGAAGATCGACTTCGAGCTGTGGTCGCTCGCGGTCTCCGCGATCAACGGCTGCGGCCAGTGCCTCGACTCGCACGAGCAGGTGCTCCGCAAGGCGGGTGTCGAGCGCGACGTCATCCAGGAAGCCTTCAAGATCGCTTCGGTGATCCAGGCGGTCGGTACGACGCTCGAGGCGGAAGCCGTCATGGCGGGCTGACTCGCCGAGTCGTGACAAGGGCGCCCCGCCCGGCTGTGTGCCGGGCGGGGCGCCTTTGCCGTACGCGGACGTCGCGGGCTCACGAACCCGCGTCCGGCGCCTCACGAACCCGCGAGCCGGGCCGCGGCCACCGCCCCTCCGACCACCGCCGCCGAGGCCGAGGCCGCGAACAGTGGAAGCCGCAGGCTCCACGTGCGCAGTGCCGGTGAGCGGGAGACCCGGTCCGGCAGTGCGTCACGGCCCCGCGGCACGATCAGGCCGACACCGGTGAGCGTCAGCGCCGTGCCGCGGCCGAAGGCGACGACCACGGCGAGCGCGACGGTGAGCCTGGGTAACGACGGCAGCGCGTGCGCGCCCCGGACGTCGACGAGCGGGGTGGCGGCAGAGGCGTCGACCGCCGTGCCGTCGAAACGGCAGCGCGTGCGCGCCCCGCACGCCGACGAGCCGGGTGGCGGCAGAGGCACCCACCACCGTGCCGTCGAAACGGCAGCGCGTGCGCGCCCCGCACATCGACGAGCCGGGTGGCGGCAGAGGCACCCACCACCGTGCCGTCGAACTCGACGACGACCTGCGTCAGTCCGCCCCTGTCGATGAGCGGGCTCAGGTCGAGGGCGGCTACGTCACGGCTCCAGGCTCGCGGAGCCGTCCGGAGGTGATCAGCGTCCCGTTCGGGTCTGTTGCGTCACACGGGGCGCTTGAGGCGTGCCAGCAGCGCCTTCACGTCCTCGACGACCGGGGCCTTGAGCGCGGAGACGTCGACGGGCTCCGGCGACCACGTCTCGTCGTCGACGGCGCGCTCGGCATTGATGTCGACGCGGACCACGGCCTGGCCGTCCAGCACCATCAGGTCCAGCTCACCCTGGCTGTCCTGCCCCACCAGCAGATACGCGCGCTCGCCGATGCCCTCGACGCGTTCGGGCTCGATGGTCTCGCCGTCGACCGACGGCGGCCGGGCCACGGCGTCGAACTCCGGACCGGGGTCGGTCTCCTTGTGGAGCTGGTAGGAGACCGCCACCCAGTACTGGACTTCCTCGGTCTGCACGATCTCGAAGAAGCAGAGCGAGTCGTCGAGGGCCGGGTGCTCGTCGATCTCCGGGTTGCCCTCGCCCCGCTTCCCGACCGCCGCCGACAGGGCCGTGAACTCCGCGTCCTGGCACAGGTTGCGGCTCACCCGGTAACCGCCGAGATCGGGGCCGATGCGCTCGTACGCGTACAGGCCGCCCGCCCACACCGCGGACGCGAGCACCGCACCGCCGAGCGCCCACAGCCAGGGGCGGGGCGGCCGCGGCGGCTTCGGTCCGTCGTCGCCGGCCTCGACGACGTCGGCGGCCGGAAGGGCGGGAAGACCGATTTCGCCCACCAGTTCCGGTTCCGAGATCGATCCGTGCAGCTCCGGTTCCGAGATCACCGCTCGCCCTCCTGTCCCGGCGGCGGTGTCGGCGCCAGGTCCATCACCGTCGCACCATGCGGCCCGGGGCCGATGCGATGCACCTGCCCCTGGCTGTACGCGCGGAGATAGCCCACCACCGTGTTGGTCACCGCCACCAGGGGCACCGCCACGACCGCACCGCCGATGCCGGCCGTCAGGCCACCCGCGGCCACCGCGAGCACGACGGCCAGCGGATGCACCCGCACCGCGCGGCCCAGGATGAACGGCTGCAGCACATGGCCCTCGATCTGCTGTACGGCGAGGACGACGACCAGCACCATCAGCGCGGTGAACACGCCCTGGGTGACGAGCGCGACGATGACCGCGAGCGCGCCCGAAACGACCGCACCGACGAGCGGGATGAAGGAGAAGAGGAAGATGAAGACAGCGAGCGGCACGGCGAGCGGCACATCGAGGATGTAGATGCCGAGACCGATGAAGATCGCGTCGATCATGGCCACCACCACCGTGCCCCGCACATAGGCGGTCAGGGTCCGCCAGGCACGCGGGCCGGCCCCGGCGACGCCGGGCCTCGCCTGCGCGGGCACCAGCTTCAGGCACCACCGCCAGATCCGCTTCCCGTCGTAGAGCAGGAAGAGGGTCGAGAACATCGCCAGCAGCATCCCGGTGAGGATCTCGACCATCACGCTCACGCCCTGCAGCCCGGCGGAGGTGATCTCCTCGGTGTTGGTGCCGATGGTGTCCTGGAGGTTCTTGGCGATGTCGTTGATCTGCTGTTCGGTCACGTGGAACGGACTGTTGAGCAGCCAGCGCTTGAGCTCCTCGATACCGTCCTTGACCCGGTCGGCGACGTTGTCGAGGTTGTCCAGCACCTGCCAGACCACGAACCAGCCGACGAGTCCCATGACGACGAAGCCGAGGATCGCGGTGACGGCGGTGGCGATCCCGCGCGGCAGCCCGACCTTCCTGAGCCTGGCCACGGTGGGCTGGAGCAGTGCGGTGATCAGCAGCGCGGCGACGAAGGCGAGGACGACCAGCTGCACGGCGCTGATGACCCGCATCAGCACCCACAGGGTCCCGGCGAGGACGAGCAGGCGCCAGCCGGCCTCGGCGGCGACCCGCATCCCCCACGGGATCGCCGATGCCGGGTCGGGCCTGGTGACGACGGCGGCGGCTGCGGAAGGGGTGGCGGGGACGCCGGGCGCGTACGAGGGCGGCGGCGGGACGCTGTCGCGCTGCCGTCCTGCGGCCGGCTCCTCTTCGCCGTTGCCGTTGTCGTGCCCGCTGCCGTTGCGGGCCGCCTCGGCCCGGCGCTCCTCCAACCGCCTTCCCCATCGGGCCAGTCCGGCCCCCAGCCGCTCCAGCCACTCCGGCGTTCTCGACATCTCGCTTCCCTCTTCCCCCGGGTCCGCCCCGACCGTACACGCACGAAGCCCCTCACCGTAGGACGGCGAGGGGCTCCACGACGTTGAGCGTCGGGCCGGGCCAGATCGGGCGGCCCGGTACCGAGGGCCTAGTACCAGTGGTTGGCCTGCCAGAACGACCAGGCGCCGCAAGGGCTGCCGTAGCGGTCGTTCATGTAGTTGAGGCCCCACTTGATCTGGGTGGCGGGGTTGGTCTGCCAGTCGGCGCCGGCGGACGCCATCTTGGAGCCCGGAAGCGCCTGGACGAGACCGTAGGCGCCGGAAGACGGGTTGGTGGCGCGGTAGTTCCAGGTGGACTCGTGGTCCACGATGTTGCTGAAGCACTGGAACTGGTCGCCCGGAATCATCTGCCGGGCCATCGCCTGGACCTCGGCGACGGTGTAGGACGACTGGGTCGCGAAGCTGGAGGCGCTGCGGACGGCGTCGCGGCTTGCGCGCTCGGCCTTCTCCTCGGCCTCGCGCTCGGCCTGCTCCTCGGCGGCCTGCTTCTTCGCCTTGGCGTCCTTGGCGGCCTGGATACGGGCCGCTTCCTCGGCAGACTTCTTTGCAGCCGCGTCCGCGGCAGCGGCCTGTGCATCGGCCTGCTGCGTCAGGGACGCGACCTGAACCTGGGCCTGTTCACCGACGGGGATGTCTGCGAGAAGCGTCGCGTCGGCGGCAGCCGTCTCGAAGTCGTTCGAGGGCTGCGGGGTGCCCTGGGCCACGCCCACGACGGCGCCGACGGTGGTGACCGCTGTGGCGGACGCCACGGCGAATCCCCGGACCGAGATCCGGCTCACACGGTTTCCTTCCAGCATCGTCCGCACAGGTGACCTCGCGGACGCAATCTTGCCCCTGGCACTGGCACCCCCACTTGCTAGGTCACGGGAGGCACGGGCCCGACGGGCAACTCCCTTGCGGGGAGTGCCGCATGGTGCTCGGGCGGCATACGGCGGCGTCTGTTGAGTTGTGTGGTGCCACATCCCTGGGGATGCGTGTGTGCCGTATGCGGGGCCTGACGGAAGCAAGACTCTGCCGGAACCCGAGGGCGCAAGGCAATTCTTCGTTACGTGTGAAAGCTCACACCTCGTTTGCCTCAGGGATTCCACGGAAAGCGCCGCACAGCACGACGCCGCCCGGCTAAGCTCCTTGGCTTCGCCGGGCGGCGCCAACTTCCTTACGGAATCACCCGTTTTTACCGGGCTCTATGGGATCAGATGTGCCCGTCCTCCAGCATTTCGGTCACCAGCGCGGCGATCTGCGAGCGCTCGGAGCGGGTGAGCGTGACGTGGGCGAAGAGCGGATGCCCCTTCAACTTCTCGACGACGGCGACGACTCCGTCGTACCGGCCGACGCGCAGATTGTCCCTTTGTGCCACATCGTGCGTCAGGACGACCCGGGAATTCGCCCCAATACGTGACAGAACGGTCAAGAGGACGTTCCGTTCCAGGGACTGGGCCTCGTCGACGATGACGAACGCGTCGTGGAGGGACCGGCCCCGGATATGGGTGAGCGGCAGCACCTCGAGCATGCCGCGCCCCAGGACCTCCTCGATGACCTCACGGCCGGCGACCGCGGAGAGCGTGTCGAAGACCGCCTGGGCCCAGGGGCTCATCTTCTCGGCCTCGGTGCCCGGCAGATAGCCGAGCTCCTGCCCGCCGACGGCGTACAGCGGCCGGAAGACCATCACCTTCTGGTGCTGCCGGCGCTCCAGCACCGCCTCCAGGCCCGCACAGAGGGCCAGCGCGGACTTGCCGGTGCCCGCGCGACCGCCCATGGAGACGATGCCGACGTCCGGGTCGAGCAGCAGATCCAGGGCGATGCGCTGCTCGGCGCTGCGGCCACGGATGCCGAACGCCTCGCGGTCCCCACGGACCAGGCGGACATTGCCCTCGGCGGTGATACGGCCCAGGGCCTTGCCTCGCTCGGACTGGAGGACGAGGCCGGTGTGGACGGGGAAGTCCACGGCCTCGGGAACGTACAGCGTCTCCTCCTCATAAAGGATGTCCACCTGCTCGGCAGACAGGGCCAGTTCGGACATTCCGGTCCAACCGGAGTCCGTGATGGCGAGCTCCGCCCGGTACTCCTCGGCGAGGAGACCGACGGACGAGGCCTTGATGCGCAGCGGCAGGTCCTTGGACACGACGGTGACGTCGTACCCCTCGGCCTGGAGATTGCGGGCCACCGCGAGGATCCGCGAGTCGTTGTCGCCCAGCCGGTAGCCGGCGGGGAGCACGCCGGGGTCCGAGTGGTTGAGCTCGACGCGGAGCGTGCCGCCGAGGTCGCCCATCGGAATGGGTGCGTCCAGGCGCCCGTACCGGACCCGGAAGTCGTCCAGCAGGCGCAGGGCCTGCCGGGCGAAGTAACCGAGCTCCGGATGGTGCCTCTTGGCCTCCAGCTCCGTGACCACGACGATCGGGAGCACGACTTCGTGCTCGTCGAAGCGGGCCAGAGCTTTCGGGTCGGCCAGCAGGACGCTGGTGTCGAGAACGTAGGTGCGCCTGTCGGGCATGCGGCGCTTTGAGCTGTTCACCACGGAAGGACGTACCCCCTCGGCTGAGATCGGGGTGCGACGACGTCGCGGGCAGTGGGACCGGTCTCCGGCCGCGATGCACGGGCCGGGCACCGGCCCCCCGTTCCTTCCGTGCTGACCGCACGGTCGTCCTGGCGCAAAGGGCCTCCCGGGCGAGCGGCTCCGTGCCACTCGCTGTAGAGCGGCATCCGGACTGGTTGTCCGAATGCCGACCTGGAGGGGGTATTCCCTCGAACAAGCACAGCCATGCCATGGCATATGACGACGCGTCGATGAACAGGCGATGACCATGACCGCGAGCTTGTGGCGGTGCAGGCCGGCGGGCGTCCCTCCGCCTCGGTCCCCGCGCGGCCGAGACCCCTGTGCCTCGGCGCGAATCCGCCGCTGCCCGGTCCGGGCCGGACGGGCTCGGGGCCACCCGCGGCGGGCCCCTTCCCCGCCCCTTCCCCGCCGTATCGGTTTTGCGGATCCGCCGAGCGAGGGACAGGCCCTCGGCTCCGATGGGCGACAACATCGCGCCGCCCACGGCGGCCGGGTCGTGCATGCGTTCGGCTGGGCCGACGGGGGTACCCCGGGCGAAGCCCTGGAGGGAGGCGACCCAGTCATGGGGCCCACACATGCACTCCGAGCGCGTACGAACGGTTCCTGCGCCTCCACCGGAGCCCGTACGGCGCTTGAGAACGGACCCACGGGCTCAGTCCACTGAAGCCGGTACGGCGATGGAGGCGGACACCCGGGACCACCCGGCACCGACGGGCTCAACCCAGCCCTCCCGGCGATGGAGGACGGACGTACAAGGCCCAGCAGACGGTGCCGGGAACGCCATTGAAGCCCGTCCGGCGACGCGGGACGGGCACACGGGCCCACGCCGCGGTATCGGGCTCAACCCGGCCCGCCCGTCGATGGAGGACGCGGACACGGGCTCACCCGACGGTGCCGGACGCGTCCAGGACCGGGCGGGGGCCCGGGGGCGCCGCCCCTGGGTCAGGCGCCGTAGCGGCGGTGGCGGGCCGCGTAATCCCGCAGCGCCCGGAGGAAGTCGACCTTGCGGAGGGCCGGCCAGAAGACTTCGCAGAAGTAGTACTCGGAGTGCGCGCTCTGCCAGAGCATGAAGCCCGACAGCCGCTGCTCCCCACTGGTGCGGATCACCAGGTCGGGGTCGGGCTGCCCCCGCGTGTAGAGGTGCGAGGCGATCAGGTCCGTGTCGACGATCTCCGCGAGCTCCTCGAAGCTCGTCCCCTTCGACGCGTGCTCCGTCAGCAGCGACCGCACCGCGTCCGCGATCTCCTGGCGCCCGCCGTAGCCGACGGCGACGTTGACGAGTATCCCGTCGATGCCGACGGTCGACTGCTCGGCCTCCTTGAGCACGGCCTGTGTGCGTGCGGGCAGCAGATCCAGCGTGCCGACGTGGTGCACCCGCCAGCGCCCGTCCGCCGCCAGCCCGCGCACCGCGTCCTCGATGATGCCGAGGAGCGGAACCAGCTCCTCCTCCGGACGGTCCAGGTTGTCCGTGGACAGCATCCAGAGCGTGACGACCTCGACGTCGGTCTCGGCGCACCAGCCCAGCAGCTCGTGGATCTTGTTCGCGCCGGCCTTGTGCCCCTGCTCCGTCGTACCGCCGGACGCCTTCGCCCAGCGCCGGTTGCCGTCCAGGATGACGCCGATGTGCTTGGGCACCTGGGCATGGTCGAGGCGGCCTTCCACACGGCGCGCGTAGAGCCGGTACACCAGGTCGCGCAGGTTCACGTAGTCCACCCTCTCGGTTCGTCCGGGCCGGCACGACCCTTGCGGGGTCCGGCCCGCCGCGCAGCGACACCTCTCGCATGCCGTGGCTCCCCCGAGGTCGCCACATTACTGGGCAGCGGCCACAGCCACCCAACCCGGTCTGTCACAAGTCCGTGATAAGCAGAGAAGCATGAACGATTCCCCCTACTACCGCGCCGCCGAGAGCCGCTACGACTCGATGGAGTACCGCCGCACCGGCCGCAGCGGACTGAAGCTTCCCGCGATCTCGCTCGGCCTCTGGCACAACTTCGGCGACGACCGCTCGCTCGACTCGCAGCGTGCGATCCTGCGCCGCGCCTTCGACCTGGGAGTGACTCACTTCGACCTGGCGAACAACTACGGACCCCCGCCCGGCTCCGCCGAGCTGAACTTCGGCAAGATCTTCGCCCAGGACTTCGCCCCGTACCGGGACGAACTGATCATTTCCACCAAGGCCGGCTATCTCATGCACCCCGGCCCGTACGGCGAGTGGGGCTCCCGCAAATACCTGATGTCGTCGCTCGACGCCTCCCTGAAGCGGATGGGCCTCGACTACGTCGACATCTTCTACTCGCACCGCTTCGACCCGCACACCCCGCTCGAGGAGACGATGGGCGCGCTGGCGTCCGCCGTCCAGCAGGGCAAGGCGCTGTACGTGGGCGTGTCCTCGTACAACGCCGAGCAGACGGAGGAGGCGGCACGGCTGCTGAGGGAGATGGGTGTTCCCGCGCTCATCCACCAGCCTTCGTATTCGATGATCAACCGCTGGATCGAGGACGACGGCCTGCTCGACACGCTGGAGACGGCGGGCATGGGCTGCATCTCGTTCGTGCCGCTCGCCCAGGGCCTGCTCACCAACAAGTATCTGACCGGCATCCCGGAGGGCTCGCGGGCGACGCAGGGCAAGTCGCTCGACCCGAACCTGCTCTCGGCCGAGGTGCTCCGTCGGCTGAACGGGCTGCACGAGATCGCGCAGCGCCGCGGCCAGTCGCTGGCCCAGCTGGCGCTGAAGTGGGTGCTGCGCGACGAGCGCATGACGTCCGCGCTGATCGGCGCGAGCCGGGTGGAGCAGCTGGAGGAGAACGTGGCGGCGCTGGCCGGTCCGCCGCTCTCCGACGAGGAGCTGAAGGAGATCGACGCCTTCGCGGTGGACACCGCGGGGACGAACATCTGGGCCGGCCGAGGCTGACCCGACCGCCCGGCTGAAGCGGGCGCGACTGCCCGGAAGACGCCGGGCACAAGAAACGGGCCGGTCCGTGGGGGGGATACGGACCGGCCCGAGGGGGGGTTTCCACCATAACCCTTCGTAAGTGATGCTGCGTGCCACGCCATGCCACAATTACTCTCCGAATTCACCGGACTGCGGTCCGAAGGCGGAAACCTGCCGGAAGTACCGCGTCAGACGTAGGCGAAGCCGTACGGAGACAGGGGCACGTCTACTCCCCACGGGGGACCGGAGGCGCTGGTCACACGGTTGACGCCACCCGGCCGGGCGAGCGGACGCGGATCGGGCGGCGGACGCGGATCAGGCGGCCTGGTCCCCGGCGCGGGCTTTATTGGCCAGAATCCGGTCCATGAAGTCCTCACCCCACTGGCCCAGCGGCAGCAGCGCGGTGTTGAGCGCCTGCCCGAGATCGGTGAGCGAGTACTCGACCCTCGGCGGCACCTCCCGGTACACCTCCCGGTGCACGACCCCGTCCGCCTCCAGCTCGCGGAGCTGCTGGATCAGCATCTTCTCGCTCACCCCGGGCACCAGCCGCTTCAGCTCGCCGAAGCGGTGGGTCCCGTCGTGCAGGGCCCAGAGGATCATCGGCTTCCATTTTCCGCCGACGACGTCGACCGCTGCGTCGAGACCGCAGCTGTAGGAGATCTTTCCCTTGGCCACCGTCGACCAACTCCTCGGCTCGCCATGACAATTGTGGCACTTACCTGTTCGACAGTACTCCACATGGCGACAGTCAGGGGCGCGACGCCTGCGGGGGGCCTTCTCCCCGCCGCGCCCCTTCCCGAATGAGGGCTCCGCCCCGCATCCCGTCCCCGACTGCGCCGGTCCGGCCCCCTGCGCCCCGCCGCCCCACCGGGCGGCACCGGGCACGCCCCCAGGGTCGGGGCCGGCCCGCCCCAGGCGGTCACGCGGTCATGCGGTCACCCGGTCGCGTCGGCCGTCCGCCGGAGCAGGGTGATGCCGTCGCGCTCGGCGACGACCTCGTAGCCGTACGAGCGCTTCGCCGCGTCCAGCTCCGCGAGCTGCTGCTCCGGCGGGTAGGGCCAGTGCCCCGTCCTGTACGGCCAGGCCTCGGGCGCCCGGCGGTCGTGGACGATCCACTCCGCCGTCGGCGGGGGCAGCCGCTTCCTGTCGTACTCGTACAGCTGTCCCTCGACCGGCCAGGTCGGGAAGATCACGACCTCGCAGCGCGAAGTGAGCTGCGGCGCGAGCCGGTTGGACGCGGCGACCGTCGCCCCGTCCGGGATGCGCTGGAGCAGCGAGCGTGCGGCCTCGACGTGCGGGGTCGTGCGCCATGTGGCGCGCTGGGCCAGCTGGGCGAGAGGGAAGGAGGGGAGCATGACCACGGTCACGGCGATGACGGTCAGAAGCGAGGCGCGGACGTGGCGGGCCGCGAGGGGGTGGCCGGACGCCCTGTAGCGGGTGAGGGCGTCGACGAGGCCGGCGAAGACGATCGGCATGAGGACGGCGCTGTAGTGGAAGGCGGTGCCCCAGTGGAAGGCGTTCTCGGACAGCATCCGCCAGGCCAGCGTCGGCACGGCCAGCAGCGAGAGCGGCGAACGCAGTGCGACGAGCGCGCCCGGCGCGAAGACGAGGATCAGGGTCATCGCCTTGATGTCGGGCCGGAGCGCGTCCAGCGGGGCGAAGGCGACGGTGGCGAGGAGCGAACCGTGCCCGTCGGCGAGGTTGCCGCCGTGCGCGTACCCCCCGCCGGGGTTGAACGCCGGAAGCATCAGCTTGATCTCGATCGCGCTGCCGACCAGCCCGGCCACGGCGGTCGCGACGCCGAGTCCGCCCGCCCTCTTCCCGGCGCCGGCCCGCCATCCGCCCTCGGCCTGCCACCCGCCCTTCCAGGCGATGTACGCCCCGACCGCGGCCAGCGTCAGCCCCAGGTCCTCCTTCACCAGCAGCAGCGGCGCGGCCCAGGCCACCGCCCGCCCCCACCGCTGCCGCCCGAGCGCCTCGAGCGCGTACGCGAGCAGTGGTACGGCCAGGGCCACCTCGTGGAAGTCGAAGGCCGAGGCCGACGCGATGCCCCAGCTCGCCCCGTACCCGAATGAGACGACATGCGCCGCGCGCCGCCCGAGCGCCCGGGCGGCCCAGCGGGCGAGCGGCACGACGGCGACGGCGAGCAGCGCGGACTGGGCGACGAGCAGACAGAACGGGGACGGCCAGAGCCGGTAGAGCGGGGCGAGGACGGCGATGAGGGGGTGGAAGTGGTCGCCGAGGAGGTTGAAGCCCTCGCCGCGCAACGGGACGACGGGGGCACGGAGTTGCGCGTAGGCGCGCACGGCCTGCTCGAAGATGCCGAGGTCGTAGCCGGTGGTGCGGAGCAGCAGGTGGCGGCGCACAGCGACGGTCGCGTAGAGAAGGAACAGCCCCGCCGCCCATCCCCACGGGAGGAGGAGGGCGGCGGAACGGCCGACGGGCGGCCGTGCGACGGGGGCCGGGGCTGTGCCCGTATGCGCACCGGGCACCGTCACTCTGTCAATGAATGTCCGCATACGCCCGAATGCTAGAGGGCGTGCCCCATCGTGCTGTCCACATGACCGGGGATCTCCCCCTCGTGGCGGTCACCTGTCGTCCTGGTCCCGGACGGCTCGAACATCAGGATCGGACCACCGGGCGACGAGGGCTTGTGCTCGGTGCCCTTCGGCACGACGAAGGTGTCGACCTTGTGGAGCTCGACCGTCGTCTCCGTACCGTCGGCGGCGTTGCGCAGCGCGATGTCGAAGCGGCCGTCGAGGACGAGGAAGAACTCGTCGGTGTCCTCATGGACGTGCCAGACGTGCTCCCCTGCGGTGTACGCGATGCGGACGTCGTAGTCGTTCATACGGGCCACGATGCGCGGGCTGTGGACGTCGTCGAAGGAGGCGAGCGCCTCGGTGAGGTTGACGGGCTTGGACTCCATGGCCTCGGTGTCCATGGCACGAGTCTGCGCGCGGCACGTACGCGGCGTCTTGTACGCATGGGCGCACAGGCGGCACTAGGCCGCGAGCGCTCCCAGCAGCAGCCCGATCAGCGCCCCCGAGATCATGAACGGCCCGAACGGGATCGCCGACTTGCGCCCGGCCTTGCGGAGCACGACCAGCCCGAGCCCGTATGCCGCCCCCAGCAGGAATCCCGCGAAGGCCCCCACGAACAGGACACCCCAGCCGTACCAGCCGAGCGCAACCCCGAGCGAGAGGGCCAGCTTCACGTCGCCGAAGCCCATGCCATTGGGGTTGATGAGGAAGAGCAGCAGGTACGCGGCGCCGAGCACGAGCCCGCCGAGCAGGGCCGTCGGCCACGATCCGGCGGCACCGGGCAGCAGCGCGGCGCCCCCGAGCAGCACGGCGGCCGCGCCCGCCAGCGGCAGGGTCAGATGGTCCGGCAGCCGGTGGACGTTGCGGTCGATGAGCGCGAGCAGTACGGCGACGGGCGCGAGCAGCGCCCAAACGGCGGCTTCGGGCCGGGCCCCGGCGGCCGCCGTGAGCGCGGCGCAGACGAGTGCGGTGAGGGCCGGGACGAGGAGCGAGGGCCGGTACGGCACGGGCTCGCGCTCGAGAGCGGTGTCCTCCGTCGTGGCGGCTTCCGGCGTGCCGGCTTCCGGTGCGACGTCTTCCGGTGCGGCGTCTTCAGGCGCGGCGTCTTCAGCCGCGTCCAAAGCCTGACCCGCCGACGGCACGGGTGCGGGCGCCGGAGCCGGGGCGGTAGCCGGAGCCGGAGCGGCCACCGCGCAGCTCGCGCACCGAGCCGGCCCCAGCCAGCCCCGCGCGGGCCCGGTGATCGGATGCGCCGCGGGGCACGCGTCCCGCCACTCCTCCTCGGGCTCCACGGACAGCCGGTACGCGGCACGCGGCACGAGCGCCCCCGCCCCGGCCCCCCAGGCGGCGGCGATGACGGTCAGCGCGACGACGTACCCGTTCTCCACGCGCTCGACCCTAGAACCGCCCCGCGCCACGGTCATGGGCCCAGGGACCCACTCCCCCGTGGTCCTGGGCCCATAACCGCACGACTGCCGCTACGGTCTACCCCCATGGGCATCTGGCATGACGGCAAGGGCGAGTTGAGAGTCCCGGGCCACGACCATCCGGTGGATCTGGTGATAGCCGCCTCGTACCGGGCACGCACCCGAGGCCTGCTGGGCCGGGACGGCATCGACGGCGCGATCATGCTGACCCCGTGCAACAGCGTGCACACCTTCCGGATGCGCTTCGCCATCGATGTGGCCTACCTGGACAAGCAGTTGCGCGTCATCGACGTACGGACCATGAAGCCGGGGCGGCTGGGCATGCTGCGCCTCCGTTCCCGCCATGTGCTGGAGGCGGAGGCGGGGGCGATGGCGGGATGGGGCGTGCGACCGGGCGTACAGCTCGCGATCGAGACGCCCTGAGCCGTTCGCGCTAAGGCAACTTCGCGGACTGCTTCTGCACCAGGGCCACCGGGATCTCAGGCGTCTGCGCGTCGATGAAGTTGGCGGTGTAGAAGGTCGCGACCGTCGCCCCCCGGCGTACGACGTGGAACACAAGCGGCATCTTGCTGCCGTCCATGGCGCCCGTCACCTGGTAGGCGATCGCGTCGTCGCCCACCTTTTGCGTGGGCAGCTTCTTCACCTCGGAGTAGGTCGAGGCGCCGCCGTCACCGCCGTGCGTGGTGAAGCCCTCGGCACACGCCTCGACGGCGGTACCCACCGACTTCAGGACGGCGTCCGCCGAACCGGCCGTGTGGGAGGTGAGGATCACGGTGACGACCGTCTGCCTCTCGTTGCCCTCTTCCCTCTTGTCCACGACCGTGCGGTACAAGGTGGCGCTCGCGGCGGGTTCGGGGGCGCCGTTGATGACGGCCGCCAGCGGCTGGCAGTCCGGCTTGTCCGCCTTCTCGGTGCCGGGCTCCTCGCCGCCCTGCATCGGTGTGACCACGTAGTTCGGTACGTCGCCGGTCACGAGGGCCGCCTGCGTCAGCTCCGCCTTGGTGAGGGTCTTGCCGGTGCTCGGCTGCTCGGAGGCGGGCGGCACGGGCGCGTCGGACGCCTCGGGCGGCACGCCGTTCGACGGAGGGGCCTCCGAGGGTGTCACGGACGCGGACTCCTTGACAGGCTTCTTCGCGTCGCCCTCGGCCTTGTCGTCGCCCTCGCATCCGGTGGCCAGTCCGGCTGTCAGCGCGGCGGCCGCCGCGGTCATCACGATGCGTCGTGCCGTACCCGCGATCCGCGTCCCCATGCCGTTCCCATCTCGCTTCGTGTGTGTGAGCAGCACGCTAACAACGGGGCCCCGGGCGGCACATGGGCCCACGGGCCCATTACGGCGGCCCCGATCCGAGCAGCGTGAACGCCCCGTACGCGCCCGAGGCGACGGCGAGCAGCGCCACGACCACCACGACCGTTCGCTGCCGCAGCCGCGCCAGCGCCACCGCGGCGGGCAGCAGAAGCGGGAACGCCGGCATGATCAGACGCGGCCGGGAGCCGAAGTACGCGGCCCCGATCAGCGAGACGACCACGATGCCGATCCCGTACACGAGCAGGGGCAACGGCTGCCGCTGCCGCACGCACAGCCACACCACCCAGCCGAGCAGCCCGAGCGCGGCGATCAGCCCGATCCCGGCGAGCGGGGTCGGTCCCGTCAGCTGCTCACCGACGAACCGGGCGAGGGCGACGCCGCCGTCGATGTTGTTGCCCCAGGCGGCCTGGACCTCGAAGTACGCGGTCGGGCTGCCTTCGCGTACGGCCACGAAGACCACGTAACCCAGCCAGCCCAGCGGCGCCAGCACGACCCCCATGGCCATCCGCCAGGTCAGCACCCCAAAGCCCTCCCGGACGAGGCTCACGAGTGCGGTGATCCCGATGGCCGCGACGAGCGCCGCGGCCGACGGCCGGGTCAGCCCGGCGAGCGCGCACAGCGCCCCGGCGGCGATCCAGCGCCCCGTCAGCACCGCGTACAACGACCAGGCGGCGAGAGCGGTGAACAGCGTCTCCGTGTACGCCATCGACTGCACGAACGCGGTCGGGTACACCCCCCACAGCACCGCCAGCAGCGCCCCGGCACGGCGCCCGGCCACATGCGCCCCGACGGCGTAGATCCCCCACGCGGCCGCGAAGGCGGCGACCCAGGCGACGACCAGCCCGGCGGTCGCGGCGTCCACGCCCGGCACGACCTCCGAGACTCCGCGTTCCAGCGCCGGCAGAAGGGGAAAGAAGGCGAGGTCGGAGTGGAGGCTGCCGTCGGGGAGCCGGACCTCGTAGCCGTACCCGTTCTCCGCGATCCGGATATACCAGACCGCATCCCAGCGCCCTTTGAGCCGCTTCAGCCCGTCCGTCCCGGCCAGGGCCGCGCCCACCGCGAGGATCACCATGCCGGTCAGCCGTACGGCCGCGTAGCCGAGGAGCGCGGGCGCGGCGCGGCGCGGACGGAGTTCCTGATCTGTGGACATGCGCTCGATTATGTCCGTGCCGCGGCGCGGGACCGCGCACTCCTCGCGCTCCGACGCCGCCTGCCATGGGCCGGGTCAGCTCAGGGCCAGGTCCTCCCACCAGCTGGTTCCTGTCGCCGAGCGCGACTTCGCCTCCGGGTCCCGGGCCACCGCCCAGGCGGCGAAGCGGTCCAGGCACCAGTGGAAGGTCTCGTACTCCTCGCTTTCCTCCAGCGGGTCGACGAGGTCGCAGAACCGGGTCCAGCGCCAGACGGTCTCGACGTACGCGGTGACGGAGGTGTTCACCAGCCCGCCGGTGGTGTTGCCGGGCCGCGGTACGCCGAAGACACCACCCGCCTTCGCGATCGCCCCGTAGTCGCGCAGCCAGCTGCTGGCCAGGCGGTACGCGCGGGCGCCGTCGGCGAGGGTGAGGGCCGGATCGGCGGCGTCCTGGAAGTCGGCGGTCGGGCTGTGGGTGGCTGCCCCGACCGGATGGGTCACGGGCAGCCCCCACCGTACGAGCGCGTCGATGTCACCGGCCGGAAGTCGCCAGGCCCGTACCGCATCGCCGGGGCGCGCCACTTCGGGCGGCGGGCCGACCACGGCGTCCAGGTCACGGGTGAGCAGGTCCTCCAGGGCGCGCTGGGCCACCTTGTCCATGGGACGCAGGGTAGGGGGCACGTCCGGCGCCGGGCGGGCCGACGCCACGGCGACCGGCGCCATGAGCGTTGGGGCCACCATGGACGGCAGCCGCAGGGCGGTCCGCGTCCACATGGGCCGCGTCGACCTGCGACGGCTCGACCCCGGCGGCCTCGGCCAGGGCCGCCACCATCGCATCCGGCTCCGGCCGGTGCACGGTCAGGAAAGTGCGGAGCACGATGAGCGACAATTGCGGCGGCTACGGTCATTCAGCCCGAGGGCCGGATCTTCGCGAACTTGGCCGCCAGGACCGGGCCGAGGTGCTGGACGATGTCGTGCCCGGGCCGCCCCGGGTAGGGCAGGTCGTCGAGGAACGACGTCACGATGACCGCGTCGATCTCCGGCACCCCGCGAGCGCTGTGCTCCTCCAGGAAGTCGAGGGTGCGGCGCCAGTCCGGCGCCTCGGGGTCCTCGCCGAGATACGACCGCACGACCTCCTGCACGACGTCCCAGAAGAACACATGCGGGAGGACGCCGTCCTCGTTGAACACGTGTGACTCGTACAGATCCTCGTACTCGGGGATCCGGGCGACGAGGTCCTGCACCAGCTGCACATCCGGCGTCGTCATCAGCAGTCCAGTCCGGGCGGTTGTGCAGGAAGGCTCGAGAGCACTGCCCAACAGGCAGGTCGAGTCGTCAATCGATCAATTCCTCAAGCGACTCCACCCACGTGGTCAGATAGGAGCGGAGCACCTCGCGGCCGCCATGGAGGCCGGTGCCACGGCCGTCGTTGCCACCGTCGCCCACCCGGATCCGGTCTCGGAGGCCCCGCATCGCCGCGAGCGCCTCCCGGTCCTCGTCCAGTTCGATCCGGGCGATGACCTCGTCGTCCGTCAGAACGTAGAACTGCGCGAGCCAGCCCATCAGCTCGGGATCCCGCGGTGTACCACCGCCCGTACGAGACGGCTCCCGACCCAGCGCCGTCTCCGGCGCACGGAGCAGCCAGCCCGCGTAAAGGCCATCGGTGAAGAGCAGCTCCAGCCCGTCGGCGACTTCGACGCCCAACAGTTCCCCCTCGGCGCTCCCCTCAGCGACCTGGCACACCAGCATGTCGTCCTCGATGCTGCAGTGTCGGGAGACCGTCTGCGGAAGTCGGAACGGGTCGGCCGCCTTCGCCACGAGCTGCCCCTTGACGGCCGACCTGTCCGCCCACCGCGCCGGCACGTGCTTCGCCTCATCCGTCTGCGAGGTCGCCGGGATGCTCAACCACGCACTGACCAGGCGCAAATCGTCTGTGGAGAAGCGCAGCTCCTCCTCGCCCGACAGTCGCCAGTCCCCGCAACCGAAGGTACGGGCGACATGCAACTCGTGCTCCTCCGGATCACGGGTCGGGCCGACATCCAGCGAAAGCGGGGCAAGGTGAGGCAGTTGGGGGAGGGTAAGCCCCTCCTCGATCCAGAACTCGGCCTCGCCCAACGCAACCGTGCGCATTTTTCGGTCCCCTGCCTTACATGATGAACTTGATCGCGCGAGCCGCGTAACCGTTCTTGGTACGCATCTTGCCCTGCTCGATCATTTCAGCCGTGATCGGAATGCCCGGGTCGCTGGCCTTGCCTCCGAAGATCTCGGCGCCGGACGAGCCTCGCGGACCATCCTTGCCGTAGGCGGTGACAGCCTGTCCGATCGTGGCGCCCTTGCCGTCCAGGAACACAACGTTGCCGTCCTTGTAGAAGATGATCCGCCCTTCCGTCCCCTGGGAGATGTAGATCCCTTCGGGGTTGGAGAGGATGTCCAGGACCTTCTCGTCGGTCAGGCGCCCGTGATAGCTGTACTTGGGGTTCTTGTCGACCTTCTTCTTGAACTTGCCGGACTTCGCATCATCGATGATCTTCTGGATGCGCTTCTTCATGCGCTTGTGTTCTTGCTCTTCGCGCTTCTTCTTCTTCTCGCACTCCGTCGGGTCCTGGTTATGGACGAGGACGCCCGTACTGCCGGCTCCTACGTAATACGTATGGATGGATTCGACAGTGAGGTCGTGCGTGCGCTGCTGCTTCAGATAGCGGCTGATCCCGATGACAGACAGCGAGCGCCCGGTGGAGCTGCGCAACTCATCGCCCACATCGATGTCACCGGCGTCGACCCAGCGCTCTTCGCCGACCACCCAGAAGGGGTGGGTGTCCGTGGCGGTCAGCGTCGTCGCGCGCCCGCCCTGGCTCACCGTGAGGCGGGTGAACTGCTTGTCGTCCGCGGTCGAGATGGTGTCCGTGACCACTCGGGCTTCGGTACGCCCTCGCTCGGGATCGGTGGCCAGCACCCGGTCGCCGATGCGTACCGTCTCGATCGGGATCCTGGTCCCGTCCGCAAGCAGAACCGGCGTGCCGGGCAGGAAGCTGTGAGTGGGGCAGGAGTCCTTCTTCTTGGGTGGGTCCTTCTTCTCGGCATCGAGCTTCTTCTTCGCGTCGGCGAGTTTCTTCTCGGCCTCCTGGACCTTCTTGCGGTTCTTGATCAGGCCCTTGATGCCGTCGTAGAGGTCACCGCCGTGCTTCTTGAGCTTCTTGATGAGCTCGGCAGCCTTCTTCCATTTCCACGGCGCGCCGTACTTCGCCGCGAGCTTGCCCACCGCGCCACCGATCAGACTGGTGAGGATGTTGATGAGGGTCTCGGTACAGGCGCCCATGTCGCCCTTGGTGATGCAGTCGAAGGCATCCTTGATGCCGAGCTCCTCGGCAAGGATCTTGGCAAGCTCCTTGGCGGCTTCCTTCGCCTTGTCGGAATCCGACTTCTCCGCTGCCTGGGCGTCCTGGAGCTCCTTCAGCGCCTTCTCGTAGTCGATCTGCTCCTGCGACTTCGGCGCGTCAGCGTCGCCGCCGTCGTCCGACGCGGGATCACTCTGTGTGCCACCGGTGCCATCGGCCTGGGCATCATCGCCCCCGCACTCGCCACCGCCGATACATGACACCTGCGCCGCGATCTTCTGGGTCAGCTCCGCACCGATCCCGGTCCCCACCAGCGCACCGACGATCGCCACCACGACCAGAACCAGACCCAGGTACTCCAACGCACCCTGGCCACGATCCCGCCCCCGACGCCGCCGACGCAGCCCGAGCAGCCGCGCCTCCGTCCGAGGCACCCTCAAACGAACCTGTCGGCGAACTCGCCTTACTACCCCCAGTGGTGACATATGCGCGACGCTAACCACCCACGACACCAGCCGTCATGGGCCCCAGGACCCAGAGCCGGTCCCAGAGCACCCGGCCAACCAGCACAGTTGCCTGCCCCCGTCCGGTTGGGCCCGAGATTGGGGCCTGGGACCCACGTAACCGGGGCCGCGCGCTCGTACGCTCGCGCCGCGAGCAGGCAGCGCGGATGCAGCCGGATGCAGCACCGGCTTCGGAGACGAGAGAGGTACGGCCGTGAGCGGTGGCGGGACGTGGGGCAGCGGATACGGACGCAGCGGGTACAACCCCCCGGGGCGGCACGGCCCCGGCGGCTCAGGTCCGTTCTTCGCGCTGATACGCAGCTGGGCAGCGGCGATCATCGTGTACTTCGCCAGCGGGCTGCTCTTCGCCAAGGCTCTCCTGGAGCCCCTCGCCACCTCCGAACGGCTAGAAGTCTTCGGCTGGCGGCTCGCGCTGCTGCATGTCCCCAGCATCCTCACCGTCACACTGACCGCGCTTGCCGCCGCCCGCGTTCTGCCCGAACCTCAGCGCGACTCCCTCGCCACTCGGCTCCCCGCGACCCTCACCGTGCCCGTCGCCGGCCTCGTCTACGGCTACGCCGTGTCCTGGGACCTGCTCTCGGCGGAGGGCATCTTCATGCCAGTCGTGGCCTTCGCCACCGGCACCGCCACGGGCCTGGCGTTCGACCGGCTGCTGGAAGGGCGCAGTGCGGACGACCGTACCCCTGCATATCCGTACACCTGGCGGGACAGCGGCGCGACCGCCTTCGAGTACCTCGGCGTGATCGTCGTGGTCGTCGCCCTGGTCCTCGCGATCTCCGCGGCGGGTATCGGCGGCGGCATCGGTGACCGTATCCGATGCGCCATCACCTCCCTCACGGGCTCCGGCGGGGGCAACTGCGCCACCGGCCCGGACGGCACCGCGAAGCCCAAGACCGACGCGGACTACGAGCCGAAGCTGTGCCAGGTCTCCAACGTGTCCGACACTGCGGGTGGCAAGGTGAAGATCGGCTGGTTCGAGTGGGGCGAGGAGTACGGCTTCCAGCAGAAGGTCGCCCAGGCGAACACCGACGTGAACGAGGACGGCAAGGTCGACGGCAACGACAAGCTCGTCTACCTCACCTTCACCGACGCCGCGTCCGCGGGTGTCAACGGCTCCACCCCCGGCATCAAGCTCGGCAAGCTCGGCAAGGCCGATGTGGACCTCGGCGCCGGCATCAAGGTGACGAACGGCGACACCTGGGTCTTCAAGAGCGAGGAGGACGCCAAGAAGATGCGTGACGACATCGAGGAAATGAAGATGTGGGAGACCTCGATGACGCACAGCGGTGGGTACGGCGGCGGCAACTGGTACGCCGCCAACAAGTGGGGCGAGAAGAAGGAAGCGATCGAGAAGCAGATCGGCGACAAGAAGATCTCGTACTCGACGATCGGCGCCTACGTGCAGGCGGACGGCGGGCTCGGCATCAAGGCGGGCGACGACACCAAGCTGGGCGCCAAACTGGGCGGCAAGGCCAAGTTCTCGCCCGACGTGACGATCACCAAGGACGACGTCAACGGAAACGAGTCCTACACGTACACCGCCAAGCTGGAGATCGAGGGCAAGGTCAGCGGCGAGGCAGGCCCGCTCGGCGGCACGGCCGGGGCGAAGGACTCGTACACCGGCGCCATCACGGTCACGCGCGACCAGAAGACCGGCAAACTGGTCCGTATCGACATGACGAAGACGTTCGAGGGCACGCAGACCTCCGACAAGACCGAGGTCGGTCACGACAACGGAAAGAAGAAGGACGAGAAGCGGGGCGGCAAGGGCAGCGTCAACGACTCCTCCGGGCCGACCGGCATCGAGGTCCAGACGAACTCCATCGTCTTCGGCAAGGAGAGCGACCAGCCGACCGAGGACAAGAGGGCCATCGCCGAGCAGTGGCTCGACGGCTCCGGGAACAACACCGCCCCGTTCGAGTACATGTTCGGCGACAAGTCGCTTCAGCAGAAGCCCGAGGGGAACGACCCCTTCGAGCAGATGATGTTCCATGACGGCCTGTCGAGCACGATGAACTACCACGGCGAGACGGACGCCCAGGAGTTCGGTTTCGAGGTCTCACTGGGCATGAGCCTCGGGTTCTCCATCTCGGACGAGCACAAGGAGGAGACACTGACGGACGCCCAGTTCCTCGGCGCCCCGCAGGGCGACAAGCGCTCCTACCTGCCGTACAGCTACTGCGCGAAGTAAGGACGTAAGGATGATGAAGAACTTCCGAGCGCTCAGTGGCGCAACGGCTGCCGCCCTCTCCCTGGCCCTGCTGACCGGCTGCGGTGGCGGCGCCGATGCCGCAGCACTCCCTGACGGCTGGGACACGCTCGACACCAAGAGCCTGTCCGTCGGCTACCCGGCCGGGGAGGGCTACAAGGAGCAGCCCGCCGCCGAGCGCAGCAAGCACAACGCCGCGGTCGCGCTCAAGGAGGAGGGCGGACTGCGCACCGGCATGGTGTCCGTGCAGCTGAACTTCGCCACGGGCGTGGACGACGCGGCGGAGGCCGCATCCGCGGCGGGCGCGGTGATCGGCATCGGAGCCACGCGCAAGGACACCAGCGACGTCCGGCTGAACGGCGAGGAGAGCGCGCGGCAGGCACGCCGCATCAACTACGAGTTCACGTCGAGCGGCGAGGAGCGGACCCCGGAGCAGGGGACGCGCATGACGGGTGTCATGGTGGCGGGGGTCGATTCGAAGGGGGTCCCCTTCCTCGTACGGATCAACGCGGTGAAGGATGCCCTGAGCGAGGACGAACTCGATACGTTCGTGGAGTCGATCACCGTCAAGTAGCCCACGCCAGTGACGTAAGGCAGGCAGCGATGCAGATCCTTCCCGGTGGCAGCGCCACGTTTCTGCTGCTGCTCGGCGTCCTCTTCGGGGCTTTCGCGATCCGCTCCGCTCTTCGGCTGGGCCGCGTCCTGTGGCTCGTGCGGCGCGGCGAGCATGCCGAGGGGCGGTGCGCCGAGCGCCGCATGGTCGACCGCGGCCCGGGCATGGAGCACCGTTACGCCACCGAGTACGTCTTCGCCTTCCGCACCCGCGACGGCCGCGACGTCGAGTTCACCGACTCGGCGCCGGGCCCCTTCGGCTTCGAGGTCGGCGCCCCGATCCGCGTCTCGTACGACCCGGCGGCCCCGGACAAGCGGGCGACGGTGGCCGGCCCCGGAGCCTGGGGTCCGCTGCTGGTGCCGGCCGCGTTCGCGGTGGGGCTGGGGGTGCTCGCGCTGGGGCTGCTGTACGGGTTCGTGGCGATGCGGGGCTGGGTGTGAGCGTCTACCGCCGTGCCTGTTCCCGGATCTCGGGCGGCACGGACTCGTCGGCAGCAATCCTGTCCAGCGACTCACGGCTGCACGGCAGTTCGTCCACGGCCCACAGCAGACGTACGGCGCTGCCCGCCGCGAAACCCCGCCGCACGTACGACTCCGCCAGATCGGCCGCCCACGGGGCGGCCGCCTCCAGCGTCCCGGCGGAGTGATCGACCAGCCAGTCGAAGACGTCCTCGGCGAGCCACGCCGCGATCCGCGCGGTCCACCGCTCCGTGAAGTCCTCTTGCACTGCTTCTTCTGATCCCTGTTGGCAATGCGGCGGGCGTGGTCGGCGTGCCACTGTGCCTCGTTGGCGTGCTTCAGGGCCTGGTCGAGGTCGCCGCGCTTGGCTTCGTCCCTGGCCTTCTGCGCGGACTCCGCGGCTCGGCCGTTCGGCGTGGCGGAGCCAGCGGCATCCGACACCCACGGACCTGCCGCGCCTCTCGGACGGAGCAAGGTCGGGCGGGGCAAAGCCGGGCGCCGTACCAATCCCCGTCATTCAGTCGGGGTCTGCCCGTAGTAGGGCCTCACGGTCCTGGCCAGCTTCCGCTGGATCGACCGCAGCGTCCTGATGGTCCGTTCGTCGTCAAGCCCCGTGGTCGTCCGCCACTCGAAGCCGGTGCCCGCGAGGTCGCTGACGAAGACGATCTCCGTAGCCAGGAGAGTGCGCGCCCAGTCCACCGGGGCAAGCGCGACGTCGTCGGCGAGTGCGGCCCGCAGCCTGCGGCACTGCTCGAGCAGATCCTGCATGGACGCGAATCCCATGCCGACGGCGAGCTGATCGCTGCACCGGGCAGGCCCTCCCCACTCCAGGAGCGCCCGCCGAAGCAGTGCGATCTCGTCCTCGGCGAGGAGTTCACTCGCCGGCACGTCTCGTCCCGCCATCAGTTCAGTCCTTCCCAATATTCTTCGAGCGAGCCCGGGTCCCGCCGGAAGATCGTCCCGCCGTCAGGATGCATGGGGTCGTGGATCACGATGGTCGTGCCGTCCTTGCCGAGGAACGCCTTCCGACCGCTGCCCAGGTCCTTGGTCCGCGAGGGATTCTGGATCACGTCCTTGGTGAGTTTGCGGAGATCGTCGACCGACATACCGGGGAAGTCCCCCGCGTGCTTGCTGCCCGCGTGCCAATCGGCGATGTCGTCGGCGTCCTCAAGGCGCATCTCGTCGGTGCACCAGTCGTTGTTGTGCACCAGGACGGGGGCGAGCCCCGCCCAAAGCACGTCTCAAATGCCTTACGGCGGCGGCCTTCCGGCGTCCGGCCCGGGGCGAAGGAACCGGCGCGACCGGGGCCGGACGGCCCTCGAGTACGACGGAAAGGCATGCGGGTGACGACCCGGCGGGGCCGCGGGCGCTGCCGGAGCCGACACCATCGGCAGGCGCACGCGGGCGCCCTCCCCCCTCAGCCCCGTTCCACAGCCGCCTTGGCGTACCCGTGCCGGAGCCCCAGCGCCACATCGGACACGTTCGCCCGGAAGTACCCGACTCTCTCCACGCACTCGCGCTCCGACGGGAGCAGGGCCAGCAGCGTGACCAACAGTGCGTGCACGGACCGCAATTGGCCGTCCGTCGCTCGCACGTCCGAGGAGTGGTCGGGATCGCGCTCGACCGCGAACAGCGTCGCGAGCGATTCGCCCTCCGGCCCGAGTACGAAGACCCGCTGGGCCTCGTCCGGCACCAACTCGGCGAACGCGCCGGCCGACCTCCCCAGCAGGTCGAGCTGGGACGGGGTCAGCCGCACGAGCCAGCCCTCATCCCCTTCCGCACGGCGAACGGGTACCCGCGCCCTCATCCGCCCGCCTCGCCCGTCCGCACAGTGATCCCCCACCTCAGACTGCTCGCCAGCCGTAGGAGCGTCTCCCTGAAGTCCCCGACCCTCCCGACGAACTCCTCCTCCGTCCAGACGGAGGAGGTGGGCAGCGTGGTGAGGACGGCGTGGAGCGCGTGGAGCTGCGCGAAGGTCAGCGTGACCGGACCGGGAACGACGTCGTCGTAAGGAAGCGTGAGCTGAAGCGGTTCGTCCAGGCTCACGTCCCAGGACCCCAGTACGAGTGCCCTGGCGGCCGGGGACTGCTCCTGAGCGGCGAACACGACGGCCGCCCGGCGGAGCAGATGGAACTGATCGTCCGGGAGCACGAGCACGTAGCTCCCGCCGGCACTCCCGTCCCCGGTCCCCTCGGCCCGCCGGATCACTGCCTCGGTCTCCATCAGCTGGGCTTCGGTCCCTTCGTGTAGATCCGGTCGAACTCTTCCTTGGACAACTTGTACCCGTGGATCATGGTGCCGTTCCTGAGGATCACCACGCCCTTTTCCTCATCGTAGAGCGCCTCCGACTGGGAGTTCGGCTTCGACGGGTCCGGCGGCCGGGAGTCGTGGTGGCTGAACTGCTTGTCCTTGAACTTGGCGAAGTACTCCGCCATCTTCGTCGGGTCGCCGTTCGTCCCAGGAATGATGTGGTCCTCGGCGTTCTTGATCCGCTTGGCCGCCTCCTCCGGGGTCTCGCCGGGCACCGGCTGGTCCTTGGACTTGATCCGCTTGACGTTGTAGTCCACACCGTCGGCGACTTTCGTACCGTGCGCCTTGTCGATCTTCTCGTGCGCCTTGTCCGTGATGCCGTAGTTCGGATCTTCGTCGTAGTCGGGGTTCTCACAAGGATCGTTGTTGTGGACCAGTGCGTTCTGCCCGCCCACACCGACGTAATAGGTGTGAATGTCCTCAATGGTGAGGTCGAAGGTCGTCTGCCGGAGCGAATAGCGCACGATGCCCGTGACCTGCAGCGTTCCGCCCGACGGGGTCAGGAAGGCGGCGCCCGTCCTGATGTCCCCCGCCGTCACCCAGCGGCCGCCGTGGCCCGCGACCCAGAAGGGGTGAGTGTCGGTGGCGGTGAGTGCCGCCGCCCCCGTGCCCGTACGGACGGTCAGGCGGGTGAAGTCCTTGTCGTCATGGGTGGTGATGGTGTCCGTGACGCGGCGTGCCGTGGTCAGCCCACTGTCCGGGTCGGTGACAGTGACCCACTGACCGACGCGTACGGTCTCGATGGGGATGCGGGTGCCGTCGGCCAGCAGCACCGGAGTGCCCGCCAGGAAGCTGTGAGGCGTCGCGCACTTGGTCGGTTTGTCGTCGGGCTTCTTCTCGTCCGGTTTCTTCTGCTTCTCCGGGTCCCACTTCTTCTTGGCGTCGTCGAGTTTCTTCTGGGCGTCCGCGACCTTCTTGCGGTTCTTGATCAGGCCTGTGATGCCGTCGTAGAGATCCCCGCCGTGCTTCTTGAGCTTCTTGATGAGCTCGGCGGCCTTCTTCCACTTCCACGGCGCCCCGTACTTCGCCGCGAGCTTGCCCACCGCGCCACCGATCAGACTGGTGAGGACGTTGATCAGGGTCTCGGTACAGGCGCCCATGTCGCCCTCGGTGATGCATTTGAGCGCATCGGTGATACCGAGCTCCTCGGCAAGGATCTTCCCGAGCTCCTTGGCGGCTTCCTTCGCCTTGTCCGAGTCCGACTTCTCCGCCGCCTGAGCGTCCTGGAGCTCCTTCAGAGCCTTCTCGTAGTCCAGCTGCTCCTGGGACTTGGGGGTGTCGCCGTTACTGCCACCACTGTCGGATGCGGGGTTCCCCTGTGTGCCACCAGTGCCGTCCGCCTGAGCGTCGTCACCCCCGCCACCGCACTCGCCACCACCGATGCACGACACCTGCGCAGCGATCTTCTGCGTCAGCTCCGCACCGATCCCCGTCGCCACCAGCGCACCGACGATCGCCACCACGACCAGAGCCAGACCCAGGTACTCCAACGCACCCTGACCACGGTCCCCACGCCCGCGCCGGCGCAGACCGACCAGCCGCGCCTCCGTCCGAGGCACCCACACACGAACCCGCCGGCGAACACGCCGCACAACCCCCGCTGGTGACATACGCCGAGCCTAGGCCTCGCGGCAGCGACAAGTCGTGGGCTCCTGGGCCCAAAGTGGGGCTCAAATACCCGGCCCCGAGGGGCTTCCCCCTCCGCACGACATCCCCGGAACGCGCATGTCACGTAACTACGCGTACCGCTTGGGCCTGGGGTTGGGTCCGGGGGCCCACGACATCGCACAAGGTCTGGCCATAGTCTGACCGATCTTCACTTTACCTACTGCCAGGACTGGTTGGGGTCACACATGTCTGCGTTCGGTGGCATACCTGCTTACGGAGGCGCCGTTCCGGCGCCGGTCGGGGGGCGGGCGGAACTGCCACGCCAGCTCCGCGTCGTACGGGTGCTGCTGCATGTCCTTTTCGGGGCAACGGTGTTGGGCGGACTCGGCCTGTTCGGCTCCGCACTCGCCGCGGATGCGATGGGTGGCCTGCTTCTCGGCCTCGTGCTGTACGCCGCCGCGCCGGGAGTCGTGGGCTGGGTGCTCGGCCGGCGAATCCAGGACGGTGGCGCCGGTGTGTGGATCAGCCTGATCGCCGTACAGGTGTGGCTGCTCATCGGCGGCCTCGCCAACATCGGGGACGGTTCGGGGCATGGCTTCACCGAGCTCTTCCTGCCGGCACTGATCCTGCTCTTCCTCCTGCAGCCGGAGAGCCGCGAGTGGTTCCGGCTGCCGGGACGGGAGCGGGAGTCGAGGCCGTGGCGCGGCTTCTCCCTCTCCCGCATGATCACCTGGCGGCGCGACCGGGGCCAGACGGCGATGGAGTACCTCGGGCTGGTGCTGGTCGTCGTCGCGATCATCGGTGGGCTTGTCGCCACCGGGATCGGTCAGGAATTGACGTCCAAGATCGGCGCCCAGGTGTGCCGGATCGGCGGCGGCTCGGACTGCGGCGACGGCGGCGCCACGACCGTGGAAGCCGGCGACGGCGAGGACTCCGCGGGTACGGACGGCTCGGGCGATCCGGGCGACGCAGAGACCGATGGCTCCACCGGCGCGGGCGGCTCGGACGCAGGCTCTACGGGTACGGGAGGTTCAACCGGAACAGGAGGCTCCACCGGAACAGGAGGCTCCACCGGGACCGGAGGTTCAACCGGAACAGGAGGCTCCACCGGGACAGGAGGCTCCACCGGAACAGGAGGCTCCACCGGGACCGGAGGCTCCACGGGCGGGACGGACGGCGGCCCCACCGGCGGGCCCGACGACGGCACGACTGGCGGCCCCGCCGGCGCAGGCGACACCTACCCCGAGACCCACAAGGAGCCCGAAGCCGCGTACGACGTCCCCGCCTCCGACACGGACGACGAAGGGTCGGACGACGGTGACGGAGGCGACAAGGGTGACGAGGAGGACTGCGGCGGCTGGGGCTTCTTCGGCTGCGCCTGGGACCGCACGACGCAGGTCGTCAAGGGCGTCTTCGTCGACGGTATCTGGGGCGACCTCACCGGCATCGTCGATCTCTTCAAGCCCGAAACCTGGTCCGGCCTCGCCGACTACGGCAGCCAGCTCGGCGACCAGTGGACGGAGGACTCCAAGGACGCCGGCGACAAGTGGGACAAGGGCGACTACCTCGGCGCTCTCGGCGACTGGGGCGGCGCCTCGCTCAACACCGTAGTGAAGGTCGGCGACGACATTTTCGTCGGCGACGAGGTTCGCGAGCGCTGGAACAACGGCGAGAAGACCCGTGCCGTCACCGACGTCGCCTGGAACGTCGGTTCCCTTTTCATCCCCGGCTACAACGTTGCGAAGGTCGTCGGCAAGGTCGGCAAGCTTGGCAAAATCGGCAAGATCGCCGCAGAAGTGGCCGAAGCCGCCACGGACGCGGGCGAGGCCGCGAGCCGTGCCCGTAGGGCCGCCGACGCCGGAGACGTCGAGGGCGCCCGCAAGGCGGCGAAGGAAGCCGACGACGCGGCGGACGAGGCCGAGGAGAAGGCCCGTAAGACCGGCTGCTCCATTGCCTTCGGACCTCCTCCACGCCCGGTGTTCAACGGTGTCGCCGGCTCTGGGACCGGCGTGCTCGCCGCAGGGCCCCCGGACCGGGTGATCCTCGCCGATGAGGGCTGCGACGAAGCGGCCAAGGCCAAGGCAAAGGAGGCCCGCGAGCAGGAAAGGGCCGCCTGGGTGGCAAAGAAGCGCGCCGAGGAGCCGGCCCGCGCGGCCAAGGCCGCGGCGAAGAAGAAGCCGCATCCCGCGCCCAAGCGCAACGACACGTCTGACCCGCGCAATTACAACCCGCAGCCGTGGGCCAAGGACCTGAACGACCCGCCCCTGGGCTCGGCCGACAAGGGCGACGGCTATTGGGCCGGCCGGGACCGCAACCCCCCGCCCAACTGGAGGAACGACTCCTGGATGCGCTACCAGGAGCAGGTCACCGGCACCGTGCGCGGCAGGGAGTACGTCGTCCCCCACCCCAAGGAAGGTGAGCTGCCTGTGGAGTACGACGGCTGGGACTCCGGCAGGCAGACATTTCTTGAGGCCAAGAACGGCTACGCCGATCATCTGACCCCTGACAAGAGCACGCTGCACAAGTCCAAGAAGGAAGAGTTCGTCGCCGAGGCGGAGCGGCAGGTCGACGCGGCGGGCGGGCGTACCGTCGAGTGGCACTTCTCCGACCCTGACGTGGCCAAGGCCACTCGCAAGGCATTCCGGGACGCGCGACTGCCGATCAAGGTCATCTATACCAAGCAGAAGCCGAACGAGGCCACCAGGAAGCCCGAGGCCTTCGACTAGCGTGGCATTGTGACGGCGTCCAGGCGGAGGACGAGAGGCGACGGAGGCAGGACATGCGACGTGTGGTTCGGGGCGCCTGGGGGCCCCGGGAGGAGTCGGTCGAGACGCTGGCCGGTCGATGGAAGCTGACGCTGGAACGGCTCACCGGGCTCCTCCCGACAGTCGTTTCGGGGCCCGGCGAAGTAGGAACGTGGCGGCACATCCGTGAATCCGAGCCTTTCATCAACTTCCAGCCGGACGAGGCATCGCTCCGCGGCGTCTTGCGCGATACTCGGGAGGCCGACGGATGGACGGACCGTACCGGCACCAGGCTGACACTCGCATCCGCAGGGGAGACGGGCTGGAACGCAGAACTCAGGGGCCGAGGGGGTGGCACCTCGGAGTTCCTGCTTCAGACGATGATGATCGCCATCGAATCGCCGGACGACGCCGAGATCCCTGACGTCGAACTGCTCACCGTCCTCGCCGAGGTGTGGGCGCCCGATTTCGGTGATGTGAGCAACGACGACGTGCTCGATGCTCTGGAGGACGAAGGCGGCTTCGGCCCCGACGAGCCTTCCGTCGGCTGGGTCGGCTACCTGTCTCCGGGGCGCGCGGCCTTGGTGCCGGACGGCATGACGGCCCCCCGGAAGGAGCTCGGCGTGGGCGGCATCCTCCTCGAGATCGCGCCGTACGGCAACATTGAGTCCGTCCTTCAGGCCAACCTGCGGCTGCGGGACTCCGGAGCACTGCAGCCGCTGCCCCGCCCCATGGAAAGGACCGCGCTGTGAGTGCCCGGGCCGGCGAGGTCTTCGATACGGACCGGGTGGTCTCGGACATCGAGGCGCTGCTGGCCCAGCCCGTACCGGCGGCCGGGCCAACGATCAGGGAGGACGAGCCGGTCCCGGATGGCGAGTGGGCTGAGACCAGGGGCGAAGGCTTTCTGATCATCCCGCTCTGGGAGGGCAAGAGCCTGACAGGGGTGTACGACCCCGAATGGACTGAGGCGGTGGAGGCAGCCGAGGCACATCTGGCTGTTCTCGTGCAGGAGTTGCACCGACGGTGGGGCACCCACCGGGAGGTGGCCATGCATCTGCCGCTGTTCCGGAAGCAGGCGGACGAGCCTATGCCGCCCCTGTTTCAGGCGCTGTGCGACAACGACAGTTACGGCGATCTGACGGTGTGGGGGCCAGTGCCGGTGGGCGACGAGCTCGGGGTCGACCGGTGGGTAGGCATCTCTGTCGGTCACAGCGACGGCGATGCCCCGCTCGTCATGGTGGCCGTCGTCAGCGACCGGCCGATCATCGAACTTGAGGAGTAGCGCGGACTCGATGAGCCCCCCGGACCGCCCAGGGGTGCGGCCTGGTCCCTGCGGTCCGCGGCGAACGTCGTGCCGTCACATCGTCCACCGCTCTCTGCGTGCGTGCAGCCCGCGAACGCTCGCCGCTCAGCGCGGCAGCACGACCCAGGACTTGGTCCCTCGGTGCGGCGGGCGCGCATCGCAGATCCCCCATTCACCGCCCCAATCGTCCACAACCGCGTTGAGCAGCCACAGCACCTTGCGACGTCGCGCATGGCACAGGGTTACGGCATCGGGGTCGGCGTGCTGCGCGTGCTGATCCCAGACGACGAGTCGAAGGACGTCGTCGCGGTGCCGAAGGGATAGGTAGACATCCTCCCGCGGGCTCAACCTCGCTGTCATGGCGATGAGTTCGGTAACACCATGCGCGATCGGGAGGACGTACGGGTCCAGGCGATGGGCGTGCAGCGCCGACGTGATGGCGTTCCGGGCGATCCCGGCGCTACGGGGCTCCCCGGGAAGGGTGAGGCTGAGTGCGAGACCCTCGCGGGGGTTGTCCACGGGCTGAGGGTCGACCGGGCACAGCGCATTGCACAGGAGAGAAGATATGAGTGCGCGGACACGGCGTACGTCGACGCCCTGGCCGATATGGCCGTTCACCGCGAACGCGGCTGGTGGGAGGAGTATCGAGGCACGCTCCCCCAGGGTCTGCTCGACATCGCCGAGCTGGAGTGGCATGCCGACCGCCTCCGCACCGCTCAAACGGTGCACCTGCCCGGACTCCTCCATACGGAGGACTACGCTCGCGCAGTATTCGGCGCGGTCCTTCCGCCGCTGTCCCGCCTGGAAGTCGAGCTGCGCGTGACACACCGCATCCAAAGGCAGCAGGTCTTCGAGCGCTATGAGCCGCTCGACTACTTGGGCTACATCCATGAAGCCGCCTTGCGCATGCAGTTCGGCGGCAGGAAGGTAACCCACGACCAGCTGGTTCGTCTGATTGAGGCTTCCGAGCGAGACCACATCACCCTGCGGGTTATCTCGGTCGAACGGGGCGCCTTCCCGGGCGCCGGTCATGCGCTCCTTTACGCCCACGGCGTCGTACCGCAGCTCGATACGGTGCAGCTCGACTCAGCCCATCAGCCCGAGTTCATGCACTCCGAAGCCCAGCTGCACAAATGCCAGGCCCATCTGGACTGGATGGATGAGGCCGCGCTGTCCCCCAAGGACTCTCGGGACTTCATCCACAACATCGCGCGCCAGCTCTGAGGGAGTTCAGCATGACAGAGATCAACTGGGAAGAAGCGTTCTGCGGTGGGGGGAACAACTGCTTCCGCCTGGGCACCGACGACAACGGCAACAGCTACATCGCCGTCCTCGGCCGGGAGGACCGTTTCCTCACCGACACCCATGAGGCCCTGCGGAACCTGATCCGCGACATCAAGGCCGGCAAGGCGGACCACCTTCTCTGAAGTGGGGCCACACATACGAAGGGGCCCGGTATCGCGAGCACGTCGCGATACCGGGCCCCTGTAGGATCTCGCGGCTCATGTCCCAGGGCATCGCACTGACCAGTGGGTTCTCGGGTTGTCTCACGTCGTGACCGACCGCTCGTGTCTCAGGACGGGTGGCATTTCCTCAGCGAGCCGCGGGTAGGGCTCGCGGCCGCGCCCACTCAGTTGTCGAACCAGACGACGAGCCGCACGTTGTCATCACCGTGCTGCGCGGCGAGCGCCTCCATGACAGTCCAGACCGATTTCCACTCGCCAGTTGCCGGAACGGCGTCTCGGCGGCGGATCTTCTCGGATCTGTAGAGGGTGTCGCCGATTAGCCATTCGGTCCCCTCGGGCCACTCTCGATCTTCGCCCGGCTGAAGGCCAACGGCTTGTGCGAAGCGAGGGCTCCAAGCGGCCTTCCCCGTCAACCTGAGCCCATCCGGGGTCTGCCGGTATTCGTGGAGTCGGCTGTCGGCCTTCTCAGCCGGCTCGTCCCAGTCGACTTCCTTGATCTCGGCCCAGGTGATCCAGGTGGTGCCATATGCCTGATCCGGCCCATACCACTGGGCGAGTCGCTCGAGTTCGGCGCGAACAGTCTCCGAGGCACCGGCCGGGAGTCCTCGGTCTGCAGCCAGCGGTCGGAAGTTGGCGTAGTTACGGACCCCGAAGAGGCAGCCGAACGCGTCGTAGTTCCTGGTGGTGTTGAGGAAGAAGAGGTCGATGGCGGCTCGCCAATCCTCATCCTCCTTGTGGAGGTGCCATGCTCGGCACTCGACGAAGCCACTGATGTCCGTTCCCATGCCAGAGATTCTGCAGCCGCCGTCAATCGGTTTTGGGGGTGGTGACCTGTCGATACCAGCCGGAGTGCCCGAATGGCAGCGCGACCGCGCTTCGTGGCCGTTCGGCTGTAGGGTCTCGCCGCCGATGACATGTCGATCTTCTGTGACCTGCTGGTTCTCTGTTGTCTCACCGCGATGTCACCCAAGATCAGTCTCAGATCGATGCCATTTCCTCGGCGGAACGATGAGTCTGCGGCTGAGCCACCGAGCACGAGGACTACATGTGAGCTCAGATCGCGCACCGATGAGTTTCCCGCGCCGCGCCGGTCTGTACGCGTGAGACCGACTCAGGGAAGGCCGGCGCCATGCGGAAACTGATCTACGGCATGAACCTGACCCTGGACGGCTACATCGCCGCGCCCGGCGACGACATCGGCTGGAGCGTGCCGAGCGACGAGCTGTTCCAGTTTTGGTCCGACCAGTTGCAGGCGACCGACCTGTCGCTGTACGGGCGCAAGCTGTGGCAGACGATGAGCTCCTACTGGCCGACCGGCGACCAGCATCCCAACGCCACCCCGGCGGAGATCGAGTTCGCGCGCCGCTGGCGGGACATGTCGAAGGTGGTGTTCTCCTCGACGATCGACAAGGTCGACTGGAACACCCGCCTGGTCACCGGCGACGCGGTCGCCGAGATCACCCGGCTCAAGGCCGAGGACGGCGGCCCGATGGACATCGGCGGCGCGACGCTCGCCGGGGCGGCGCGGCCCGATGGACATCGGCGGCGCGACGCTCGCCGGGGCGGCCATGCGGGCTGGGCTGATTGACGAGTACGTGCTGGCCACCGCACCGGTCCTGGTGGGCGGCGGCACGCCGTTCTTCACCGCGCTGGACAACTGGGTGAACCTCAACCTGGTGGAGACGCGGACGCTTCCCTGCGGCGTGATCCTGACCAGGTACGAGACGAGGCGCTGAGCGCCCGTCCTGGGTGACCCGGACCACCGCCCACCTACCCAAACGAGTGAAGCCCCTGAACTGCAAGTCTCATGGCAGTGGCATCAATCCATCTGCCAAGTGCCGTGAGATTCTGCCAAGGCTTTTGAGACCCTACAATTTTGTAGGATCTGGCGGCTCGTGTCATAGAGCATTGCTCTGACCGGCAGGTTCCTTATCTATCTCAGGACGTTGCCCTACGCCTCTGTCTCACCTCCCATGACATTTCCTCGCAGGGCGGCACGGGCGTGCTGGATGATGAGGCGGTGCAGCTCCCCTACGTCTACCGCGTCACCAAGTACGACCCCGCCGACCGAGACGAACACGGGCATTACACCGGTAGTGAGGACAACGTCAGCGATCACGGCAAGGTCGAGGCGTCCTATCTTCAGGCGGTCGCGGCCTTCGCTGGGGACACCGGCGTCGATCACCTGGCCGTACGTGAACCACAGATCCCGTCCTTCGCGCACTTCGGCGCGGAGTCTCCGGTGGACGGGTTTGGGCTGGACGGGCTCTTCTCTGCCGACCCGACCGGATTTCACGACGGGGCTGAGGTATCGCTCGAAACCGGGCTGGAACTGGTGCGTGCCATGTTGCGCGACAACGGCGCCTGGTGCCGGCTGGAGGCGGCAGGCACGTTCACGGTCCATGTGGGATGGGACCAGTATCTCTACATCAGCAGTATCCGGCCCTGCGAGGAGGCACTGGCCCGAACTCGCGCGCTGGGGCTGTTCCCGGAGCGCCAGGCCTCCTCTCCGTACGAGATGGAGACCGATGACGCCGATGTCCAGCGGCCCGGTGACGACGAATTCTGGGCCGGTCTGCGCTGGGCAGTCTCCGCATGCCTCGCCGGGCTCCTGGAAGAGACATACGTCGAAGGCGCCTCACGGTGGCACCGCCTCACGCGCGACTCCATCGATACGGTTCGCGCCGGTATCGCTCCCCGCGCGCGTCTGGCCGTCTGGCCGGACCTGTCCTCCAACATAGACGCGGTCCTCGGCACGCTCCCCACCGAAGGGCTCGTCGAATGTGTCTGGCAGGACAAGGACGGCCAGCTCCGTAGTGCCATCGCTGACGAAGACGAATTCCCGGAACTGGCCAAGAGAATCTCCGGTGCCAGCGCTGCGGCACTCCTGTCCATGTATGCCGATGAACGTGTGCCTCTGTTCACCGCCGTCATGCCTGACAGCGACGGAGTGGTACGGGCCCGCTGGCGGACCGAGCCGACGCCGAGCGACCGGAACTGGGCCTTCCTCAAGACCCTTCACCGAGGTGAGATCGTCACCGGCTCCGTGACCCAGATCGCCAGCTTCGGCGTCACCTTCGTGGACATCGGCGGCTTCGAGGCGATGATCAATATCCCTGAGCTGTCTTGGCGTCCCATCAACCACCCCTCCGACGTCGTTGCCGTCGGTCAGGAGATCAGCGCCGAAATCCTCGACGTCGACCCGATCCGCGAACGCGTGTCACTGTCGCTCAAGGCCCTGCACGAAGATCCGATGCTGCTGCTGACCGGGCAGATCGGCCAGACCATCGTCGGCCGCGTCACCAAGCTCGTACCGTTCGGCGTATTCGTACGCATTGAAGAGATGGAGAACGGTTTCGAGGGGCTGGTGCACAGCTCCGAACTGGGCGAGAGGCACCCGGACCATCCACAGCCGGTCGTCCAAGTCGGTGACGCACTGCCAGTCAAGGTCCTGGACATCGACCCGATCCGCCGCCGCATCACGCTGTCGCACCAGCAAGCGATCTCCGCTGACCAAAACGAACCCGGTGCCTGAAACGCGCATGCCCGGGAGCCGGATGCTCACAGACACATCGTCACCGATGGCATCCTTCACTGTTTCGTTGCGGCTCAGTGTGCGGTGTCACGGAGGTAGAGAGCGGCGAGCCGCGGGAGTCTGCGTCGCATCTCAACGGAGTCATCGAAGTCGAAGTCTTCGCCCATGTCTTCGGCGTCTTGTCCGGAACTGTCACGTGAGGCTGCGTACTCGTCCCAGGCCTCGTAGAAGTCCTTCCTCTTCGCCACCGGTGATGCGCTTGAACGCGTCGCTGGCTGCGTAGTTGACGTCCTCGTAGAACACGACTTCATCGTCGTACGCCTCTGCGGCGGCGATCACCGCAGGATGCTCAGCAAGACTGTCCGGGCAGGCCGCAGCCCTCTCGTACCAGTCGCGGCCCAGCGCGATCAGACCGGCGCGGAAGTCCATGAAGCTGTCGTCCGAGCAGCCGCCGCCGATGAGGTAGGCATTGCCCATACGTCCCATCGGTAGACGGCTTCGTGCACCTCGTCGAAGCGTTCCTGGTAGCGGAGGATGTCGTCCTTGGCACGGGTGGCCAACTCGTCAACCAGGGCTTCGACGAAGGGCTTGTCAGCTGTGCCGGCCGAGCGAGCGGCCTCGATGATGGTCCAGAACTCAGAGGTGTCCATGGCTGGGAACTCTGCCAGCCGGGTGTGACAACGGCTCCTGCTGGGGCGGATGGCTGTCGCTGTGATCACGGCGACGACCGCGACGACCTTCGCTCCGAATGGTGTCAGCGTTATGCCTCGGACAGCCAACTCGTTGCTGCTCTGACGACCCGCTTGCCGAGTGGCGTGAATTTCATGGGCCGGCCCCGTTCCGCTCGTTCGAGTAGCGGGCCGCCCAGTTCGCGGGCCAGGCGGTTGATCTGAGTGACGAGGGTGGGCCCGTTGACGCCCATGTCCCGGGCTGCCGCGCCGAGGGTGGGATAGGCGGAAGCTTTCACGAACCGCCGGAGGCGTTCTTCAGCGGCGAGGCCGTCCAGTGCGGGTCGCAGCAAGCGGGGAGCCTGTCTGGCTCTCTCCCGGATACGGAGGCTCTCGTCATGGCTGGCGCCGCCGCGAGGACGCAAGGGGATCTCGTGCATCCTGGCCCACTTGGCGACGTTCGACATGGTCATACCGGTCTCCTCGGCGATGTCGGCGAGGGTGCGACGGCGTGTGACGTACTGCTCGTGAAGCCATTCGCGGGTGATCTCCTGACGGTGTCGGTACTCCTTGGGAGTACGGATCGGGATCTTGTACTCGTCGGCGATACCTCTGATCACGTCGGCCTGGACACCGTAGAGCTCTCCAATGGCACGCAGGGACATCCGCTGATCGATGTAGAGCCGCGCGAAGGTGGCCGAGTTAAGGACTTCGCGGACAGGGTCGGAGACGGGGGCGGGCCACGCACGTCGTTCGCTTGTATCGGGTGCCGGGTGCCGGTCGAGGAGGCAGCGCACGACGTCGATCGTCGTATGCAAGCGGGCGGCGGCCTGGGTGGCCGTCATTTCTTCATGGCGGATCAGCCTGTGCAGCTCCATGATGTCGATCTCAGAGGGGCGATGTCCGGGCAGGCTGAGGTCGTGGAGGAGATCGTCCGGTGGGTACCAGGTCACGGGTTCGTCGGTGATGCGGTTGCGCTGTAGGAATCCCTCGGCAGCGTGGTCGAGATGCCCGAGAAGCTCAGGGGTCAACCGGAGGTAGCGAATGGCGTGTTGGCTGCGAGCGGAGTTGTTCTCGGGGGTGCAGGTGGAGGGCGCCATTCGGGCGGGCAGGCCGCTGATGCGCAGGAACACATAGCTTCTGAAGAGCCGGGCGAGGGTGCCTGTGCTGCGGACGATGTCGCATTGCCGGGCGATATCGAACCATTGGCCGTCAGGGAGCAGGAGGGTGTAGTCGAGGCGTCGGCGCCGCTCGTAGTCGATCGGGGCGGGGCAGGTGTCGAGGTAGTCCGCGATATGGATCAGTGCGGCCTGGATGTCTGGCCACTGCTGGTGTTCTCGCAGGTGGCCGAGCATTCGGGAGGACATGAATCCGGTGGTGGCCTGGCCCAGGCGTTCGGCGATGACGTCGATGGACTGACGGTTGCCGACGAGCCCGATGAGACAGGACAGGGCAGGTCGCATGATCCGGTGATCGTGGAGTTCGGGCGGTGCGAGGGGCAGGGCGAGTTCGGGCCAGAGTGCGGCAGGGAGTGAGCGGAGACGCTGGGCGGGGATGTGGTCTGGCTGGGTCCCTGGGTGGAAGGTCTGAACGCGGTAGCGGAGCTGGTAGACAGCCTGGAGCTGTGGGCCGATGGCCGCGAGCTGGACCGCGCGGAGGACTTCGGTGGTGCCCGTGCCCCAGGGGGCGAGCAGGCTTCGGCCCGGTGATGGGCGCGACTCGCGTTCGGCTTGGATGATCCAGCGTGCGGAGGTTCCGGCTTGCTGGATGTCCAGTCGGCTGAGGATGTCTGCGGCGAGAACGACACCGGCCGCAGTCATGGCAGCGCTCTTCGGGGTGTGCATCCCCAGGGACTGAATGCCGACGTCGGTCGGGGTGAGAAGGGCGTTCAACTCATCGGTATTGATGGGGAGGTCCGCGAGAAGGCGTTCGGCTAGGGATTGACGGGGAGCGTGGAGGAGGATCTTTCCGACGAGCGCTCGCAGGTCAGCGAGGGCTCCGAGTGCGGATTGCGGATGGTCGGTGTAGGGGCCGAACGCTGCGGTGCCGGAGTCGGTCATCGCGTAAACGAGCCGCTGTGCGTCCAGCACGGGATGATCGGCGTCGAGGAGTGGGGTGGACGCCTGGGCCAGATCGGCGTCGCAGCGCCGTCGGCCGGGACCGGTGGCCCCGCAGTGGTCGCAGCCATCTGCACCACCTCGACTGTCTCCCTGTCGTAGCGGAACCGCGTGCCCACCCCGACCCTTGCTCCAGCGCCGCTCATGCCGACCTCCGGCACACCCGCGACGGGTCGAGTGGGCGATCGAGATCCACGAGGAGCTCATGAGTCCAGAGCAAATGGTGGACAGCAGAGCGCACTTCCGGCTCGGCACGTCCAGGGATCCGACTCGTGATCCGACCCAGCGGAACACCATCGAGTTCGGCGCCACGAAGCTCGTCCAGGAGATCGGTGTCGAACAGCCAGGATCGGCGGTAGCCGGCCAGAAAGCGGATGTTCTCCAGCTCCGCCGGTGACGGCTCGCTCCAGACCTCGTATTGCCAACCGCGCGACTCCACTGCCCCGCGGGTCCAGTCGAAGGTAAAGGCCACCTCAGGCTTGGGCACGCGACGCAGCGGCTTCACGTCCACCACTACGGGCCCTTGCTCGGTGATCAGCAAGTAGTCCGGGATGTGCTTGCGAACCTTCCCCTCCAGCGTCGCCTTCAGCAGGAAGGGCTGGGCCACGATGTGGCGTACGGAAGGATCAAAATCTGCAAAAAGGAAACGTGCCAACTCAAGCCGTGACTCGTAGATCACGTGGTCTTTCGTCGTCGCCGACCAGTAGATGCCCGAGTAGTGCTTCTGCCCCTTGAACCAGCGGAACGTTCGCCATGGCGCCGCCGACGCCAAGAGCTCGACGGACACCTCGCTCCAGGCCCGGTCCTCAACCACTGCGCGCCCCTCGGGACGGACGCTCACAGACGCAGCCAATTCCCCCACCGCTAACCCCCAGCCACAGATCAACTTCCTGTGCAGCCAAGGTGCCAGCGCGGCGAACGCAGGCGGGATGAATCCCTGCTCTCGCCACCCGAATGGGTAATGCTCCGACCTGCGAGTCTCACGGCGGCGGCATAAGTGCCGCCGCCGTGCAGTTCTCGCTGAGATCATGCAGCGAGTTTTGAGACCCTACACCCCTTCTGCGTGAGCGCCAGCTCTAGGCGCTCTCACCGCGCGGGAAGGAGACCTCCACCCGGCGGTTCTTCTTGCGGCCCTCTTCCGAGCTGTTGTCGGCGATCGGGTACTGCTCGCCGTAGCCGCGGATCTCGAAGGTGATCGAGGTCGACCCGAGCTCCTTGTTCAGCACTCCCTGCACAGCGTCGGCGCGCTGCTTGGACAGCACGTCGCCATGCGCGGCGGAACCGAGGTTGTCAGTGAAGCCGAAGACGCGGACCTTTGCGGCGTTCTGCTTCTTGATCTCAGCAGCGATCGCGGCGATGCGGGAGTTGGCAGCGGGGCTCAGCTTTGCGCTGTCCTTGCCGAAGAGGACCTCGGCCTGGAGAGCGAACTTGACGGACTCGTTCGAGTCCTCGCGGCGTTCCTCGCCGCCCTCGTCCTCGACCACCTGAACGATGTCGAGAACCTTGGCCGCGGCGAGTGTGGCGCCGTCGGCCATCTTGAGGTCGGGATCCTGAGCGTCGACCTCGACGGGCGGCTTGGCCGATGCTTCGGTGCCGGGGGGCACGCTCGGGCCATCATCGGCAGTCGCGGTCGTGACTCCACAGACAGTCGCGCCAGCAATCAGCACGGCCGCAGCAAACGCACGTCCCGCAAGATGCGTCGACTTGCACTGAGTACGGGTGTAGGTCATCTCTGCCATCACCCAGAGATCTTCAGGGATGTGGTAGCGAAGGTCGGAAGGTTGAAGTCAACCTCAGTCGTGGTGTCCGGCGGAGCCGGGAACTGCATGAAGACCGGCGTCGACTTGCCGGGCTGAAGCGGCCTGATCTTAGTAGTGCAGAGGCAACGCCCGTCCGTGTCCCGGAGGACGTAGTAACGCTTCTTGCCAGCCTTATCAACCAACGTTGCTCCGCCCACGGAGTTGAGGTTGTTCCTCACAATGGCGCTTTCATTGCCGGCCCAGGCCGCAGGGTTGATCGACTGATCGCCATCGTTCTTGATCTCGCCTTGGACCGTAACGAAGCCACCCGAATCGCGCTTTACCTCATTGACAACGAGTACCGCCCCGCCCTGGCCCTTGACCTCGGCCAGCTTCACATTCGGGTCCACCTTCTCCCCGGCCGCAGTGTCATTCTGCGACCCCTCACTGCCCGCTGGTGCGGATGACGAACCAGTCTCCTTCGACTTGTCGTCATCACCTCCGCAACCGGCGACGGTAAGGGCCAATACCGCCGCCATCGCCCCAGCTGCCACTACCCTTCGGGGCTTCGTGGTGAGCCGAATGTTCATGGATACCGATTCCTTTTACTCGTCGTTCGTTGTCAGTCGACCAGATGTACGGCGAAGAAGACCTCCGCCAGTTCTTCCCAGGGGTCCAGGTTCAAGGGATCGAGTAGAAACGAGTCGCGGCCGTCGCACTTGAAGGCGATCGGTCCCGGGTTGTCCTTGTTCTCATCGGGACCACCACCGTTACCCGGCTTGTCTTCCTTGTCCGCGGGCTTCCAGGAGCACCGGAACTCGACCACCGCAGTTGCCTTGGCCGTCGCGTGCCTCGTCTCCGTACCCGGGATCACGGAATCGCCGACGGTGTAGCGGGTCTCGACCTCCACCGTGACTTCGTCCCGCATGAACCCGCTGTTCCACTGGCAGCCACCAGGAACCACGTCGGAGCGGTTCTCCGCAGCAAAGTACTGGGCCCGATTACACGGCGCGCCCGAACCGAAGTGGTTGCCTTCGAAGAATTCGTCCAGTCCGCCCGGCAGTAGGAGCGCGGCGAGGAAACCCGGCCCCATCTGGTCGCGAGCCTCCTGAGCCGCCGCGAGCGCGGCAGCATCCGCAGCACCCTGAGCCCCGTTGCGGGTGGCTGATGCCTTGCCGACCGTAAAGAAAACGAACGCGAGGAAGAGCAGGCCTGCCACCATCATGATGTAGATGGGGAAGGCCTGCCCTCCGTCACGGCGTTGACGCCCAATCATTAGCCAGCCGTGATCTCGTCGACCAGGTTGGTGATGCGCTCCGTGATCGCCCCACCGATGCCCGAGGCCACCATGCCACCGATGATCGCGACGACCACCAGGATGATGCCGAGGTACTCGAAGGCCGTCTGGCCGCGGTCGCTGCGCGCCTTGATCTTGGAGACGGCGGTGCTGGCCCAGCCGTTGACGCGGACGGCGGTCTTCAGGGTGATGTTCGACATGGGATTCCCCTCCAAGTTCGGCCGACCGCTTGTCGGCCGACGCGTAAGTCTCTGTGGTGTCTTCGGCGGTTCCGGCTTCCTCCTGGCCGGTGCCGCTTTCGACATGAGAAACGTACGCCGGGACAACCCCTGCACCAGAGGGTCCCAGGGCCCAATCCCGGGCCCAAAGCGAAGCTTGGGCCCTCCCGGTGCGGGTCTGGGCCTCGGGGCCCAGAGCCACCATGCCCTCTCCCTGCATCCCCCGCTCAGCCATGGTTGCCCGTCCCCCTCAGGCCATGTCCCGACGCCGGCGCCGTGCCGAGCCACCGGGCGATCGCCTCGCTGCGGCTTCCGCTGTGCAGCTTGGTGAAGATCCGGTTGATGTGGTTCTTGACCGTCTTCTCACTGATGAAGCAGGTGGCGGCGATCTGCTGATTGCTCATTCCGGAAGCAATCAGGTCCATGACCTCCACCTCCCGCGAACTCAGCCCGAACTCTTCCCTGTTCGGAGGGCCGCTCGCCCCCCCTGCACTGGAAGACTTTGCCACAACAGATTGCATTTGCGAAAGACCCTGTGCCTGAACGGCAGGTTGTGCCGCCGGCGGGACGGCCGGAGGAACGGGGCCGTGCAGGCCGGTGTCGTGCCCCTGAGGTCCCGTCGGAGCATGCCCGTCGTGGCCGGGGCCCGCATACGGAACCCCCGTCGTGAACGCGGCTCCCAGCCCTTCGGGCAGCGGCTGCCCGGGCCCGCCTCCCGGACCAGGCGGACCCTGCCTCATGTGTGCCAGCAGGGCGTTCGCTGCAGTGACCGTGAAGTGGGCCCGGCCACTCTTGATGTCCTGTACCGCCTGGACGAGCTGGTCCGCGGTGAACTCACCATGCACCAGATAGCCGCCGGCACCCAGGCGCAGCGCCTCGTGCACGATCTCGCTCTCCCGGCTGTACGTCAGCATCATCACGGGTGCGACACGAACCAGATGCGGCAGCGCTGAAATGCCGTCCACTCCAGGCATGCGGACATCCAGCAGAACCACGTCGGGCCGGTGCTGTACAGCCGCCTCGTATGCCTGCCGGCCGTCTGCGGCTTCCGCGACGACGTCGATGTCGTCGCGGCCGGAGAGCAGCACGCCCAGGCCAGCCCGGACCACCGGGTTGTCATCGGCGACCACGACGCGTAGGGGCTGTGGCGCCGGCGTCTCGGGGGCAGCAGGGAAAGCGGGCATCGCTCCGGATGCCGCGGCCTGCTGTGGAGTGGGAAACCCGGAGGAGCTTTGCTCCGAGCTGAGCGGGGTGCCGTGCGAGGACGTGTGCTGGGAGACATGGGTCTGCTGAGCCCAGTTCTGTCCCGACGTGCGGGAGATGTCGTCAGGCATCGTGCGGCCTCCTCTCAAGGTGTTGGGGACAGTGGGGGGGAGCGGTCAGTTCATCTGCGGTGTGTGGGGCGTGCTGTGTGGAACCGGTACGACGGAGAGCAGAGCCGCCATGGGCAGTTCCAGCCTGACCTCGGTGCCCTTCGCCGCCCTCCCCTTTCCGATCCGGATCCGGGCGCCGATCGACGCGGCGCGCTCGACCATGCCGACCAGGCCGAAGTGCCCCGCGCGTTTGAGTTCGTCGAGCGTGGTTCCGGCGGGCAGGCCGCGCCCGTCGTCGTACACGCTCACGCGCAGGACATCGCCGACCACACCGGCCGACACATCGACGTACGTGGGGTGTGCATGCCGATGCGCGTTCTCCATCGCCTCGGATGCGACGGTGAGCAGCTGGCGGGCTACGGCTTGCGGAATCAACGGCACCGGCACCTCCCCGAGACGCCGGAAGTGGGCGGGCAGATCGTGTCGACGGATGAAGTCAGCTGCCCGCGCTGCCAGTTCGGTCGTGATGTCGACTCCGCCGTCCAGTCCGGACTCGCGACGAAGATCGGACAGGAGTTCTCGCGACTCGGCCGCGGCCCGTCGGGCGGACCGTGCGACCAACTCGGCCTGGTGCTTGACGGTGAGCGGGTCCATTCGGTCGGCCGAGTTGGCCAGGCCGTCGGCCGCCAGTGCCAGACCGTGAAGAGTCTTGGCGACGGAATCATGCATCTCACGGGCGAGTCGCGACCGCTCTCCCTCGACGGCCTCGTTGACGGCAAGACGGGCACGGGTGTCGGTGAGAGCCTGGCTCGCCGTGCCGAATCGAAGCAGCAGATTGCGCAGGGTGACACCGACGGCACCGGCGATGATGCAGAAGCCTGGGAGGAGAAGGGCAGTGGCGTCACTGGCCTTCAGCTCCTTGTCGGCTCCGTAGACAACAATGATGATCACCGTCTGGAGGGCGGCGAAGACCGCCGCCCCACGCCAGCCGTAGACGAGCCCGGCGAGCAGGGGGGTGCATACGGTCACGTAGGCGAGGGTCGACTCCGGCGTGCCCGTGATCAGCAACAGCGCACCGAAGATCGCGTCGACCGCCAGCAGCCAGGGGTGGCGCAGGAAAAGCGGCCCGAAGCGCTCCCAGTCGCGGAAGAGGACGTACGAGCCCATGAAGGTGATCAGGATGGCCGCGCCGATGAGCCAGGTCGCGAGCCCGGGCGCGGTTCTGTCGATGGCGAACGGCGTAGCGACGGCGATCATCGCGAGCCGGAATCCGAAGACCTGGCGGCACATGGCCTGGAGTGCGTTGACCTGTATGGCGAAGGCCGGGCGCGACTCGGGATTCGCCGTCGCCTGTCGTACCTCTCCGGTCAATCCGCCCTGCAAGCCGCCCAGGTGCATCGTCATCGGCCTGTCACCTCCCCCTGCTCGTCGGTCTCGTCATCTCCGTCATCCACCACCCAGGAAGCTGAAGTCGACGTTCGCGCCGTACACGAAGCCCACGGTCAGCAGCACCAGCGTTCCCGGCAGGAGGAACGTCGTCACAGCGAACGTCGCCTTCGGCACCGCCTTCGCCGCCTTCCGGCGCGCGTTCTGCGCGTCGGTGCGCCGCATGTCGTTCGCGATCTGGATGAGCGTGTCGACGATCGGTGCGCCCAGTTCCTCTCCCTGTTGAAGGGTGGTCACGAACATCGCCACCTGCTCCGAGTCGTTGCGCTTGCGCAGTTCCTCGAAGGCCTGTCGACGGCTGACCCCCATATCCATCTGGCGCAGGGTGATGCGCAGTTCGTCCGCCCACGGTCCCTCGTACTTCTCGGCGACCCGCTCCAGCGCTTGGCGGAAACCGAGACCGGCCGAGACGACGACCGCGAGGACGTCGAGGAAGTCCGGCAGAGTCCGCTCGATGTGTTCCTTGCGGACCCGGATCGCCGACCAGATGCCCACCTCGACCCAGAACAGGCCGAAGGCGATGAGCAGGATCGTGACGAAGATCTGGCCGCGGATGAGCGTCGAAAATGCGCCGAAGAAGCCGAGCGCGCCGTAGACCGCGCGCCGGGCGGCGTAGCGGTCGATGGTGAGACCGCCCGGGTTGCCCGCGAGGTCGATCTGGCGGCGCTTCTTGTTGACCGCCTTGGGGCCCATCATCCGGAGCACCATCGGAGCCCAGCGCATGCCAAGCCGGTCGACGCCCGATCCCACCGCGCTCGTACGGCTGGAGCCGATCTCCAGCGCGACTGCGAGGTCGCCGGGAAGCTTGGCGTCGGCCCGGTACATCCGGATGCCGTGGATGACTCCGTAGATCGCCAGACCGAAGACAGCGGCAAGCAGCAGTTCCATGTCCGTCACTCCCCTCAGACGTCGATGCGGGACAGGCGGCGGATCACGATGAACCCGATCGCGTACAGGATGAGTGAGACGATGACCGCGCCCTGACCGATGAGCGCGCTTGTCATCCGGTCCAGCGCACCGGGCATCACCGCGTTCATCAGGAGCATCGCGCCGAAGCCGAAGACCGGGACCGCGTAGGCCGTCACCGTCACCTGGGACAGCTGCGTCTTCACCTCGCGCCGGGTCTCCTTGCGCTCCTCCAGCGTCTCGGTGAGGTTCCGCAGCGAGCTGACGACCGTACCGCCCGCCCGGTTGGACAGGACGAGCGTCGTAACCAGGACGACGAGCTCCCTCGACGGCAGCCGGTCGGTCAGCTCGCTCAGCGCGTCGTCGAGGGATTCGCCGACAGCGAGCCTGCGTGCGACGCGGGCGAGCTCCTCACCCGCAGGGTCCTCCAGCTCCTCCGCCGCCATGCCGATGGCAGTACGGAGGGCCAGGCCGGCCTGGGTCGCGTTGGCAAGGATGCGAGACAGCTCCGGGAGCTGGTTGATGAAGCGCTCGGTGCGCTTGGTCCGTTGCCAGTTGAGAAAGGTGTTGGTGCCCCAGAGGCCGATCAGGGCAGCAATCGGGCCGAAGAAGGCGGCCAGGATGGACGAGGCGATCATCCAGAGGCCCACGGTCGCCGCGATCGCGTAGACGAAGAATTCGCCTGGCGTGATCTCAAGACCGGTTGCCGCGAGCTTGAGTTCCAGTTTTCGGCCGAGCTGTGTCTTACGGAGCCGACGGTCCACACCCTGGAAGCGCCGGTGCCGGCCGCCCACCTGTATCTGGCCGGTGTGCGAGAGACGATCAACCAGAGACTCGCGCTGAGCCTTCCCCTTCGAGTACGCCTGCAGGCCCATGACACCGAGCACGCAGCACAGCAGCGTGATGCCGATCGTGAGCAGAGCGAGATTGTTCATCTTGCGGTACCTACTTGGCCTCTCGGGTGGCGAGCTGATCGTCGGACGCGGCGACCCCGAAGGCCTGCGGGATGGGCTGGCTGGCCATGTAGAGGCGCTCGGCTAGACGGCGCGGGAGCGGGAGATACTGGAACTGGCCGTAGATCCGCCCGTCGGCGGCCATCGGCTGGGCGTTGTAACGGGCGAGGGTGGCGATGCGATAGGCGTCCCGGCCGTGCGAGTCGAGGAATGCGATTTCCGTGACCTTGCGGGAACCATCGGTGTGCCGGGTCAGCTGGACGATGACGTCGACGGCGCTGTTGATCTGGTCGTGCAGCGCTTCGAAGGGGATCTTGATCTCGGACATCGAGGCCAGCGTCTGGAGACGCATCAGTGCGTCCTCGGCATTGTTGGCGTGGACGGTCGCGAGCGATCCGTCGTGACCGGTCGACATTGCCTGGAGCATGTCAAGCGATTCGCCGCCACGGACCTCACCGACGACGATGCGGTCGGGGCGCATACGCAGTGAGTTGCGGACAAGGTCGCGAATGGAGATCTGGCCCTTGCCCTCGACGTTCGCCGGGCGGGACTCCAACCGGATGACGTGCGACTGCTGGAGCTGGAGCTCTGCGGAGTCCTCGATGGTGATGATTCGCTCGTTGTTCGGGATCAGGCCGGAGAGCGCGTTGAGCAGGGTCGTCTTTCCCGTACCGGTGGCGCCGGAGACGATGATGTTGAACTTCGCCTGGACAAGGCCCGAGAGCAGGATCAGCATCTGCTCGTCGATCGAGCCGAAGCCGATCATCTCCTGGAGCGTGAAGGCCCGCGGGAAGCGCCGGATGGTGAGCGTCGCACCGGTCAGCGCCAGGGGCGGGATGATCACGTTGACACGCTCGCCACTGGGGAGACGGGCGTCGACCATCGGATTGGCCTCGTCCACACGGCGGTTCACCGTGGACACGATTCGCTCGATGGTCTGCATCAGCTGCTCGTGCGATCCGAAACGCATGGGCAGCTGCTCCACCTTGCCGCTGCGCTCGACAAAGATCTGATCCGGCCCGTTCACCATGATTTCGGTGATGGACGCGTCTTCGAGGAGCGGCTCGAGGATGCCGAGACCGAGTGCTTCGTCGACGACCCTGCGGATCAGCTGGGAGCGCTCGACCGTGGAGAGAACGGGGCCCTCTCGGCTGATGATGTGGCCGAGTACGCGTTCGAGCCGGGCCCGCCGCTCGGCGGCCGCGAGCGAGGACATCTCCGCGAGGTCGATCTCCTCGAGCAGCTTGGCGCGGTACGTCGCGACCATGTGGCCGTCCTCCCGCCCCCCGCCGTTCTCCTCGGGGGCGGTGATGCGTGCCCGCAGACTCATGCGCGTAACTCCTAGAACGAGGTGGTTGTGCTGTTCGCGGCCAGTGCGTGGTTGCGTCAGTCGACGGGCATGGTGGAGCTGCGCTCCGCCCATCCCCAGTCGTCGATGCCCGGGACGACGGAGGGGACCTTGACCCTGACGGTGTACGTCACCTCGTCGCCGCCCCCGCTGCCGATGACGTCGAACTCGTCCTCGGCGTCCGTGAGCCATTCGCTCATGGAGCCTTGGGCCGCCTGCCTCGCCGTCATGTCCGGGTTGTCGAAACTGGCCATCCTGGCCGCCGCACGTGCTCCCGTGCCGGCCTGGTTGGCGGTGTACGCGGCGACACCCAACTGGATGGCGAAGAGGCCGACGAGCAGCAGGAGCGGGATGAAGCCCAGATACTCCACGGCGACCTGACCCCGGTCACGGCGTCGTATTCCTGTGATCTCCTTCATCGCTCAGCTCTCCCTCACGGCGGATGCTTCACCGTCGACCTGGAACGGGAAGTCGAGGACGCCCGGCACCAGCACCGGCACGTTCAGCTGCACCGTTGCCTTGATGAGGCCGCCATCGGGATTGCAGACCGTTCGCACGTCATCGGCCCAGGCATCCGGAAGGTCCTCCTTGGCGGCCTCCCGGCACTCCGCGCGCCAGTGGGCGCTCTCCGAAGTCGCACCTGTCCGTGCGGCCACGTCCGCCGAATTGCTGGCCAGGCTGAACGTGTAGCCGATCAGCGCGCACTGCCACAGCGCGATCAGCAAAAGGATGATCAGCGGCGTGACGCCCACGAACTCGATCGCGGTCTGGCCCCGATCCTTGTCACGCCCGTCGGAGATTCGCCTCGTTGTACTTCTGACAGACCTTGTGAACCGTTCCCCCATGCTCACCATCGGTCAGCGAGCCCCCTCCCTCTCTCCACGCTTTCGACGGCCCCCGATCGAGCCACGGTCGTTTCGGAACTTACCGCTCTTCTCAGCGCCCTCGGGGATCTTCACAAGACCCAACTCCCCTGCCAGGCCCCACAGTGCTTGCTTCACCACACTCTTGGCCTCGAGTTCATGCATGCGTCCCGCATCGACCGCGCCCTGGAGTTCCTTGAAGTTCGCGGGGACGGCGATGCCCGCCATCCGCGTACCCGTGATCTTCTGGATCAGAGGCGGCTGGATCTCGGTGTTGCGGGTGTACCGGTTCACCAGAGTCACCGTCTCCTCCGCCTTACGGATCTGGAGCCGGTCCCACATCCGCACGACACGCTTGGCGCCACGCACGGCCACCACATCCGGCGTCGTGACGAGCAGCGCGATGTCCGCCATCTCGATGGCCGCGGCGTTGGCACCGTGCATCTGACTGCCACAGTCGATGACGACCACCTCGTACCGGGAACGCAGCGCACTCACGATCTGCCGGGCCGCACGGTCGGTGACCTCTTCACCTCGCTCGCCCTCTCCGGGGGCGAGCAACAGGGCGACCCCGGTCGTGTGGCTGAAGACGGCATCGGACAGAACACGGGGCGAGATGTCCGAGATCGCCGCGAGGTCGACGATCGACCTGCGGAACTGGACATCGAGGTACGAGGCGACGTCACCCGCCTGCAGATCCATGTCCACGAGGGCGACAGTGTTCCCCGAGGCCCGGGCTGCCAGGGCGAGTTGCACCGCCGTCACGGTCGCGCCGACGCCGCCCTTGGAGCCGGTGACGGTGACGACCGTACCGCCGGGGCCGGTGAAGACATCGCCACCGGCGCCCAGGTGACGGCGTACGCCGACGGACCACTGGGACGCGGCCTGGACCCGGTTGGCCAGCTCCTCGTAGCTCAGCGGCAGAGCGGCAAGGCCCCGGGCACCCGAGTCCATCGCGGCCGAGAAGAGGCCCGGGCTCGCGTCGGCGGTGATGAGCACGACTCCGACGGCGGGAAAGCGCAGGGCGACCTCCCGGATCAGCTCCAGTGCCGGCACCGGACCGATCCGCTCGTGCACCAGCACGACCTCGGGCAGCTCGTCGAGGGACTCTCCGGCCAGGCGGGCGAGGGTGTCGATGAGCTGTGTCGAGTCGCCGACCGGAGCCGCGGGCTCCGCATCGGGCAGCTGGCTGAGCAGCGTGGTGACGGACCTGGCCGCGTCGGCGTCACCGACGGCCGGGAGGATCCTGGTGGTCATCCAATCCTCACTTGTCCTTACTAGTCCTTGTCGAGCGTGTACGTGCGGTCGCTCGGACGGATCGTGGTGTCGCCACCCTGCCCGATCAGCGCAAGGCGTACGTGCTCCGCGAAGGATTCGGCGTAGGCGATGCGCTGGGCGTCCAGCGTGTTGAGCGCGAAGGTGATCGGTACGGCTTCGGTGGCCTGGCTCCCCTTGTTGTCCCGGTCCGGCTCCAGCGCGGTGAGCTGTCCCACGTCCAGAACCTTCGCGTTGGACACGATGACCTTCGACTGGGCGGGGTCACCGTCACGTTCGCCGGCGAAAGTGGCGTAGATGTTGACCCTCGAGTCCGGCTTGATCTTGCCTGCCACGCCGGTCGCCGCGTCGATCATGATCGCGATCTCCTGCTCACCGGGCTGAAGGGCGGGGCGCTTCACGATCATGTCGTTCTGCAGCAGGGAGCCCTTGTTGAGCCTGGTCACGGCGATCTTGCCAGTGATCTCGGAGATATCGGTCACCGCGTTCTCCGAGAGCCAGCGCTTGGGCATGGAGATCTTTTCGAACTGGCTCGCGCTGAGTGCCGTGTAGGGCGGCACGTCGGTCTTGATCTCGTATGCCGTGACTTCGGGACCGACCTTCGAGTTCACGTCGCTGATCACCGAAAGCACGCCGACGAAGGCACCGAAGGCGCACAGGACCGACAACAGCAGGAGTATGACGCCGCGGCGCTGGCGGGAATTCATGGACCGTACAACCTCGTTCGAATACGTGGGGCAGAGCGGACAGGGGATGTGCGGATCGCAATTCGTGGGGGAAACTACGACCTGGGCTGTGCGGAAGACCCTTGATTGAGGACACTCGAGGAACCCGATTGGTTCTCGGGCTCGGGGAGTGGCGCGGAGCAGAACCCGCACCGGTCACCGATGAGCTCCATGGAGCACCAGTGGCACCTGGCGCGCCGCACGGATGAGACCAGCTGGTAGATGATGGAGATGTCCGGCAGGAACGCGGCGAACTCCGTCAGTTTTCCGGTACCCCACCAGCGGGGGGAGTCTGCGGGCAGGCCTGCCTCCTGGACGCCCTGGACCTGCCAGGCCGGGGCGAGGGTTCCGGTGACCCATTCCGTCTGAAGCTGTCCCTTGGCGATCAGCAGTTGCGTACCGAACTCGGGACCACCCAGAACTCCGGCACCCTGGCCGATCTTGAGCAGCTGGGGACTCGGCCCCGCCAGCACGGCGAACTGGGAGCCGGGCACCCAGGACTTGGCATGCGACTTCAGGCTCACCGGCACGCGGTCGAGCTTGGCGACGGAGTTGAGAACAGCGCCGGCGTAGATGTAGTGCGAGAGCAGCCGGGCCGCGGAGGCCACGACGCCCGCACTGAAGTCGCAGATGGAGAGCTGACGCAACTGCCGCACGAGGACGGCGATGCCCAGTGGCGGCAAGTCCGATCGGAGCAGGGCGATGCGGTCGCTCTCCAGCATGGCTCGAACGGCGAACATCCGCTGCTCCAGCGCCGGCGGCACCGACGACGGGTAGACCGCGACCACATATCCATGCTGTTCGAGCAGGACATGCATCTCGGTGAGTGCGTCCTCCAGTGGCTGGATGTCGGGCGACTGGAAAACGGCAGCGGTGGGTGTCTGTTGGTCGGTCGGCGGCAGCACCAGGTCAGCGCTGGTGGCCGCAATGACTGTCGGCACTCTGAGTTCCCCGTCCACTCCGGTCACCGGGTTGTCCCGGGGGCCGCAGATCGTTCACTGCTCAGTACAGCTGTATCAGCACCTTATCCGCGTCTTACTGACCGGAGAACACCCAACTTTTGATCTCACCCTGCAAACGACTCTGCAATCAACATCAAAACTGGACAGATTGGGCACCCGGAGGATCACATTCCCATTCCTGTGATCGAGATCATCGATATGCCGATCTTGAAGCAGCTTGAATGATGAACAGGCAACAACTGTAGGTCGATTGGGGAGCGATAACCCGCTTGTGAGGGAGCCGTGAAACCGGTGGCGGTATTGCCGATCACCGCGCTCGGCGATGACTCCGCCGTATACGACCCTGTGCCACAGGTCTTGACAACCCGATTGGTCTGGACCAGCTTGTACGCCCAGCGGTGGCCGCCGTTCCTTCCCGTACCTCCTCCTCCCCAACTCCCCCACCGGAGGCAGCAAGTGGACCGCACGAACCTCAGGGAACGCACCACCCGCACCCGCAGGTGGCTCGGCGGAGTCCTGGCACTGGCCCTGGGCGCCGGGCTCGGGCTCGCAGGCGGGGCCGGGACCGCACAAGCGGCCGATGTGAACAACGCGAAGAACGCGGGGTTCGAGTCCGGGCTCGCGAACTGGACCTGCACCGGCGGGAGCGGGGCGGTCGTGTCGTCGCCCGTGCACGGTGGGGCCGCCGCGCTCAAGGGGACGCCTGCCGGGCAGGACCACGCGAAGTGTTCGCAGACCGTGCCCGTGAAGCCCAACTCGACTTACCAGCTGAGTGCTTGGGTGCAGGGCTCGTACGTGTATCTCGGGGCGAGCGGGACCGGGACGACCGATGTGTCGACGTGGACCCCCGGGAGCACCGGGTGGCAGCAGCTCAGCACCGGCTTCACGACCGGCGCGAGCACGACCTCGGTGACCGTGTACACGCACGGGTGGTACGGACAGGCCGCCTACTACGCCGACGACATCTCGGTGTTCGGGCCCGACGGGGGCGGCGGCGGTGACCCCGACCCGGTCGTGCCGCCCGCTCCGGGTGGGCTGGCCGTCGGATCGGTGACCTCGTCGTCCGTCGCGCTGAGCTGGAACGGGGCGTCCGGGGCGACCGGGTACAACGTCTACCGCAACGGCGCCAAGGTGCAGTCCGTGAGCGGTACCTCGGCGACCGTGACGGGGCTGGCCGCGTCGACCTCGTACCAGTTCCAGGTGAGCGCAACCAACGCGGCCGGCGAGTCGGCGAAGTCCGCCGCGGTGACCGCGACGACGTCCGCCGGCGGCAACCCCGGAAACCCCGCCGTGCCGAGGCACGCGGTGACCGGCTACTGGCAGAACTTCAACAACGGCGCCACCGTGCAGAAGCTGCGCGACGTCCAGTCGCAGTACGACATCATCGCCGTGTCCTTCGCCGACTCGACCGCGACGCCCGGTGAGATCACCTTCAACCTCGACCCGGCGGTCGGCTACGGCTCGGTCGACGAGTTCAAGAGCGACATCGGCGCCAAGAAGAGCGCGGGCAAGTCGGTGATCCTGTCGATCGGCGGCGAGCGCGGCAACGTCACGATCAACAGTGACGCGTCCGCGACCGCCTTCGCCAACAGCGCGTACGCACTCATACAGAGCTACGGCTTCAGCGGCGTCGACATCGACCTCGAGCACGGGATCAACTCCACCTATCTGACGAAGGCGCTCCGGCAGCTCTCGCAGAAGGCGGGCTCCTCGCTCGTGCTGACGATGGCGCCGCAGACCATCGACATGCAGAACACCGGCACCGAGTACTTCAAGACCGCCCTCGCCGTGAAGGACATCCTCACAGTCGTCAACATGCAGTTCTACAACAGCGGTTCGATGCTCGGCTGCGACGGCAAGGTCTACTCGCAGGGCTCGGTCGACTTCCTCACCGCGCTCGCCTGCATCCAGCTCGAGGGCGGCCTCGACCCGTCCCAGGTCGGCCTCGGCGTCCCGGCCTCCACGCGGGGCGCGGGCAGCGGGTACGTCGACCCGCAGATCGTGAAGAACGCGCTCGACTGCCTCACCCGGGGCACGAACTGCGGCTCCTTCAGGCCCTCCCGTACGTACCCGAGCCTGCGCGGCGCGATGACCTGGTCCACGAACTGGGACGCGACCGCCGGGAACGCCTGGTCCAACGCGGTGGGGCCGCACGTGCGCAACCTGCCGTAACGGCAGCCAGGCCCCCCCGTCGAACCGCTCACCGGCCCGCTACTGCGCCGGTGGGCGGTTCGCCAGGTAGTGGTGGAGCACGGGACCGAGCTCGGCGAGCCACTGCTGCAGGACGGCCTGCTTCCGGGCGGCGATCCGGCACTCGTAGAGCATGCCGCCGGGATGCGCGACAGCGACCATGAGGACGGTCCCGAAGGGCGCCGGGGCGAAGTGGACGGTGCTGATCCCCGCCCAGGGGAACTCCAGGGTGTGGTCCTGGATCTCCAGGGCCACACCCGACTCGTCGACGATGACCGAGTTGTGGCGGTCGTGCGCGACGAACTCCGGGCCGGCGGGCAGGAACGGCTGCACCTGCTGTGGCGGCGGGCCGTAGCCGGGCTGCACCGGGATCGGGGGGCCGAAACCCGGAGGCGGCGGGGGCGGGGGGCCGAAACCCGGAGGCGGCGGGGGCGGGGGGCCGAAACCCGGAGGCGGCGGGGGCGGGGGTGCGCCCTGGGGGTGGTGCCGGTCCGGGTAGCCGCCATAGGTCATGTACGTAAGTATGACCGGAGCCGGGCCCCTACCAGGGCAGGTCCCGCACCTGCTGCACGCACAGCACGACGAACAGCAGCCCTGCCGCCGCCAGCATGCCGTTGCTCACCCAGCCGTTGCGCCACTCGCGCGGCGTGCGGGACGAGTTGAGCAGCCAGATCAGGGTCAGCGCGAGGAACGGCATGAAGAAGGCGCCGAGGACGCCGTACGCCATCACGAGGCCGAAGGGCTGGTCCAGCCAGAGCAGGCCCATGGGCGGGAAGGTCAGCCACAGCATGTACGCGCGGAACGGCCAGGAGCGCTCGCGGCGGCCCTTGGCCACCTCCTCGACCGCGTTCTCCTCGATGCCCTTGCGCGTGCGCACGATGCGCTCGGTGAAGTCGGCGAAGAGAAGGCTCACCCCGTGCCAGACGCCGACGAGCGCGGAGAACGAGGTGGCGCAGAAGCCCACGAGGAAGAGCTTGGCGGTGAAGACGCCGAAGCGCTCCTCCAGAACGTTGCTCAGTTCGAGCAGGCCCTTGTCTCCGCCGGCCAGCGCGATGTTCGAGGCGTGCAGCAACTCGGCGCCGATGATGAGCATGGCGACGACGAAGACGCCGGTCGTGAGGTAGGCGACCCGGTTGTCCAGGCGCATCATCTTCATCCAGGACGAGTCGGTCCAGCCCTTGGAGTTGATCCAGTACCCGTACGCCGCCATGGTGATCGTGCCGCCGACGCCGCCGATGAGGCCCAGGGTGTAGAAGAGCGAACCGTCCGGGAGGACGGGCACGAGGCCGGCGAGCGCGGCCGGCAGGTCCGGGGCCACGCGGGCGGCGACGTACACGACGATCAGGAACTTGATGCCGATGAGGACCGTCATCAGCTTCTCGAAGCGTGCGTAGCGGTTGAACCAGACCAGGGCCAGGCCGATCAGGCCGGCGGCGATCGCGAAGGTCTTGAGGCCGCCGGGTGTGTCCGGGAAGAGCGCGGCCAGCGGCAGCGCGGTCGACGACATGGCCGTGGCGCCGTAGATGAAGCCCCAGACGACGACGTAGATGCCGAAATAGACGGAGGTCCAGGCCCCGAGGCTGCGCCAGCCGTCGAACATGGTGCGTCCGGTGGCCAGGTGCCAGCGGCCGGTGGCCTCCGCGAGGGAGATCTTGACGAGGCAGCCGATGACCGCGGCCCACAGGAGGGTGTAGCCGAACTTGCTGCCCGCGATCAGCGTCGCGACGAGGTCACCGGCGCCGACGCCGGTCGCGGCGACGACGATGCCCGGCCCGATGAACCGCCAGCTCGCCTTGCGGGGCGGGGAGGTCATCGCCCGGTTGTCCGATGCTGCGTCTTCTTCCGTCGTGTCCGCCATGGTTGAGGCCGCCTTTCCGCTCATCATCGAACTCGTGGCCGAAGCGTGCCCTTGACCGGAGCATGCCACACGCTCACCATGTGCCCACCCGCATCAACAAGCACGCCGTACATGTCGCACTGAGCCACCCCCACACTCCCTACCCAGGAGATCGCATGCGACTTCGCACACGCGGCAGCGGCGGAAGGTCCGTCACTCGGTCCGCCGCCCTCGCGACCCTGCTCGCTCTCGCCGTGGCGGCCCCGTTCACGGCCACCGCCGCGCCCGCCCACGACCCCGACCGCATCCGCGCCACCGTCACCGACGCCGGGACCGCAGCCGCAGCCGAGGCCGAGGAGGAGATCCGTCAGTACGAGATCCACGGTCCGTCGACCGTCGCCGAGCGCACCGCCGTCGCCGCGACCGGTGTCTCGATCGACGAGGCCGACGACCACGCGATCGTCGTCAGCGCCAACGCCGCCCAGGCGAGACGCCTCCGAGCACTAGGCCACGTACTCGAACCCCTGCCCGCACCGCCCGACCGCAAGGCGGCGGGCGCCGCAGCCCAGCCGTTCGACTTCCCCTCCGCCGATGCGCGCTACCACAACTACGCGGAGATGACTGCGGAGATCGACCAGCGCATCGCCGCCCACCCGAACATCATGAACAAGCGGGTGATCGGCAAGTCCTACCAGGGCCGCGACATCGTCGCCATCAAGATCAGCGACAACGTCGGCACGGACGAGAACGAGCCGGAGGTCCTCTTCACCCACCACCAGCACGCCCGCGAGCACCTCACCGTCGAGATGGCGCTCTATCTGCTGCGCGAGCTCGGAGACGACTACGGAACGGACTCGCGCGTCACGAACGCCGTCAACGGCCGCGAGATCTGGATCGTGCCGGACCTCAACCCGGACGGCGGCGAGTACGACATCGCCACCGGCTCCTACCGCAGCTGGCGCAAGAACCGGCAGCCCAACGCGGGCTCGTCGTACGTCGGCACCGACATGAACCGCAACTGGAACTTCAAGTGGGGCTGCTGCGGCGGCTCCTCCGGTTCCACCAGCTCCGCGACCTACCGCGGCTCCGCCCCCGAGTCCGCGCCCGAGGTGAAGGTCGTCGCCGACTTCGTGCGCTCCCGCGTCGTCGGCGGAAAGCAGCAGATCAAGACCGGGATCGACTTCCACACGTACAGCGAGCTGGTGCTCTGGCCGTACGGCTACACCACGGCCGACACCGCCCCCGGCTTGACCCAGGACGACCGCAACGCCTTCGCCACCGTCGGCGGCAAGATGGCCGCGAGCAACGGCTACACGGCCGAGCAGGCGAGCGACCTGTACATCACGGACGGGTCGATCGACGACTGGCTGTGGGGCAACCAGAAGATCTTCGCGTACACCTTCGAGATGTACCCGACGGGCACCGGCGGTGGCGGTTTCTACCCGCCCGACGAGGTGATCGAGCGCGAGACGAGCCGCAACCGCGACGCGGTGCTGCAGCTGCTGGAGAACTCGGACTGCATGTACCGGTCGATCGGCAAGGAGGCGCAGTACTGCACCGGCTGAGCCCCCTCGGCGCAGCGTACGCACACCGTCCAACTCGATGCCACCGACCTTTCACCGGCGGCCGGCGCTCCCGGGCCGATCTGCGGGAACTCGGCCCCGCAAAAGGGCGTTGAGGGGATGACCACGGGTCCGCGGCACCTCTCACGCGGTGGTGCGGGCCCCTCGGACCGACGTGGTCCGGGTCGACGGCAAGCGCACTGCGCAACAGTCAGGGAGGGTTCAGCATGGACGACATCTTCGGAGAGATCGTGGAAGAGATCGTGGAAGAGGCGGCCGAAGAGGTCGGTGGCGAGATCGCCGAGGACATCGTCGAAGGACTCTTCGACTGACCAGGCATCCGGTGGGTGCGACGACGGCCGGACCGCCGCCCGCGCGGCCCGGCCGGGCGTCGACCGCGGTACCGCCGACGCGTGGGTCGGGGTGACCCGCGCCGGACCGGCATAAAGGCCGAGAGGCCGAGAGGCCGAGAGGCCGAGAGGCCGAGAGGCCGAGAGGCCGAGAGGCCGAGAGGCCGCCCGGGACGGAAGTCCCGGGCGGCCCCTCGCTGTCAGCAGCCGCTAGACGGCCAGGCTCAGCGCCGCCGCCACCGCGAAGCCCGCCACGGACAGGACCGACTCCAGCACCGTCCAGGACTTCAAGGTGTCCCGCTCCGAGATGCCGAAGTACTTCGCCACGATCCAGAAGCCTCCGTCGTTGACGTGCGAGGCGAAGATCGAGCCCGCCGAGATCGCCATGATGACCAGCGCGAGGAACGCCTGCGAGTGGTCGCCGCCCTCCACGAGCGGCAGGACGATGCCCGCGGTCGTCACGATCGCGACGGTCGCCGAGCCCTGGGCGACGCGCAGGACGAGGGAGATCAGGTAGGCGAGGACGATGATCGGGAGGCCGACGTCGTTGAAGGTGTCGGAGAGGGCCTGGGCGACACCGCTCGCCTTGAGGACCGCTCCGAAGACGCCGCCTGCGCCGACGACGAGCAGGATGTTGCCGACCGGCTTCAGGGACTGCGTCGACACCGATTCCAGGGACTTGCGGGACCAGCCGCGGCGGATGCCCAGCAGGTAGTACGCCATGAAGAGGGCGATCGTCAGGGCGACGAAGGGGCTGCCGAAGAACTCGATGACCGAGCGCAGGGTGGACTCGTCCAGCGCGATGGAGGAGAACGTCGCGGCGAGGATGAGCACCAGCGGCGTCCCGATGATGGTGAGGACGGTCGCCAGGGAGACCGGTGACTCCTGCGGCGCGCGGCCCGCGGCGGCCTGTTCGGCGGCGACGGCCGCCTTGGCGTCCTCCGCGGCCTCGACCATGTCCTCCGGTACGGGGACGAAGAGACGCCTGCCGATCCAGGCGGCGTAGACCCAGGCGACGAGGACGGCCGGGATGCCGACCACGATGCCCATGAGGATGACCCAGCCGAGCGAGACGTGCAGCAGGCCGGCCGCGGCGACCGGGCCGGGGTGCGGCGGGAGGAAGGCGTGGGTCATCGACAGGCCCGCGAGGAGCGGCATCGCGTACAGCAGGATCGACTTGCCGGACCGCTTGGCGGCGGCGTACACGATCGGCGCGAGGACGAAGATGCCGACGTCGAAGAAGACCGGGATGCCGAAGATGAGGCCGGTCAGGCCCATGGCCAGCGGGGCGCGCCTCTCGCCGAAGAGGCCGAGCAGACGGGAGCTCAGGACCTCGGCACCGCCGGACACTTCGAGGATCGCGCCGAGCATCGTGCCGAGGCCGATGATGATCGCGACATGGCCGAGGATGCCGCCCATGCCGGACTCGATGACCGATACGGCGGCGGACTTCTGGACGGTGCCGAAGAGTTCGGTGACGGACAGGCCGGCGGCGAGGCCGACGGTTATGGAGACGGCGAGGAGCGCGACGAACGGCTGCACCCTGACCTTGATGATCAGGACGAGGAGAAGCGCGATGCCGAGGGCGGCGACGGTCAGCAGTCCCGCTGTACCGGGTATGAGGTGGAGCAGTCCGCCTGTGTGGGGCGTGGGTGGTGGAGGTGCGTCGGCGGCGAGCAGCATGGCAGGAGACCTCGGTTTTGGGTAGGGGGGAGCGCGGCACGGCGCCGTAGGGGTGGGCGCCGTGCCGTGAGGCATGTGCTTCAGGGGGATCAGCTCAGGGATCGGCTCAGGGGTCAGCCGCTCGGCCGGTCAGCGGGCCGGCAGGTCGCCGAGCGGCGGGTCAGCCGAGGACCGCCAGAGCGTCGATCTCGATGAGGAGGCCGGCGGGGAGACCGACATAGACCGTCGTCCGGGCTGCGGGGGCCTCCTTGAGGCCCTGCTCCTCGAAGTAGGCGTTGTAGATCTCGTTCATCTCGGCGAAGTGGCCCGTGTCCGTGAGATAGACGCGCATCATCATCACGTCGTCCCAGCTCGCGCCGCCCTCCTCCAGGACCGCCTTGACATTGGCGAGGGTCTGGAGGGTCTGCTCGCGCAGGGTCGGGCCGGCGGGCGTGGGGGCCCGGCCCTCGACGGCGGGGAGGAAGCCGACCTGGCCGGCGACCTGGAGGATGTTCCCCTTGCGGACGCCGTGGGAGAACTTGGCGGGCGGGGCGGTGTGGGTCGGGGGCGTGATCGCGGTCTTCTCGGTCATGCGTGGTCCTTCGGGGGTGGGCCGGTCTAGGAGTTGGGGGCAGTGCCGGAGTACTCCCGGGTGATGGCGTCGGCGGTGCGGCGCACCAGCGGGAGCAGGGTGAGGAGTTCTTCGGCCGTGACGACGACATTCGGCGCGGACACCGACATGGCGGCGACGACGCGGCCGTCCGCACCGCGGATGGGGGCCCCGATGCAGTTGATGGACTCCTCGTGGCCACCGAGGTCGGTGGCCCAGCCCTGTTCGCGTACGGTCGCCAGTTCCTTGAGGAAGGCGGCGGCGTTCGGGATCGAACGGGGCGTGTACATGGGGTAGTCGAGCCTCGCGGCGATGGCGCGGCGCTCGGGCTCGGGGAAGTCGGCGAGCAGGAGCTTCGCCACGGCCGCGACGGTGATCGCGACGGGCTTGCCGATACGGGAGTACATCCGGACCGGGTAGCGGCTCTCGACCTTGTCGATGTAGAGGACCTCGCCCTCCTCGTGCACGGCGAGGTGGACGGTGTGCCCGGTCCGCTCGTTGAGGGCCATGAGGTGGGGATGGGCGATCTCGCGGATGTCGAGGTTCTCGACGGCCTCCTGGGCGAGGGCGAAGAGGCGGGCACCGAGCCGGTAGCGCTGGTCCTGCTGGCGGTAGACGAGGCCGTGCTCGTGGAGGGTGCGCAGGAGCCGCAGCGCGGTGGACTTGTGGACGCCGAGGCGGTCGGCGACCTGCCCGAGGTCCGCGGGGCCCTGCGCGAGCAGCGGCAGGATGCTCAGGGCGCGGTCGACGGTCTGGCTCATGACGTACGTACCTCCTCCGTGGCCTGCGCGGCTGCCGTCCAGCCGGGGCCGAGGTGCAGTCTCCCCCAGGCGTCGTCGTCGAGGGCGGCGAGGCGGTCGGCGTAAGGGGTGGGCGGCGGGGTGCCGAGGTCGCCGGGGACGGTGAGGGTGGCGGCGGCCGTCAGGTGCCCGAGGCGCAGGCGCGCCGTGTCGCCGAGGCCGCGGAGGGTGGCGGAGAGGAACCCCGCGGCGAAGGCGTCGCCGGCGCCGACGGGGGCGACGACGTCGACCGTGGGGGCGGGGACGGAGGTGACGGTGTCGGGGACGGAGGTGAATGTGTCCGGGGGCAGGTCCCCCGGCGCGGGTTCGGGGCGAGCGCGGCGGGCGTAAGCCGTCGCGCCCCGCGCACCCTGCTTCACCACCAGGACTTCCGGCTCGGGGAGCGCCGCACGGATCACCTCCGCTCCCCGCAGGCCCCACGCCTCCTCCGCCTCGTCCTCGCCGACGAAGACGAGGTCCGCGCCGCGCGCCAGGTCGAGGAGGACGGCGGGGTCCTCGCGCCAGAGGCCGGGGCGGTGGTTGACGTCGAAGGAGACGAGGGGGCGGCCGGGGCGGCGGGCGGTCAGGGCGCGCATCAGGCCGAGGCAGTCCGGGGACAGGGCCGCCGTGATGCCGGAGAGGTGGAGAATGCGGCCCCGCGCGAGATCCTCGTACGGAACGTTCTCCGGCGACATCGCGGAAGCCGCCGAACCGGCCCGGTAGTAGAGGACCTCGTGCGTGTCCGTGGCGCGGTCGGTCGCGGTGCGGAAGTAGATGCCCGTGGGACGGACGGAGTCGCGGTGGACGGCGGAGGTGTCGACTCCGTACGCCGCGACGGCGGCGATCAGATGGTCGCCGAAGCCGTCGGAACCGACCCTGCTGACCCACTTCGCGCGGTGCCCGGCGGCCGCCAGCGCGCACGCGACGTTCGACTCGGCACCGCCGATGGTGCGGACGAAGGAGGGCACGTCGGCGAGGCGGCCGGGCTGCGAGGGCAGGAACGTGACCATGGACTCGCCGAGACAGACGACGTCCACGACGTCCCCCGCGTCCACGACGTCGCCCGGGGCGACGGCCGAGGCGAGACACGCGTCCACGGCCGCGTCGGCGGCCGCTGTTCCGGTCACCCTGGCACTCCTCACTGGTCGTGCGGGTCCATTGACCCGGCATTGGCCCGGATGTTAGACAGCGTAGAGCGATATGCGCAATGACCGTTGCACATACTGCAACCGTACTCTTCGAGGAGGCTCCCATGCCCGCCGACAACGCCGTCGAGCAGCTCGCGAACGAGCGCGTCGACCACCGCTTCAAGGCGCTCCCGCCGGATGCCGAGGGCCTCACCGTCGGCGAGCTGGCCGCCCAGCGCCGCAACCTCTTCACCGGCGGCTTCACCACTCCCGTCCTCGCCCTCTCCGCGGAGTCCCTGGAGCACAACCTCGCCCTCCTCGAGACGTACGCCGAGCGCCACGGCCTCGCCTTCGCGCCGCACGGCAAGACATCCATGTCGCCACAGCTCTTCGCCCGCCAGCTGGAGCGCGGCGCATGGGGCATCACCGCCGCCGTGCCGCACCAGGTCCGCGTGTACCGCGCCTACGGCATCGAGCGGATCTTCCTCGCGAACGAGCTCGTCGACGCCGCGGCGCTGCGCTGGCTCGCGGGCGAGCTGGACCGAGACCCGGACTTCCGGCTCGTCTGCTACGTCGACTCCGTGCGCGGCGTCGAGCTGATGGACGAGGCCCTCACGGCGGCCGGCGCCACCCGCCCCGTGGAGGTCGTCGTCGAACTCGGCGCGGGCGACGGCGCCCGTACCGGCGCCCGCACGGAGGCCGACTGCACCGCCGTCGCCGATGCGGTCGCCGCCACCGGGACCCTGCGCCTCGCCGGCGTCGCGGGCTACGAGGGCGAGGTCCCCGACGCGACCACCGAGCGGGTACGGGACTGGCTGCGCCGACTCGTCACGCTCGCAGCGGCCTTCGACAAGGACGGCCGGTTCGCCGGTGCCGAGGAGATCGTCGTCAGCGCGGGCGGCAGCGCCTGGTTCGACGCCGTCGCCGACGTCTTCGCGGAGATCCCGGAGCTGTCCGCTCCGGTGCTGAAGCTCCTGCGTTCCGGCGCGTACGTCTCGCACGACGACGGCCACTACAAGCACCTGACGCCCTTCAACCGCGTGCCCCAGGAGGGCGCCCTGGAGCCCGCGTTCCGGCTCTGGGCCCAGGTCGTCTCGCGCCCGACGCCGCAGCAGGCGTTCACCAACGCGGGCAAGCGCGACGCCGCGTACGACCTCGACCTGCCCGAGGCCCAGGTCGTACGGGACGCCCGTGACGGCGAACTCCGTCCCGCGACCGGCATCACGGTCACCGGCCTGTCGGACCAGCACGGGTGGGTGCGGACGGACGAGGGGGCGGACCTGGAGGTCGGGGACTGGCTCGGGATGGGGTTGTCGCATCCGTGCACGTCGTTCGACAAGTGGCAGCTGATTCCGCTGGTGGAGGCGGACGGCACGGTCACGGACTACATCCGTACGTTCTTCTGATCCCAGGTTCCCCTTCCCCTTCCCCGCCCCCGTCCCTCCCCCTTCCCGAACCGGGGCCCGGCCACCACCGGGGCTCCGCCCCGGACCCGCCCTCGGGGCTCCGCCACCGGGCACGAGCCCGGCCCGTCCGGCGTCCGAGCACGGGCATCCCGGACCACCGGGCGGTACCGGCACGCCCGGGTCCTGGGCCGAGCCCCGGTTCGGGAGGTGGGGGTCCCCCACGCCGCAGGGCATAGGGGAGCGGCGGCGAGAAGGCCCACCGCAGGCGCCCCCACCCGCAGAAAGGCACCCCCATGGACCTCGTCATCCGCGACGCGCGTGTCATCGACGGCACCGCCGGCGCCTCCTACCGCGCCGACGTCGGCATCACGGACGGCCGGATCACCGCGATCCACCCCGAAGGGCAGGGCGGCCCACGCCCCACCGCCCGTCGCATCGTCGACGCCGACGGCCTCGCCCTCTCCCCCGGCTTCATCGACATGCACGCGCACAGCGACCTCGCGCTGCTCCGCGACCCGGACCACAGCGCCAAGGCCGCTCAGGGCGTGACGCTCGAAGTCCTCGGCCAGGACGGGCTGTCGTACGCGCCCGTCGACGACCGCACGCTCGGCGAGGTCCGCCGGGCCATCACCGGCTGGAACGGTGACGGTTCGGACATCGACTTCGACTGGCGGACCGTCGGCGAGTACCTGGACCGCCTCGACCGGAACTTCGGCGGCCGGGGCATCGCCGTCAACGCCGCCTACCTCGTCCCCCAGGGCACGGTGCGGATGTACGCCGTCGGCTGGGACGACCGCCCCGCCACGGCGGACGAGATGCGCCGCATGAAGCAGCTCGTCGCCGAGGGCCTGGAACAGGGCGCCGTCGGCATGTCGTCGGGTCTCACCTACACCCCGGGCATGTACGCGAACGACGCCGAACTCACCGAGCTGTGCCGGGTGGTGGCGCGCTACGACGGCTACTACTGCCCCCACCACCGCTCGTACGGTGCGGGCGCCCTGGAGGCGTACGAGGAGATGGTCGGCCTCACCCGCGAGGCCGGCTGCGCCCTCCATCTCGCGCACGCCACCATGAACTTCGGCGTGAACGAGGGCCGTGCGCCGGAGCTGCTGGCCCTGCTCGACGAGGCGCTCGACACGGGCGCCGACATCTCCCTCGACACCTACCCGTACACCCCGGGCTGCACGACGCTCGTCGCGCTCCTGCCGAGCTGGGCGAACGAGGGCGGCCCCGAGGCGGTCCTCGCCCGCCTCCGCGACGACGGGACCGCCGAGCAGATCCGCCACCACCTCGAGGTCGTCGGCTCGGACGGCTGTCACGGGGTCCCGATGGACTGGGACACCATCGAGATCTCCGGGGTGAGCGACCCCGCTCTCGCCGGACATGTCGGCACCCGGCTGGACGGCTGGGCCACGGCCCGCCGGCTCCTCCTCGACGACCGGCTCGGCTCGACGATCCTGCAGCACGTCGGCCATGAGGAGAACGTCCGGGCGATCATGCGGCACCGCGTCCACACGGGCGGCAGCGACGGCATCCTCCAGGGCGACAAGCCGCACCCGCGCGCGTACGGCACCTTCCCGCAGTACCTCGGCCGGTACGCCCGCGAACTCGGCGTCCTCTCCCTGGAGGAGGCGGTGGCCCATCTGACCTCGCGGCCGGCGGCCCGGCTCCGCCTCGCCGACCGGGGTCACGTGCGCGAGGGCTACCGCGCCGACCTCGTGATCTTCGACCCGGACACGGTCGCGGCGGGTTCGACGTACGAGGAGCCGCGCACCCTCCCGGTCGGCATTCCGCACGTCCTGATCGACGGCAGGTTCGTGATCGAGGACGGGAAGCGGACGGACGTGCTGGCGGGACGCTCGGTACGGGGAGGCCGCCGGGACCGATGACCGCGAAGTCGCGGGAGGGCGGTTCCTCACAGATGATGGGGGATCTGCGCGCTGGTCGATGACCGTCGAGTAGGTTCGGAGGTTCGACGTCATGATCGAAACACGACGTGCCTTGCGGTGTCTGGCTGCCGGCATGGTGGCCGCGACCGCCGCATTCGTCCCCGCGGCAGGGGGAGCGACTGCTGCCGAGCCATCCGCGGCGAAGGCGGCAGTCTCTGGGACCGAGCAGCCCTCACCACCCACACCAACGACGTCCCCCACGCAGGCCACGCCGCCCGCCGAGACGGTGAAGGTGCTCCTTGAGCAGGGACTTCCGAATGTCCCGGGCAAGACCTTCACCTCGGAGATCGTCGACTTCCCGCCCTCCGCACGCGCGGTGCCGCATCGCCATGGCGAGGCGTTCGTCTACGCCTACGTGCTCGAGGGCACCGTGCGCAGCCAGCTCGACAACGAGCCGGTCCGCACCTACCGCGCCGGCGAGCACTGGGTCGAACCGCCGAACTCCTACCACGCGCTCACGGAGAACGTGAGCTCGACGGAACCGGCAAAGCTGCTGGCCGTCATCGTGTCGAACACAGGCGATCCGACCAAGGTCGATGAACCGAAACCGACGGAGTGAGCTGGATCAGCGTCTCCGCGTCAGGTACGACGGGGGCCCCTGTCAGGCACGCACCGTTCCGCGATCCTCCAGGACGTCCGTCGCCGAGCCCGTGCGCTGCAGGCGCTGCCACCGGAGTCGGTTGCCCAGCAGGGCGGTGACCACCGACTGGACGACGACCAGATACATCAGCTGCCGGTAGACGAAGATCTGGAGCGGCAGGGTCCACAAGGGCTCGAACTTCTCCCGGTCCAGGCGCAGCGCGTACACCGCGCTGAAGACCTGGACCGCGGTGAAGGCGAGCCAGACCGCCGCCGCCTGACCCGCGCCCTGGAACAGCAGTCCGTACAGGGCGAAGACGTCGACGAGCGGGGCGAGCAGCGGCAGGACCGTCTGGAACAGCAGCAGATAGGACAGGCCCCGGCGGCCGAGCTTGCCGCCTGCACCCCGCTCCAGCAGCGCGCCGCGGTGCTTCCACATGGCCTGCAGCGTTCCGTAGCACCAGCGGTAGCGCTGCTTCCACAGTTGCCGCACGGTCGAGGGAGCCTCGGTCCATGCGATGGCCGACTCCTCGTAGACCACACGCCAGCCGGCCCGGCACAGGGCCATGGTGAGGTCGGTGTCCTCGGCGAGGGTGTCCTCGCTGACGCCGCCGACGCCCACGACGGCGTCGCGGCGGAACGCGCCGATCGCCCCGGGAACCGTCGGCATGCACTCCATGACGTCGAACATGCGACGGTCGAGGTTGAAACCGATGACGTACTCGAGGTGCTGCCAGCGGCCGAGGACACCCTGCCGGTTGCCGACCTTGGTGTTGCCGCTGACCGCGCCGACGCGCGGATCGGCGAGCGGCTGAATGAGGTGGAAGATCGCGTCGGGCTCGAAGACCGTGTCACCGTCGATCATCACGACGATGTCGAAGTGGGCCCACGCGAGGCCGGCGTTGAGGGCGGCGGCCTTCCCCGAGTTGGCCTGGCGGATCACCATGACCCGGCGGTCGTCGATCGACTCGGCGATCTCGAAGGTCCGGTCGGTGGAGCCGTCGTCGACGACGATGATCTGGACGGCCTGGTGGGTGGAGGCCAGCAGCGAACGCACGGTCGCCTCGATGCCGGCTTCCTCGTTGTACGCGGGGACGATCACCGAGACCGGGTCGGTGAGCGGCGGGAAGCGCGGGGTGCCGCGGCGCCGGGGGCGCTTGGCCCGTACGCGCTTCACATGCACCCGGGCGACGGTGAACAGCATCACCAGGCGGGCCGCGGTGATCACACCGGCCGCGACCAGGAACCAGGTCATGGCGTCGGCGAACGCCCGGGAGACCTGCTGGGCACGGACGACCGCGGCGCCCCGCCACTCGGCGGCCGTGCCGACGTCGTACGTCGTGCCCGGGAGACCGAGACCGGCGCCGACGGTCGTGTACCTGACCTGGTCGCCGCGGCCGGCGGTCAGCAGTCGCTCGGTCTCGGCGACGGCGGCCGCCGACCCGGTGAACTGGCGCACGGCGCCCTGGTCGGGGGTCCGGGCGGGCTCGTCGGCAACGACGACGACATAACCGTCGACGATGGCGCGCCGCGCGGCCTCGCTCATGTCGTCGCAGAGCGAGGCGGCGTCCTCGGTGTGCGGGAGGCGCAGCAGATGGGTTCCGACGCCGGCGGTGCCGGCCAGGACGTTCTGGGTGAGGGCGAGTTCCAGACGGATACGGGGCACGGAGAGGCCGGCGAGGTTCGCGTCCGTGTAGGTGTGCGAGCCGATCTCGTGGCCCTCGTCCTTGATCCGGCGCACGAGGTCGGGGTGGGCGGCGGCCTGGGTGCCGGTGAGGAAGAAGGTGGCCTTGACCTGGCGCTGCTTCAGCACATCGAGCAGACGTGGGGTCCAGGCAGGGTCGGGCCCTCCGTCGTAGGTGAGAGCGACGGTGCCTGCGGGCATCCGGGTCGCGAGGACTCCGCCGGTCTTCGGGTCCTGACGCATGACGGGCCCGTTCGCGAACGGCACCTCCGGCTCCGCCGGGCACTGGGCGGTCGGCGCGGCCGTCGGCGCAATCTCGTGCCTCCCGTAACCGCTGAAGAGCAGGGCCGTGGCGACGACGGCCAGGGTGAGCGTCAGCAGCACCCAGTGAGCGCGGGGATCCCGGCGTATCGCGTGCCGGGTCACTTGGGCCCCTTGCCCTCGGCGGTGGGCGTGTGCCGGGGAGCGTTGCCCGAGTTTCCGGGCGGGGCGCTCGCCGTGGGAGCTCCCGCCGGGGGCGCCTGGGTGGTGGCGGACGGGACGGGTGCGTCGGCGCCGGGTCTCGTCGACGCGCCGGAGCCCGGGGAGGCGGAGGCCGAGGGAGAGGTCCGGTCGGATATCGGATCCCCGACGGGGTCACTGCCGGGGTCGTCCTCGGCAGGCTCCCCGGACTCGGCGGTGGACGGCGGCGGCTCCGCCGTCGGGGACGCCTCCTCCCGGCTCTGGCTCCAGGGCAGCGGGCCACCGGCCGGTCCGGCACCGAAGAGCCCGGCCAGAACAACGGCGACAAAACAGACGCACGCGGCGCCGACGGCAACCGACGCATATTTCATGAAGCGGCGCCGGCGCCCCGAGGCGTCGACGAAGACTGCGTTCTCCTGGTGGCTCACAGCCGCGAATTGTAAGGAGGGAAGGGCTCCATTTCGAAGCGGGGTGCGAAATCCGACATCACCGACACCCTTCCTGGCGTCGCGTCACAAAGACACCGGGTGGCGCCCCGGCACCCGTGAAGCACGCGGGGAACCCGGGGCCATGGACCGGACGGGCGCGGTGCGGAGCCCGCCCGCCAGGCCCTATCGGCTCGCGCCCGTAAGGGAGTCCGCCTCCGTGCGCGCCGGTCCCACAGGGCGCCTCACGGTGATCGGTCACGCTTGCTCCGAGGTCCCCCGGGAAGTGGTCAGGACGTAGTGGGCCGCACCGGATAGGGAG